>CAIWAH010000225.1 GCA_903910585.1 uncultured Verrucomicrobiota bacterium
GCCATCCGCCTGGGCCGCCAGGCTGGCCTGCTGCACGCGCACCGTGTAACGGCCCACCGCAATGTTCCCGAAACGGAAGGTGCCGTCCGCCGCGGACAGGCCGACTTCGGTGACATTGAAGAACGGCGCATCCCGCATCGCGAGCGTCACGACCGCGTTGCTCACCGGGGTCGCGCCGTCGCTCGCCAATACACGTCCGGCAACTTCGCCGGTGCCGGGCAGGGTGAGTTCAAAGTCGGGGTTGGGACCCGGCGAGAGCAGGGCCATCACGCGCGGCAGTGAAAGGCCGTTGCGGCTGTCCGCGGGCAGCTTGGAAACAGCCTGGAGCAGATAAGTGCCGAGGGTGAGATTCGGAAACGTCGCGCGTCCGCGGTCATCCGTGTCGGCTACGGCTGCAATGCCGCCCACGCCGATCCCGACAGTGATGTTGGTGCCCGGCACGTTGGTCGAACCCCGCCAGACCTGAATCACCACGCTGGCGCGGGGCTCGATGGCCACTTCCACGTCCAGTTCGCTCACGTTGTCCGGCAGCACCCCGGACACTTCGCCGGACAGGGACAGGGCCGCATCAAGGGCCGTCAGCCGGAAGGCACCTGCAGCGAGATTGGCAAAGCTGAACCGCCCATCGGGGCCCGTCGTCACCGTTCGCCGATCAGCGCCGGCGCTCAGCTCGACCTTGGCATCCGCCAGCGTTCCGCTGCGGGCGCTGTTCACCACCACGCCGGTCAGCGTGCCCAGCGAGGTTTCCACCAGCAGCACCTGACGCGTCTCGCCCCCCAGGTTGAAGGCCACATCGAGCTGCGCCGCGCGGCCGGTCACCGGATCGTTGCTCAGCAGCCGGTGGGTGCCGAGCGGAACGCCCGTGAACGCAAAGCGTCCGTCCGCATCCGTCGGAACAAAGCCGAGCTTGCCGATCGCCACCTGGGCGAACGGCACCGGCGTCACGCCGTCGCGGCGCACGTAACGGCCGGTCAACGAGGCCGTGGCCTGAAGCCGCACCGTCACCCCGGCCGATTGCTCCCGTGGCACGGTCACCCCTGCCCGGCCGAAGATTCGGGTGGCACCGGAAATTGTGTCGGCGGCAACCGCGTAACCGCCCTCGAATAGACCGCCAAAGTTCACGGTGCCATCAGCCGCCGTGGTGCCCTCGGCGGAGTCCCGGGGGAATTCGCCGCCGGTGAGGGCAACCCGGGCGCCCGGCGCCGGCGAACCGTCGAAGTTCTCCACCCGAACCAGCAGCGAACCTTTGCCGAGCAGCCGCACGTCCACCGAGTTCTTCACCGCGTTCGTGCCGGTCGCATTCACGGCCACCACCGCCCGGCCCACCAGGCCGCTGACGAGGTTGGTCACCGTCACGGTGTATTGCGCCGGCGCAGGCAGGCCGAAGCGCGTGTCGAAACGGCCGTCCGCCTCCGTCTCGATGACCAGGTCACCGAAGCTGATCGCAACCTTCACGCCCGCGCCCACAGGAGTGAGTCCGTCGGGCTCGAACACCCGCCCACCGAGTCGCCCCTGGACTTCCCGGGCCGGCGGGAACTGGAGCACGATGTTCGTGGCATCCCGTTCGGTGGAGGTCGTGTTGAGGGATGTCGAGATGACCGTCGGGAAGAAGGGCGAGGCCGCCTGCACCTGGATGTTCCCGACCGCCACGCCCTCGACCGAGAACTCGCCGGTGGCGGGATCGCTGGTGGTGTCGCCGCGGATCACCGTGGTCGGTCTCATCTTCGGCGAAAGCCCCTCGCCGGTCACCCGCACGGCCGCGCCGATGGGCACGCCCTGCCCGTTCAGCACCCGGCCGGCAATCCGCCCCTTGGGCTTCATGCGGAAGATGAGTTCCCGCGACTCGCCGTCGAAATTCAGCACCACGGCATGCTCGTCATGGGAACTCGGCTTGAACGCGGCCCCCAGCCCGTTGAGGAAAGGATCGTTGATCCCCATGAACGCTTCCAACGCTTTGGCCAGCGCCGCCGCGGGATCAGCCCGGACCTCGTCGGCAGTGGGCACGGCGACTTCATTGATGGGCGGGGCTTCGGCAGGCACGGAAATCTGAATGCGTTTGCCCACCGGCAGGTTTTCCCAAGTGAAGCGGCCCGTCTCATCCGCATAGATGAACAGGAAGCCTTCGTCCTGCGGCTGGCAGATCATCGCCCCGGGCATGGGCCGGCCGGCGGCATCGAACACCCGGCCGGTGACCCGGGCCGATGCGCCCAGTTGGATGACCACGAAATTGTCGTCGCCCGGGAGCACTTCGAGCTGGGCCGAACCGAACCGCGGGAAATCGAAGGGCGGATCGGACTTCGGCTCGAAGCCTTCCTCGGTGCGTTCCACGCCGGCATTGATCGTCCGCCGGCCCACCGGGACGCCGGTCGCGGTGAAGAAGCCGTTCGCGTCGGTGCGGACGAGCACGTCGCCACCAGCGACGAGGGCATTGGCCACGCCGCGGTCGCCGGCCGAAGTGATCACCCGGCCGCGCACCACGGCGGTGCCGTTGAGCGAAATGTCCGCGAAGTTGGTGACGCCGGCCGCCACGGTCAGCAGCGAACGTTTGCCGAGGCGCCGCTGGTCGCGCGAGACGGCCGCAAGATTGTAGGTGCCGACCGGCAGGTCCGCCGCTTCCCAGGAACCGTCCTCACCCGCGGTCACGGCGCGGATGGCGTTCTGGCCCACCTGCACGAACACCCGCGCCCCTGCGTGCGGCGTAAGGTTGTCCGGTTCCAGCACCCGGCCGCGCAACGCTCCCAGTTCCACGACGGCGGAACTCAGAACCACCGACACGTCCCGGATTTCACCCGGCGTGTTGAGCGCCCCGCTCACGATGCGCCGGCGGCCGGTCGTGTCCTGAGCGTCGAGCGAGAAGACGCCCAGCGGCACACCGAGGAAGGTGAAGCGGCCATCCGAGTCGCTGAAGACGCCGCGGCCCAGTTCGCGCGAATCCGGGTCAGGGAACAGGTTCACCGCCGCCCCGGACACGGGCGCCACGCCGTCCGCCGCCAGCACCCGGCCCGATACCGTGGCGCGCCCGCGGAAGGTGAGCACCACCGGCAACTGCGTGCCGGTGCGCGCGGAGGCGACGTCCACCACGTCGCGGAAGACCGCGCGGTCCGCCGCCTCGACCTTCGCGATGGATTCCCCACCCGACGACGCGGTGCCGAAGAGCTGCTGGAATGCCTGGGCCAGTTGCCGCTGCACCTCGCCACCCACCGTGCTTTCGTTGGCCAGCCGCACTTCGTCCACGCTCAGCCCGCTGGTGTCAGTGGTCGAAAGCACGTAGGGGATGCCAGCCAGGATGAAGTCGAACGCGAAGTCGCCGTTTGCGTCGGTCCGCACCTGCGACACCCTGCGCACCCACGGCGCGCATTCGAAGGCGGCCACATACTCGTCGTGGTAGGTCAGCGTCACCGGCACACCGGCCACCCCGCCCCCACCGCCCCGCACGACCCGGCCGCGTATTTGCACGCCCTCCCGGTAGTCGGCCAGCACCGGACGCAGGCGGTCGGCCAGCGCGTTGCCCCTCGGATCGGTCACCGACGCAGCCACCGAGAGCGTGCGCGCCACCAGCCCGCCGATCGGCTCGCGCATCGTCAGCAACGCCACCCGCCCGCCCGGCTGGATTTGGACGAACGCGGCCCCGTTGCCGTTCTCCAATGTGTAGGCCGCCGCCACGCTCACCGCCTCCGCCGCCATCGGCTTGGAGAACAGCACTGCGGCGACGTTCGCATAGTTCCGGAGGTCGGGGAGGAAGCAGGGCTTCTCCGGCCGGCCGACGAGCACGGCCAGGTCCTGCCGCGCCGAGATCAGCGCGGGGGGCAGTTCCTGCACCGCCGTCACATTGCCCGCGAAGGAGTCCCCGGCGATCCCCGCGCAGGTGGCATCCGCGCGCAGCGTCGCATCACCTGGTTGCAGTTCCCACAGGAAGCAGCCGTCCGCCCGCGTCAGCGTCCAATCGAAGCGCTGGCCGGTGCCGTTGGTGCGGACCTGGAGCACGTTCAGATGCGCCGGTTCGGCGTTGGTCAGCCGCCAGCGGACGGTGCCCGCGGCACCCGGCTGTCGCACGACCAGCCAGCCGCCGCGCGGACCGCCGTAACTCAGCGCGCCGGGCAGGCTGCTCCGGGCGGAGTCCACAGTCGTGCCGCCAACGGTGAAGCGGACTTCGCCCGCCGCGTCTGCAAAGCCGGCGAACAGCCACACCTCGCCGCGGCCCGCAAGATCAGGCCCCAGTTCGCCGAGCAGGGAAGCCAGGCGGCCCGGCGCCAGCTTTTCCAGTTCGCCCATCAGCGCCTCGCGCCATTCGCGGCCCGCGTCGGTCTCGCGCAGGATTTGGTCCCAGCCGTCCTGGAATTCGCGGCCGCCCTGCCAGTCGAGCAGCAGGTCCGCCAACGTGCGCGGCAGCGCGTCGCCGTAGAGCAGGCGTTGCCCGGCCTCGGCCAGATCCAGCGCGCGGCGGGTCACCAGCGACTTCGGCACGGCTTGCACGCCGGCCGGCACGCGGCCGGCTGTGGCGACGCTGATGGCCTGACCCAGCACGCGGTCCGCAGCGATGCGGATGGCGGGCGGCAGGTTCGTCACGAAGTCCGGCAGCAGCAGCGTGTCCGGCGACAGCGCGACGCCACGCTCATCCACCCCCATCGTCAGCACGAACGCGCCGCGGGTGGAGTCCTCGCTGGTGGTCAGGTTGGAGAACTTGATCGAACCGGTCTTCTGCGAACGCAGCCGGAAGCGGGCCGTCCCGCTCTGCCCGGGCAGCAGGTCGCCCAGCTCCACCGTCGGCTGCTGGTCACCCTCGAACACCGCGCCGCTCAGCGACGACGCCGGCAGCGTCACGCGCACGCGGTTCGCCGGGACGAGGCTGGTGTTCAAGATGGTCGCGCTGGCCTCGTAGGGTTCGCCCGCCCGCACCGTTCGTGGATGGCTGAAGGCGAGGGAGAAGTTCGGATTGCGCACCAGCACCGAACCGGCCGCCTTGCCGGTGATCTTCACGGTGCCTGCCGCGAGTCCTTCGAGATCGGCGGAAAGCTTCACGTCCATGACGTGCAGGCCTTCCTGCAGGCCCTCGACCAGGAACTCGGCCTGGCCGCCTTCGCCCGGCTGCAGCCGCGGATTGTCATCTGCCGTGCCGAATTCGCCGTCCGGACCGGCGCGGGTGACGCCGCGCACCTTCTGGATTTCCCGGTTCGGCCCCACCCGGGCAAAGCGCAGCGGATCATCGCCGGGATTTTCGAAGCTGGAAGCGGGAAGCCGGTCGGCGCCAGTCGGCAACACCAGTTCCGCCTGCACGTTCACCACGCTCAGACCGGAACCGACCGGCGAACCGTTTTCGGTGAAGAGCTGCACGCTGAAGAACTGGTTCAGGAAGCCGATGTTGCCCGGGATCACCATTAGCGCCGGGATCGGCGGAATCTGCAGCCCGAGACCTTCGTCGCCACCGTCCACCATCTGGAAATTCACCGGCTGCACCTGGATGTTCAGGCGGGCTGACCCGAGTTCATCGGGCAACTGGACCTTCGAGGTGAGGTCCTGGTTGATGAGCTCGGCGAGCGCGAGCCGCTCTTCCAGTTCGGCGGCCGGGATGATCTCGGTGGATTCCTGAAAGCGCGGCGTCACCACGGGAAACCGGATCGGAACCGTCCTGCCGTCGAGGACGAAGCCCACCTCGAACTCCACCGCGCGGAAGTTCGACTCGTCCACGAAGATGCCCTTCTCCTCGATCTCCGCCGACGTGAGCGGGCGCGACGTGACCCGCGACACCAGCACCTCGTCGAACACCCGCACCGGCACCGACGCGGGCGAACCCTCGAGCACCGTGACCAGGTTCGTGCCTTCGACCCGGGCGAGCCGGATGCCGTCCAGCTGGTAATCGCCCACCAGGGTCAGCGGCGGCAGCACGAGCGGTTGATCCACCGTGCCAAGCACGCGCTGCGCCGGTCCCGAGGGTCCGCGCAACGTGGCCTCGATGAGTGTGTTGACCCGCAGCAGATCCTCCGGTGCAACCCCCGACAGCTCGACGTTCACCGAACCCGCGACGCCCTTCGGCACCGATACCGCGACCGGCGAGACGCGCAGCTCCTGCCCGGTGATGCGGTATTCGAGCGTCGTGAGTGGCGTGGCCGCCGTGAGCAGGCCCACGCCGAGAAGCCACAGCGCGATGCTCCACAGGATGGCTTTCGGTCGGGTCATGCGTCAGTAGGTCGTCACGGAAACGGGTTTCCCGGTCAGGGCGTGAATCCACACGAAACGATAGTCGCGGGCGATGCCCCCGGCGGCGGGCCGAAGATCGAGAGTGATGCGCCACAACGGTTCCACGGTGAGCTTCGAGGGCGACTGCGACGCCGGCTTCGCCAACGTGGCCGGATCCGCGTAGAGCAGTTGGGAACCGCCCACGGAAAAGTCGGTCCAGCCTTGCTGGGCGGCGAGGTCACGGACGGCGGGCAGCACGTCAGCGAGCGACAGCGCCAGCTCGCCGGGCCCGGATGGTAGAGCAACGAAGTGGGCCTTGCCCGCCAACTGGTCCACCCCATCCGCATCCGTCCGCAGCAGCACCCGGGAACGCCACAGGGGCACGCCGGCCACGGAGGCCTGGTAGGCAACGGTCCAGCGGTTGGTGCGCTCGGCAATTCCACCATCGGCTCCCACTTCCCCAATCATCTCCGGCGCGACCTGCTCCAGCCGCAGCGACGGGATATCCGGCAGTTCGCGGGCGAGGAATTGCGCGGCCAACTCTGTCACCTGCTCGGCCGACCCCGCCTCCCGCTCCGCTTTCGCCGGCCGTTTCCAGTGCACGAGATCGCTCCGCACCGACGCCACCCGATGCTGCCGGAAGGCGGGCGTGTTGGAAGTGACCAGCGGCTCAACCCGCACCGAAAGGGAAGGCCACACCCTCAGCCCGTCGGCTGATCCGTCGGCGGGCACCGGGGCGATTCCGACATCCGCCCGGCCGCAGACTTCCGGCGCATTCAGGCCGCCCCGGTTGTAGAGCAGGTCTCCGGGCCGGAGTTCCACTGCATCCGCTTCCAGGGCGTTGAAGGTCTCATTCTCATTGCGCCGCTGGTAAAGCGCCGCCCAACTCAGCCCGGCTTGCTCCATGCCCTTCCGGTAAGCCGTAAGCACTGCCACTCCCTCGACAATGTCGCCGAACACATCGGTATAGACCCCGCGAAGGTCGGCCGGCACCGGTTTGAACGCCCCCAGCAGGCCGTGGATCGGCTTGACCGGCGACGTGAAGGCCCGCTTCCAGTTGATCGCCCCCGTGCCGGCGGTGTCGGGCGTCAACTGGTTGCACGACGCCAGGAGCACCCAATCCACATCCAGATTCCAGTCGGACGAACTCACAAAGCCTTCACCCGTGGTGGAATTCGGCACAAAGAGGGTCCGCCCCTGATCATCCGACAACGAGCCGTTCCCGGATCCGTGCGACGAAAGGATCAGCAGGTCGGCCTTGCCGATGCCCGGAGTCTGCGAGCCGGCATTGCGAACGAAGGCAAGCCACTCGGCGAGCCGGCCCCGGGCCACCAGATCGTTGGGGAAATTCACGTCACCCGCGATCCGCGCCCCGGCCTGCGTGCCCAGCGCTGCCACGATGTCACGATCCGACAGGTCGTAGAAACGGTCAATCCCGGCCCCGGCCACGTCCAGGACGTCAAGCGTGAAGCCGGCCGTAGCCACCACGGATCCTTCCTTCAGGACGTCAAAGGTGAACTCCTCCTCTTCCACGATGGCAAACCGCGCGGGATCCATTCCCGTCGTGACATAGATGCCGGGTTCGCCGGGCCGTTCGTTCAGAGGGAACAGCAACGGCTCGCCTCCCAACGGAGTCACCGACAACTGCAAAGTTCCGGCGGAGAGGCCCGGCTCCGAACGAAAGCGCAGGAACAGCCGGTCGGTGGTCCGGAGCAGCCGGCCGGGGGAGGGCAATTGGTTTCTCCCCATGTCTTCTGCATGCGTCCGCACCTCGCGGGCCGCCGATCCCGAGGCGTCCAGAAAAAGTCCTTCGATCAGGTTCAGCGGCGGCATCTCCACGGGCGCTGGAACTTCCCCCGGCAGACGATCCTGGCGCACCACCGTGGTGTCGTCCTCATCGGACAGTGAATCCACCACCTCCACATCGAGTTCAAACGAGGAGTCATCGTCGTCCACCGCGGTCCGCAGGCTCGGATCGGGCACCGGTGCCCCGTCACGGAGGGTCACATCCTGATCGGCCTGGAGGCTGATCTCAGCCAAGGTCTCGGCCGGCGTCGCGCTGCGGGCGATTCGCGCCGGAGTCGCCGAGGGTTCGTCACCGTTGCTGCCCTCGCGGGAAGAACCCCGCACTGACCCTTCATCGGGAGCGCCCGGCGAATAGGCCTCTGCTGCCAGGGGCACCTCGATCGCCGATAGGCGCCGATCGGTGTTCAGCGCAAGCAGGCCCGGACGGCCTGGTCCGTCGCCGTTCAGGACAAGTCTGAGGTTATCCAGCCGTTGTCGCAATTCCGGCGTCCCATTCCGGCCGGGCAGCGCACGCACAAAGTCCCGATACGGCGACTGCGTGGGCCGCTGCACCACATTCCGCAGGAACGTGAACGTGGTCGTGACGAACCGTTCATACAGCCCCGGCTCGGAGACAATCAGCCCGAGGTAATCTCGGTCGCCGTTCTTCGCCCGCAGGAAGTCGCCCAGGTCGGGCGGCTCGGTCAGGTCGTCGCGGTCTTTCGCGAAGTCGCCAAACGCCGCCCGGGCCGCCTCGCTGCTGCGGGCCGTCTCCAGGATGAAGTGCTCGAAGCTGCGGACCGGATTGTCGGTCACGCGCGAGGCCGGCACGCCGGCCACGAGGGCGTTCAGGTTCGCGTCGCCCGCGAGGCGAGCGAGCGTGGCGCGGATGGCTGCCTTGCCGAGCTTCTTGAGCCGCGAGGCCTGCTGCTGGGCCACGGCATCGTCCACGGAGCGTTGCAGGATCCGCAGACGCTGCGCGGCCGCGTTGGGCCCAAAGCGAATCTCGGCGGTCTGGAAGGGCTTCGCCTTCAGGGCCGCAAAGTCCTGGAACAGCCCCCACTCGAGCCCTTCTGCCCGCGGCACCCCGACCTGCTGCCAGTTGGCGAAGATCTGGGCCAGGGTCGGGGCACCCGGGCTGAAGTCGCCGGCACCCCCCTCGTCACTGGCGGTGACAAACGCGCCTTCCAGCAGCCACTTCAGCATCAGCATCTGCCGGCCGGTGCCGCCGTCGCCAATGGGATCGTCCCCAAACTCGGGCGGCCGCTGGAGATGCAGGTGACCGAATTTGAAATGCTCCTGGCGCTCCGGGAAGAAGCTGGTGTCGGGCAGCAGCTTCCGGCGAGCCGGGGTGCCGGTGACCGTCCGGGTGAATTCCCGGGCGATGACTTCGGCCGGTGTGAGCGGGCTGTGGAAGCCCGCGGCCAGGTCATCGTCGGTGGCCTGACGGCTCACCCGCAACGTGAACTCGCTGCCCGGCTCCTGACCGACCGGATAGGCGTATTCCCAGGTGACGATCGCGCCGTCGTCCGCCGTCGGCGACCCGGCCGCGTCCAGGCCGGTGGGCCGCCGGAAATACCAGTCACCCGTAAGCGTTGCGTCGTCGTGGGGACCATCGGCTTCAAAGCGCTGGCGCTCGGCTTCGCTGAAGCCGTAGGGCGCTCCGAGATGCACCGGCAGGAACAGCTCGTAGTCGTTGTCGCTCTTGCCGGGCAGGTAGATGCCGTTGCAGCGGCGCACGAAGTCGGCCTTCCACAGGTTCGCCCCCGAGCCCTGTTCAAAGACCCAGAGGTGCTCGGGCTTCAGGAGGAACCGATCCTTGATCACGCCGCTGTCGCGGGCCTCGGTGATGACCGCGCGGACCGTTTCGCGGATGGCCGTCAGCTTCTGCTCGTAGTCGGTGGTGGACTGGCCCGCCGCCTTCTGGCCGAGGAAATTGCGGGTCTCGGTCACCCGGAAGGGATCGAGGGAGCCGACGTTGCCCTGCTCGTCCACCCCGACCACGGCGAACGGCCGCTTCGGCAGGCGGGCGAAGGTCACCACGTTGGTGTCGAGCGGATAGAAGGTGTCGTCGTCCAACCGGCCGTTTTCGTCAGCATCGAACACGGCGTAGAGCACGACGTTGGTGTCCGCTGTCAGGTTGTCACGGGCGAGCAGGGTGACCTGGTCCGTGGCGGGATTGAGGAGGCCGACAGTTGCCGGCCCGAGACGGTCACCGGCGGCCTGCTCGCCAGCGACACTGAACACGGGCAGGAGCGTCCCCAGCGGGTTGCCGTCCAGTGTGCCGCCGGTCAGGAGCGACGGAGTCACCCGTTCCAACACCGCTTCGAGCTCCCCTCCTTCGCCACGCCTCCAGTCAACTGTCAGCCGGACACCTTCGCCCGTGGCCACTTGCGGCACTCGCCAGCGGCGCAGCACGTTCGGGATGCCGCCTTCCAGATAGAGCAGGTCCACCTCCAGCGGGCCGTCCTTGCCCTGGACACCGACCAGTGCGCTGGTCGCGGCGAAATCAATGCCGGCTGTCTCGTTAGGCAGTTCGCGCAACAGCCGGACGTATTCCGAATCCTGGGCCAGCTGGCCCAGAAACCGCGCCACCAGCGGCAACCGCAGGCGATCCAAGGACAGCTCCACCCCGAGCGCACCGCGAGGCGAGAAGAGGGCGACCATCACTCCGCCGCGCAGCACCGCCTCGATCGCCGATCCCAAACCCTCCTGCTTCACGCTAACGCCGGTAGTCTCGAAGGCGCCCGGCGCGTGACCATGCACGCGCACGATCAGTTCAGGATGGCCGCCCACGAAGCCAGGCAACGCGGCCCGGCGCGCGCGGCCGGCAAGGAGCGCGGAGTCGGCCCCGAAACCCGGCACCGGCTCACCCGCGGCGAGGCCCCGCACATTCACCGTGAGCGTGGCCGTTCCCACCTCCTCGCCGTCGCTTACTTCCACGGTGACGGTCTGGGTGCCCGGCTCGTCGAAGGTCACCGGCGACGCGAACTGGCTCACTCCGCGTGCCTGACCGCCAGGCAGCTTCCAGGCGAACGTGTGCCGGTCGTCCAAACCGGGGTCGCTCACTTCGGCGAAGAGCACCCTGGTATCGCCCAAGCCCACCTCCTCACCTGCGGCCACGCCCTTGATCGTGACGGCAGGCGGCACGTTGGCCACGACCACTTTCCGGCTGGCCAGGCCATAGATCCCATCGTCGGTCGCCGCACCGACGGTAACCAGATACGTTCCGCTCTGGCGGTAACGGTGCTGCACCGTCACCCCCCCGAGGCCGTGGCGCAATTCCACGCCACCGTCACCGAAATCCACCACGAAGCTGATGGGTTTGTCCCCGCCACTCGGCACCGAACCGTTCACCGAAAGGGATCCCAAGCTGCCCTCGGTGAAACTGGCTTCACCGACGGTCACGGTCACCTGTTCAACCGGCCGGCCACCATAGACCGCGTCAAACAGGTTCAGAAAGGTGTCGGTCGTCAGCATCGGGTTGTGTCCGGTCAGTTCGTCCTGAAATGCCCCGATCAGCGGGTAAACCCGGGCTCCCCGCGCGTTGAGATCAGTGCCATCACCCCCCCTGTATCCGCGCGCCAGGCTGGCAATCGGAACCGTGCCGTCGCCGGAGACATAGCGGACCTCAATCTCCTCGCTCATCCGGAACTGGTTCGTGGGGTTGACCGCCAGCACACCGTCCTCCGGAGTGATCAGAACATCCGTCCCGTCGCGCACCTGGTCGGTTTCCCGCGAGCTCACCCGGGCAACGCTGAGGGTGACGTTGGTGGTCGCCGGCTGCGGCACCAGCCGGCCCCGGACACGAATCTGCCCAACGGTGTCGGGCACGGCACCCATGCCGACGATATGGTGCATCTCCACATCGGAGGCATCTTCGCGATGGTCACCGATTCCGATGCCGACAGGCCGGCCTTCCCGGAAACCGTTGGCCTTGGCTCGCACGGGGTGCTCGCCGCCCGGCAGACTCTCCAGGGTGAAGCCCAGCTCCTCGACCGGCTTGCGGAGAAAGTGCTTTGCCAGAGTGTCCATGAACCCTTCGAACGTGAACGCCTCGTTGGCCACGCCGTTGGTGTTCACATCAACGCCGTCCTCGACCAGCGGCCGGAACCCGAGGTCGAAGTATTCCCTGGACGGCAGCAACTGGTGCGCGCCGGGTGCGAACTGGAGCATCTTCCGCACGGCCGGGATCGGCGCGACGATGTTGATTCCGGGTTCGTTCATGTCGCCGGTCCGCAGACCCGCCAGCGGTTTGGGCGCCCCCAGCCAAGGCGTGCCCACGGTGATGAGGCGTTTCACCAGCGGCCGTTGCCCCGGCAGCAGCATGTAGGCGCGGGCCACCAGTCCGCCGTTGCTGTGACCGACCAGGTCCACGCCGTCCGCGTCCGGATTCAGCTCCAGCGCCAAGCGGACATATTCGCGCAATTTTTCGGCGGACCGCTGGCTGTCGAGCCGCCAGTCATAAGGGAAGACGAACAGGTTCGGCGTAGGCGACTGGTCGAGCTGCGGCTGGCCGTCCAGCCGCAGCCGGGCCTCCACCTGGGCACCGCTCGGCCCGCCCAGCAATCCCGGCCGGCGGAAATCATATTCGGTCATGCCCAGCTCGCCGGTGAGGTGTTCCAGCCAGGTCCCGTAAATTGGTTCCAAGTCCACCAGCGGTGTCTCCACGCTGTAACGGACGGCATCGGTGGCGAAGGACGGTGCCACCGGGGTGCCGTCAGGATTCAGCCGCAGCGACTTGAGCTCACGGCCTTCGTCGGTCAGCGCGAGGCTGATCCAGGCATTTTTCCCGTTCACCTCGAGTTTCGAGCCGGCGAAGCCGGGCACCAGGATCATCGGCCGCTCGGTGTAGTTCACCCGCAGCAGCCCGTGGGCGCCGGGCAGCAGCAGCGGCTGCCAGTCGCCTTTCACGATGGCACTGACGACGGGGACGTTGTTGAGCAGGCTGACCAGCAGGGTGACGGTTTCACCCTGGTCAAAGAAGTTGCCGATGGGATTGCCCGGATTGCTGATGGTGAGATTCGCCGCCTGCTCGATCGCGTCGCCGGCGAACGGAATCTGAATGCCCGCAATCGTCACGGACGGATTCAGCCGCAGTTGGCTGACGAAGCCCGGCAGTTTCGAGGCCGGAGGCGAGAAGGGACGGACAATCTGCAGGGCGCTGCGCTGTCGTTCGCTCGGCAATCCCACCCACAGCCGCGGCGATGGCCGGAGATAGACGCGATCCAGTTCCCGCGCCGCCGCCTGGTCACGCAACGCGGTCAACTGCTCCGCGTCCGGGGCGCCGCCGAGCAGCACGAACGGTCCCGCAAGGAAACGGTTGTAGAGCGGATGGTCCGGATCATCCGTCAGCCGCCGGGCCACGAACTGGTCCGGCAACAGGCGGAGTTTGGTCGCCAACACCGACAGCCGGCCGACCAGCTTCTGCGCGTTGCTGGCCACCGCGAGCGCGGTCTTGATCTTGGCCAGTGTGCCCACGGCATTGGCCGCCGCGCCGGCACCCCGGCGCAGGTTGATCACGGTGAGTGCCACGTCGAGGAACCGCCGGCCAATGAGCGCGCTGTAAAGCTGTTCGTCCCCGACGACCGCCGGCACCACCGTGCCGCCGCGGTCGGGCTGGGGCAATCCGCTGGCATCCACCGCCGACAGCACGAGCGGAAGCAGTCCCTCGGAATCCGCCGCCCCGCCCGGGGCCTCCACGAGCACATAGTAATGCCGCTCGGGGTCCAGCGCCGGCACATTGGTCCCGGTGCCGGCCGGCATCACCTCGGCCACCCGGACCGGCGTGGCCGACCTCAGGAAGCCGGCCACCGTCGCCGGCGGCTGGGCCGCGAGATCCTTCGGGTTGATCGGGGCGTTGAAATGAACGAACGAGAACTGCGGCGCGGTCTCCACGTAGCGCCGCGTGCCGCCGCCGTGCGTGAGGTTGACGCCGGATGCATCGGCCACGAAATCGCGCACGCCGGTGCCGGTGCCCTCCACCCGGCTGACGATGCTGGGATGGGTGACACCCGTCGCGGGCCGCGCCAGTTGCGATGGCTCCAGCAGGAGTGTGCTGCGCGAGGTCGCCACCGCGATCAGCCCGTCCGCCCGCCGCTGCAGGCCCGCCGGCGTGCCTTCGCCGGGCGGAACCGAGAAGCGGTTGAGCAATTGCGGCGCGGAAGGAACGGTGACGTCCACAATCGCCAAGGCGCCGTCGCCGCCGGTGCCGATGCTGACCAAGGCCACGTCCCGGACCACCCGGTTGGTCAGCGTTTCCAGCGTCAGCCCGGGCAACAGCAGCACGCGCCGCAGCGATTCCGTGGCGCCGAAATTCAGGAAGGCAGCGTCGAGACGGTTTGTGTCGGTGGCCGCGAGCAGTGTCGCAAAGCGCGGGGGCTGATTGGTGCCCACAAACCGGCTGATGCCGACCATCAGCCCCAACCCGGCGTCGAAGTCGAAATCATCTATCCGCTCGGCCCGGGTCACTGGTGCCGTCGAGAAAGCCATTCCCGGAGGGTGGAGGGGATCCCGGCCCGGCACCGGAAATTGGTCACCTTCATCGCAAAAATCTCCGTCGCCATTGGCATCCGTGCCGTCGGTGCCATTGAGCGGTGCCGCCGGATCGAGCACTCCCTTGCGCGCCACGGCCCGCTGGAACGCCGTCAGGTTCAGCAGCCGGATCGAAGTCACGTCCGCGCCCAGTTCGAGATAGCCGAGATACGGCGGCGACCATTTCGCCTTCACGATCTGTGACAACGACTCTGTGTCGGTCACGCCTTCGGCCACCGAGGGCTGGCCGTCGCCATCGGTGCCGCCACCGCTGAGGATGAGCCGGCGCCCCAACGTGACGCGGCCATTCTCAATGCGCCCAAGCTGAAGATACTTCGGTTCGTTGGCGTGGCCGGTGAACAGCGCCAGCAGGTCCTCCGTCACGCAGCCGCCTTCCGGCGTCATGGGCAGCGAGTAACCCGGAATCAGCGCGAACGCCGTGGGATAGCCCACCTTGATGGTGGAGATCACTTCCGGTTCCCGCGGGTCGGCAAAATCGAGAACCTTGAGCGTGCCCTCGACGCTACGCCGTTCCAGCGCGTAGGCAAAGCGCCCCAACTGCAGCACCCCGGCACCCGACTGCCCCTCGAAGTCAGCGGTGATTCCCTCGGTCTGGGCGAATTCCAACGTGAACGGCTGGGCGCCCGCGGACTCGGAATCCTGGTCAAAGTCCTTGCCGCTTTCGCCGCGGATTCCCGGACCGACCGTCAGGCTGACCGGGCCCGTCGGCCGGCCGTCGTAGAAGACGGTGACTTCCCGGCGGTCGCCACTGGCGGTCACCCGCCGCAGCGAATGCGCAGCGTCGAATGTCAGCCAGTCGAACTGACCGGGTTGGAGCAGTTCCGCGGGCAAGGCCCGGTTGAACCGCACGGTGATCGGCAACAGAGCCGGCAGATTGGTCGCGTTCGCAGGCGGCCAAGCAAAGGTGACGCGCAGGGAGGACAGATCCGCAGCATCCCCCGGCGGCAGCACCGGTCGCGTGACCCCGAAGGACACGGCATGCTGGGCCGTGTCGGTCTGCCCCAAATCGTCCGCCGCCGCCGCGATCAGCACCACGCGTCCGGCCTGGTTCAGGTTGACCCGGAACTGGCGCACTTTGCGCCCGGGCTGGTCCGCCTCGCCGGCCACCGGAGTGAGCGTGACCGCGGACTCGGCCAGCAGGTTTCCGCGCTGATCTTCAGCATACTCAATCCGCAACGACGGCGGCCCGACGAGTTTGTCATCCACCGCCGTCACGAAGATCGTCGCCCCGTCGCCGGATCCGGCGGCCGGCAGGGCGGGCTCGTGGCCTACAGTCACCCGGGGCGGCGCGGTGCCTTCCACCGCGCTGAGGCTGGACGGCAGCTCCAGGAAGTGCAGTTCCGCGTTCACGACGGTGATGCCCTGGCGTTCGCCGGCGAAGGTCCCCGTGTGCGGACGCTGGAACGGAAACCGCGGGTGGGTGGCCATCAGGGCGCGGGTCTCCGTGGCCTCGGAAGGCCGGAAAAGGAAACCGAAGTTGCCCCGCTCGTCGGAGATCGAAACCAGGTCACCGTCGAAGGCCAGGGGCGAGGCGTCGGGATTCTCGACATCCGCCGCCTGCACGATCCGCACGGCCGCGCCGGGCAGGTTCCGGGATGTTTCCGTGCCGTCCTCGTTGCGCGTGATCGCGCGGACGAACCCGCCGACTTCCAGCGGCCCACGCGCAAAGAGGGGCATGATGCCGAACACCGCGGTCTCGCCCTTGTGGGGGTTTTCATTGTTGCTCGCGACCTTCGGCGTGGTGACCGCCGACGCACCCGCGCTCGCAGCCAGAGCCGACAGCTTGCGCGCCAGCATCCCGACAAACGGCGGCGAAGCGGTCCGCACCCGGCCTCCTTCCGGACCGGTGGCCTCGTAGGTCGCCTTGTCCACGATCTGGTGAACGGTGCGGCCGTCCACCCGCAATGGCATCACGACCACAAAGGCGAAGTTCGTCGGCTCACTGCCCGGCGGCAGACCCAGGTCGGCCAGCTTCACGGGCACGCTGATATCCGCCGCGCTGCCCAGCGGATCGCCGCTCTCGGTGAGTTCAAACGCGCCGAGGATCGGACCCGCGCCTGCCGGCAGTTTTCCAGCGATGAGCTCGTGGAAGGTGTTCGTGGTGAGCGATTCCAGCTTGAACAGCGTTTTCCCGGAAACGGAGCCGGGGTCCACGATCAGGTCCACCGGCACGCCCGGTCCGGTCGAGCGGATCGTTCCGCCCGAGGCGAACAGGCCCACCGTGCCGTCGTCGAACCGCTGCCGCGTGGCGGGAAGCTGGTTGCGCGTGCCGTTGGCATTCACCAGCACGGCCGAGATGAAATCGTCCACCGATCCGCGGACGAACGACACGAAACTGCCGTCCACATCGGCCAGCACGGTCTGGGTTTCGCCGGTGGATTCGTTGACCAGAATCACGGGACGCCCCGGTTCCGCCGTGCCCGGCGAACCCTCAATGACGATGCCGTCGAAGTCGCGGGCAGGATCGTAGGCGGGAATGCGGTTCAGGACTTCTGCCGTGAGATTGGTCGAACCCGGCGCGTAGATGGTCACCTGCGCCGCGATTCCCCGCGCCACCGAGTCATCAACCGTCGTGAACTGGAATTCGCGGGCGCCTTCGACCGGACGTGCCGTCAGGTCGGCAACCGTCAGAGCAATTTGCACCCGGTGAACCGCTGCGGGCGCGAGCGGGCTGGTCGGCAGCAGGGTCACCGCCGTGCCCGCGAGGTTCAGGCTCACGCTGGCCGACACGGGCACATCCGCCGCCCCCAGCAGGCGCACGCCGCCGGCGACCACGGTCACGGGATTCAGCGGACGGTTGAACGTCACCACGACCGGGGTCACCCGCGGCACTCCGGTCGCCACGTTGGCGGGCGAGACGGTGACCACCCGGGGACCGCGCGGCGCGGCGTCCACCGCGGCCTGCACCGCGGCCAGCGCCCCGGCGACTTCGACCTCCGCCAAGCCGGTATCACCGGTGGCCGAGTCCAGCAGCGAGACTTCGCTACGCCCTGCCGGCGCCAACAGTTGGAAGCGTCCCGCGGCGTCAGTGAAGGCGCTCCAGGGTCCGCGCCGCGCCAGCAGCCCGGCGGCCGGATTGCCCGCGGAATCACGGCCTGCACCCGCCACGAGCGCTTCCGGCGCCGCGGTCTGGAACAGCCAGTATTGGCCGCCGCCGTCCATACCCTGCAGCCGGTCACCCAAGACCGGTTCCACGGAGGTCAACTGGCCGGTGGCATCGCTCCGGAAACGTTGCACCGGTTGGAAGCCGTGCCGGCCCTCGTCGAAAACGGCCCGGGCCAGGACGAAGTCCCGGTTTGGGCTCACCGCTGGCGTTTGCAACTTCAGGAAACTTCCCGGCGCCGCCTGCGCGGCGTTGAGTTCGAAGGCCCGCTCAAGCACCAGACCGGCCGGAACCGTTTCCGGTGCGGGCACAAATTCGCGCAGCAAGGCCGCTTCCGACCGGGCAAAAGCCCCGGCGGGTGCCGATACCGTCAGGGTGCCGTCGCTCAGGGATCCGCCCGCGCCGGTCAATACGCCCCCGGCGAACGCCTCGGGGGCGAGCACTTCGACGCGGATGATGGCTTCGGCGAGTTCTTCGCCGGGCAACAACTGGAATGGGCGGACACTGAATTCCGCCACCAGCGGACCGTTCGCCGCGGCATCCACGGGACGGCGGGCCACGAGCCGACGCGAATAGGACGGCAGCAGTCGGCGGGTGCCATCGCGGAGCCGGTATTCCTCGGTAAACTGGCCGGAGAACTGGAGTCCGCTGCTGAGCGGGCCCGCGGTGGAGGTGAACTCAACCGTTGCCACCGACGTGACCTGGGTCGCATTGCGGCTGGCCGGGCTGGTCGCCGGTGACAGCCGGCCGGTTGCCCGCAGATTGCTGGTCTCCAGCGACGCGAAGGCTTCCGGAAGCAGTTCTCCAACTGCCGGAAGCGCCGGCGCAATGGGCACGGTGTCCGGAACCAACAGGGCCAGCGTCCGTTCCCGCGGGAATTCCAAGGCGATGTTGTCCGCATTTTCGGCGGAAATCACCCGCACCGCTCGCCACGCCAAGGCCGCGTCATCCCATTCCGCGAGCACGGATTGGCGGCCCAAGGGCGACGCAGGAATCGCCGCCGCGCCGGCGCGTCCGTGCCGCAACAGGGCAGGACTCCACCCCGACGGTATCGGAAGCGCATCACCGGGCACGGATGAGACGTCGCCGGCGGGGGCCGGGCCGTTCTGCACGGACGGCAACTCATTGATGACGCCGGGCTGAAGACCCGCGGCGAGGCGAATCACCGGACCAAAACCGTCCCGCTGAAACCGCCAGCCGCGGACGCCCGGCCGGGCGGTCAGGGTCAGCCAACCGCCCCGAGCGGACACCAAGTTCTGCGGCGCATCCGGCCCGATTTCGGTCGCGGTCACGCCCGCCACGGGCAGGCCGTCAGCAGCCAGGGTGCGGACCAAGGCAAGCGGCGGATTGGTCGAAGTCTCGGTGCGCGAGTAAAGGGCGGGGACGAGTTCCGGACGGGTTTGGCCGTCGCCAAGCGAGAGGGTGAACGTCCGAAGGGTTTCGCCGGGCGAAAGTTCGCCGTCGAGCAGCAGCGGCGTGAGATTGAGAAACGGCAATCCGTCCCCGTCCACCCGCGAACCGGGGATTCCCGGGGAAATCTGCCGGGCCACGTCAAAACGCAGCACCAGCGGGGAGCGGAGAGTTTGGGGCGAACCGTTCGTCACGACGACGTCCACTTCCCACCGACCCGTGGCGCGGTTGGGCCGGAAAGCCCGGAAATAGGCGTTGGCGCGGGTGTCCGCCCGTTCGAGTTGGATGGTTTCCGCCCCGATCAGGAAGGGACGGGTCTGCGCCCGAGCGGAAATCACTCCCGCCACCAGCAAGCCCCAGACGATTCCCAGCCACCGGATCATGGCCGGGCACCCCTCCGCCGTTTTCCAGCGCCGGCGACCACGGCCAGGCCGGTCACGAGCAGGGCCCATTCCGAGGGCTCGGGAACGACCATCGCAAAGCCACGACTGAGGGCGAGGTCACCGTTGTTGAAGAAATCGAAGGTGGTCAGCAGCGGAATGTCCCGCAGGGCTGGCGGAAGTTCGACGTCCACGTTGTAGGCAAATGCGGTTGGCAAACCGGCCAACTCCGGGAGGCCAACGGTGATCTCGGATACCGAGATGCCACCCCCGCCGGAGAGCAATCCGCCCGGCTGCAGCGGCGCCACCGTCAGGCCGAAGACATCCGCGGTCACCAAAACGACGCTGCCCGAGCCATCCGCCCGTGCGAGCGAAAGGGTCAGGCTGTCGTAGAGGAAGCCCGTGGACGAGACCTCGAAGGTTCCGAAACCGACCTGATACCGCAACCGGCCGGGCACCACCTCGCTCACCTCAGGCCCCAGCGGAAGGCTGACGGACTGCAGCGTGGACGGCCCGGAGGTGTCGGCCAGCCACGCGGTGCCGAAGCCGGAACCGGTGGCCGCCGAAACGCCGCCGGACGTGCTTCCGGCAATCGCCAAGGTCGTCGCCAACCGGCCCCAATTCTGCCGCAGAAATGACATCTCAGAACTGTTTTCGTTTCCGGCCGCCACAATCTAACGGCCAAAACCAGAACCAAGGGCAAAACTTGAGGCAGCGCTCGGCGCTAGGGGCAGTTCCAGTGCCCCCGCGCGGCGTTTCAGCGCCGAACTCGGCGCCACTGGACTAATCCGGCCAAGCCCGCCACGCCGAGCATAATCGGAAGCGCTTTCGCTTCCGGAACAGGGCTGATAGTCGGCAGAGACTGGACGCTGACCGACTGGCCTCCCTGAATCAGCCCAAATTCCTCGAAACCACCAGCATTGCCATAGTTATGACCGTTCCAACTCCCCGCCTCGCCGGCCTTAAAGTGAAGGAAGATGAAGCCCGCGGAATTGAGGCTCTCAAAAAAACTCCGCGGGATGGCGATGGCCAAATTGGGCTTTCCGCTGCCGGCGGTGAGCCCTTCATTCACCAGCAGTGTGGTGTCACCCTGGGTATCCATGCTCCAGACCTTTGTCAAAGAGCCGAGCGCCAACGCTGAAGTGAGAGCATGGTTTGCAGGGGTTCCGTAATAGATCCCGAGGGAATCAATCGACAAGTGCTGGTCAGGTTCGTTCAGGTCCAAGTAGAACCCAAGGAATTCAGCTCCATCGACCAGCAGGCCTGCGTTGGCCTGCAATGTGCCCAACTGAATCGCCGAAGTCTGACTGGCCGTCACATCCGGCATCAATCCAGCGGAATTCGCATCACTCGAAATCCCCTCAAGCACGGACTTGTTGGCACCTACCGTCAGATACCCGCCAAAAGTCCCAGTCCCAGCAGACGAGAGCCCAGTGCCGCTGCCCGTAAATATCAGCGCTCCGGAAACGTCGTAGGCAACACCAGGGTCATCAAAAACGTAGTTTATAGATGTGGTCGGCGCCGCCGCGGCGGAGAAATAGGCTAGCAATCCCCCAAGCACCGCCACCTTCGTGGCAAGCAATTTGTTCGGTCTAATCCGCATAAGTTCCCCCTTTCACGTCCCGAAGTTTGTCGTCCAACAACTCCAAGGACCTGTTTGTGCCAGACTCGATTCCCACGCGGAATAGCCAATCGTGGATATGCGTCGGAGGGAATCCGAGCTAATGGGATCGCGCACCAACCGATTTAGAGGCCCGGCGGTCCAACCTTGTTGTCCGCGAAAAGCAAAAAGGCGGTGCCGCGAAAACGGCACCGCCCTAGGTTCTCTTTTGGTTCCTGCCGGAACGGCGAGACTCAGTAGTCCATGCCGCCGCCGTGGCCGCCGTGAGGATCACCGGCCGGCTTTTCCTTCTTCTCGGGGATCTCGGTGATGAGGCACTCGGTGGTGAGCAGGAGGCCCGCGATGGACGAGGCGTTCTGCAGGGCCGAGCGGGTCACCTTCTTCGGATCCACGACGCCGGCCTTCACGAGGTCTTCGTAGTTGCCGGTGGCGACGTTGTAGCCGTCGTTGCCCTTGCGCTTCTTGACCTCCTGGACGATCAGGCTGCCTTCGACGCCGGCATTGAGGGCCAGTTCGCGGAGCGGAGCCTCGACGGCGCGCTTCACGATGCTGACGCCGGTCTGCTCGTCCACATTCTCGAGCTTGATAGCCTCGATGGCCGGGAGCGTGCGGAGCAGGGCCACGCCGCCGCCGGCGACGATGCCTTCTTCCACGGCGGCTCGGGTGGCGTGCAGCGCGTCTTCCACGCGGGCCTTCTTCTCCTTCATCTCGGTCTCGGTGGCCGCACCGACATGGATGACGGCGACGCCGCCGGCCAGCTTGGCGAGGCGCTCCTGGAGCTTCTCGCGGTCGTAGTCGCTGGTAGTCTCCTCGATCTGGCGGCGGATCTGGTTCACGCGGCCCTGGATCTCGGAGGACTTGCCGTTGCCCTCGACGATGGTGGTGTTTTCCTTCTCGACGACGATGCTCTTCGCACGGCCGAGGTCGGAGAGGTCGAGGTTCTCGAGCTTGATGCCGAGGTCCTCGGTGAGGCACTTGCCGCCGGTGAGGATCGCGATGTCCTCGAGCATGGCCTTGCGGCGGTCACCGAAGCCGGGCGCCTTGACGGCGCAGACGTTGATGGTGCCGCGGAGCTTGTTCACGACGAGGGTCGCGAGGGCTTCGCCTTCGACTTCCTCGGCGATGATCAGGAGGGGCTTGCCGGTCTTGGCGACCTTCTCGAGGACCGGGAGCAGGTCCTTGAGGGAGCTGATCTTCTTCTCGTAGAGGAGGATGTAGGCGTCGTCCTGCTTGACTTCGAGGGTCTCAGCGTTGGTGACGAAGTACGGGGAGAGGTAGCCCTTGTCGAACTGCATGCCCTCGACCACGTCGAGGGTGGTCTCGATGGACTTGGCCTCTTCGACGGTGATGGTGCCGTCCTTGCCGACCTTATCCATGGCGTCAGCGATGATCTCGCCGATCGACTGGTCCCAGTTGGCGGAGACCGTTGCGACCTGGCGGATTTCCTCGCGGTCGTTGACCTTCTTGGAAATGCGGCCGAGCTCGGTGACGGCGGCCTCGACGGCCTTGTCGATACCGCGCTTCAGGTAGATCGGGTTGGCACCGGCGGTGACATGCTTGAGGCCTTCCTTGTAGACGGCCTCGGCGAGCACGGTGGCGGTGGTAGTACCGTCACCGGCGGCGTCATTCGTCTTGGAGGCGACCTCCTTGACGAGCTGGGCGCCGATGTTCTCGTACGGATCGGA
>CAIWAH010000226.1 GCA_903910585.1 uncultured Verrucomicrobiota bacterium
AGGAGAAGAATGAAAACCAGTAAGATCGTTCCGGCCCTGCTCGGCCTCGCCTTGGGCTTCGGCCTTGTCACCCGTCTGCCGGCGCAGGATTCGTCCGCCGCCAGCGGCGCGACGGAGACTTCCAAGCCCGCTGCGGAAGCCACCAACGCCGTGCCGGCGCCCGCCGAGGCGGTGGATCCCAACAAACCGCTGCGGCTGAACTTCCGGAACGCGCCGCTCGAAATGGTGCTGAACTACCTCAGCGAGGCCGCCGGATTCATCATTGTGCCGGAGACCGAAGTGCGCGGCCGCATTGACGTGTGGAGCAACCAGCCGGTCACGCAGGACGAGGCACTGACGATCCTGACTTCGGCGCTCAACAAGAACGGCCTCACCGCCCTCCGCAACGGCCGAACGCTGACCATTGTCCGCAAGGACGACGTGAAGCGCCGCGACATCCCCGTGAAACGGGGATCCGAGCCGGACACCATCCCGAAGGATGACGAGGTGGTCACCCAGATCATCCCGATCACCTATATCAGTGCGGCCCAGTTGGTGCAGAACCTGACGCCGCTGCTGCCGACCGGCGCGGAATTGGCCGCCAACGAGGCCGGCAACGCCCTGATCCTGACCGACACCCAGACCAACATCCGCCGGATGACGGAGATCATCAGCGCCCTCGACACTTCGCTGGCTGGCTCATCCACCTTGCGGGTGTTTCCGCTGCGCTATGCCGATGCCAAGGAGCTGGCCACACTGGTGAAGGAACTGTTCGCCGCACAAAGCACCGCCACCGGCGGCAACAACAACAACCGTGGGGGCGGCGGGTTTCCCGGCTTTCCCGGATTCGGAGGCCGCGGTGGTGGCGGCGGCGGTGGCAACAACAGCAACGCCGGCGGCTCCGCCAACCGGGCGGCGGCCTCGAAGGTCACGGCCGTGGCGGATGAGCACAGCAATTCTCTGGTCGTGAATGCGCCTGAGGATGTTCTCCCGGCCATCGCCGAACTGGTGAAGAGCGTGGACAAGAACGTGGAGGACATCACCGAGGTGCGCGCCTTCCGGCTGCGTTATGCGGATCCGGTCGAGATGGCGGAGCTGCTGACCAGCCTGTTCCCGGACGAAACGCAGCAGAACAGTGGCGGCGGCAACCAGGTGCGGTTCGGCGGCGGGGCGTTTGGCGGGTTCGGCGGACGCGGTGGCGGCAACAACAACGCCAACAGCGGTGACAGCGACCTGGCCAAGAAGAAGGGCAAGGTCGTGGCCGTGCCAGATCAGCGCACGGGCTCCGTGATCGTTAAGGCCGCCCGGGACCTGATGGGCCAGATTGCGCAGATGGTCGAGCAGCTGGATTCCAATCCGGCCAAAAAGCAGAAGGTGTTCGTCTACGAACTCGACAACGCCGATCCCACCGAAGTCGAGGAGGTCCTGCGGTCGCTGTTCGAGAGCCAGAACACGCAGAATCGCAGCACGACCCGCAACACCCAGAACCAGGGCAGCGCCCTGACGACGCGCCAGAACCAGAACAACCAGAACCAAAACCGCACCACCGGCGGCTTCGGCCAGGGTGGCACCGGCGGCGGTTTTGGACAGGGCGGACGCTGAACCCGTGAACTCCTTTCGCATGATGACCTTCAATTCCCCTCCGATTCCACGGCTGCTCGCGGGCCTGCTGCTCAGCGGCATTCTGGCTGCCCCCGCCTTCGCCCAGTTCCAGGGCCAGGGCAACACCGGCGGTCGCCGCACGGGCTCCACGTCCGGCACGTCCCGCGAATACCCCAGCAACACGCAGGTCGGTGACGCGCTCATCTCGGTGGATCCCGAAACGCGCAAGATCGTTGTGGTGACCGACGATGAGACCAATCTGCAGATCAAGGACGTCATCCAAAGCCTCGACCAACCCCGGCCGCAGGTGCTCATCAAGGTCGTCTTCCTCGAAGTGACCCACAACGATGCCCTCGATTTCGGCGTGGAAGGCGGCCGGTCGCAGAAGATCGGCGATGTCGGCACGGGCAAGTTCGCCAACGCCTTCGGCCAGTCCGCCATCAACCAGGCTGCCACCAACGGGGCGCTCAACAGCATCGGGCAGAACGTCACCGGCTTCGGCACCACGCCGCCGGGGGCCGGCCTCTACCAGATGCTGGGAACTGACTACGAGGTCACGCTGCGGGCCATCGCGCAGGCCGGCAACGCGGAGATTCTCTCCCGTCCCTCGATTCTCGCGCGCAACAACCAGCCGGCCACCATCAGCCTGGGCCAGCAGGTGCCGGTGGTCTCCAGCACGAC
>CAIWAH010000227.1 GCA_903910585.1 uncultured Verrucomicrobiota bacterium
GACAAGTGCACCATCATCCGCTCGATCGTCGGCATGGAGGACCGCCACGAGGCGTTCCAGACCTACACGGGCCGCCTGAACCGCAACCAACCGCCCGGCGGCTGGCCTTCGATGGGTTCGCTGCTCGCCAAGCTCCAGGGCTCCGGCGACCCGTCCATCCCCGCCTTCGTAGGCCTCGCGCCAAAAATGGGCCATGTGCCCTGGTCGGATAACGGCGTCGCCGGTTACCTCGGCGCGGCCTACGCGCCCTTCGAGATCAATAAGGGCGGCGGCAAGGATGACATGGTGCTCAACGGCATCACGCTCGACCGCCTCGCCGACCGGCGTTCGCTGCTGGCGTCGCTCGACGGTTTCCGCCGTGATGTGGATTCCAGCGGCCAGATCGCCGGACTCGACGCCTACACGCAGCAGGCCTTCGGCATCCTGACTTCGAGCAAGCTGGTCGCCGCGCTCGACCTGAAGAACGAAGACCCGAAGCTGGTGGAACGCTATGGCAAGGGCGACCCGCGCAACCGCGACGACGGCGGCCCGAAGCTGATGGAGCATTTCCTGATCGCCCGCCGTCTCGTCGAGGCGGGGGCCCGCTGCGTCACGCTCGCGTTCAGCCGCTGGGATCATCACGGCGACAACTTCGGTGCGCTCCGCCAGGACCTGCCCCTGCTCGACCAGGGCCTCAGCGCCCTCATCACCGACCTGCACGACCGCGGCCTGGACAAGGACGTGACGGTGCTCGTCGCTGGCGAGTTTGGCCGCACGCCCACGATCAACAAGGACGGCGGCCGCGACCACTGGCCCCGGGTGAATTTCGCCCTGCTGGCCGGCGGCGGGATGAAGCACGGGCAGGTAATCGGCAGCACGGACCGGTTGGGAGGTGAGGCGGCGTCCCGCCCGACCACCTTCGGCGAGGTCCACGCCACGATCTACCACGCGCTCGGCCTCGACGTGAACAAGGTCACCGTGCCCGACCTCACCGGCCGCCCGCAGTTCCTCGTGGATGCCGGCGTTCAACCGATGAAGGAACTGGTGGGATGATTGCAGGCTTGAACAGCGAAGACGCGAAGGCGCGAAGATGATCGAAACGCCGCCAGACAAGGTTGTCATCCGGCAAGAGGTCGAGGCATTGGCGACCATTTCCGTGGATGCAGCATTGGAAGTGCATCGGCAGCTCGGACCCGGATTGCTGGAGAGCGCCTACGAAGCCTGCTTCGCCCACGAACTGGAACTCCGTGGGATTCGTTACCAGCGGCAACTCGCGGTGCCACTGAACTACAAAGGCACGATGGTTGAGGTCGGCTTCCGGGCCGACTTGCTGGTCGGCGAAAAACTGCTGATCGAACTCAAGGCGGCGGACGAACTTCAGCCGATTCACCGTGCCCAAGTCATCACCTGCCTGAAACTGCTGAACCTCCCTCTCGGCCTCCTGATTAACTTCAACTCCACTCTCCTGAAGCACGGCCTCCGTCGAGTCCTGAACATTCCCAAGACATAAGTCCCTTCTTCGCGCCTTCGCGTCTTCGCTGTTCAATCACCCATGCTCACCATCCCTGGACCCTCCAGCCGCTTCTGTGACGGGCTTTCGCGCCGGAACTTCCTGCGCATCGGCGCGCTCGGCATGGGCGGGCTGGCGTTGCCGCAGTTGCTCCGGGCCGAGGCCGCGTCGGGCCTGCGCTCCGGGCACAAGGCGGTGATCATGATCTACCTGCCGGGCGGGCCGCCGCATCAGGACACCTTCGACCTGAAGCTCGACGCGCCGGCGGAAATCCGCGGCGAGTTCAAACCCATCCCGACCACGGTGCCCGGCTTCCAGGTCTGCGAACACCTGCCGCTGCTGGCGAAGGAGGCGAAACGCTACGCCGTCATCCGCTCCATCGCGGACGCCGTGGACGACCATTCCGACTTCATGTGCCAGACCGGCCGGCGCAAGGGCAACCAGCCGCCCGGTGGCTGGCCCACGCTCGGCGCCACCGTCTCGCGCGTGCTGGGGGCGGCCGATCCCGCGGTTCCGCCCTTTGTCGGACTGGAGCCGCGGATGCAGCACCGGCCCTACAACGCCGCCACGGCCGGCTACGCGGGCGTGGCCCACGACGCCTTCCGTCCGGCGGCAGACGCCAAGGCCGACATGGTGCTCAACGGCATCACGACGGAGCGTCTCGCCGACCGAAGGACGCTGTTGGCCTCATTCGACCGGTTCCGCCGCGATGTGGATTCCAGCGGCCTGATGGCAGGCCTGGACGGCTTCAACGAGCAGGCGTTCGGCATGCTGACCTCCAGCCGGTTGCTGGAAGCGCTCAATGTAGAGAAGGAGTCCGCCGCCCTGCGCGAGCGCTACGGCAAGGGTGATGCGAAGGTCCACGGCGACGCCGCGCCAATGCTGAACGAGCAGTTCCTCATCGCCCGGCGCCTGGTTGAGGCCGGCGCCCGCTTCGTGACGGTCGCCTACGGCTTCTGGGACTACCACGGCAACAACTTCGGCAACGCCCGCAATGACCTGCCGCTGCTCGACCAGGCCCTCAGCGCGCTGATCGCCGACCTGCATGACCGCGGCCTCCAGAATGACGTGAGCGTGATCTGCTGGGGCGAGTTTGGGCGTTCGCCCACGGTGAACAAGGACGGCGGCCGGGATCATTGGCCCAGGGCGAACTGCGCCCTGCTGGCGGGCGGTGGCATGAAGGTCGGCCAGGTCATCGGC
>CAIWAH010000228.1 GCA_903910585.1 uncultured Verrucomicrobiota bacterium
ACGGTGTTGCTCAGGCCGCCGGAGATGGTGGAGAAGTCACCGCCCGCCACGTTGGGACCGCCCACGTTCTGTTCGCCCTCGCCGGTCTGGACGAGGTAGGTGCGCGCCCCGCCACCGCCGATGGTGACACCGACCGCGGCACCCGACGCCCCGTTGCCGGCGTGACCGGCCGCGAAATTCACCGCCTGGCTTAAGCCCAGGATGCGCAGCCCGACGGCATCGGAATTGGCCGTCATCGCGTAGTTGTTCAGCACGATGGAGCCCGTGATCGCCGGCACGGAGGTGAACGTGTGCAGGCGGACCGGGGCGCTGGGCGAAGACGTGTCCCATTCCGTCAGGCCAACCCCATGGTCGGAAACGTAGAGGCGGTTGGCGGAGGCATAGACATGTTGGGCATCGGCATCGGCCGGCACCGTCGTCAGCAGCGTTGGGTTGGCGGGACTGGCGACGTCGAACACAGCGACCCCGGCCGGGCCGCGGGCCACGAAGGCGAGATTTCCGCTAACCGCAACGGAGCCGGCGCCGTTCACTGCGACGGTAGCCAGCAGGACGGGACCAGCCGGCGTGGCGACGGAGTAGGTCTGCAATGCGTCCGCACCGGCGACGAACAGGGTCGTGTTCTCCAGCGCCAACCGCCGGGGAGCGGCGTTCGCAGGGCCCACGACCGCGACCTTTTCCGGCCGCGACCGGTCCGCCAGCGAATAGACCACCGTGTTCGGCGTGCCGGCGACGTAAGCGTAGTTGCCGTCCGTGATGACCTGCTGCGCCGTCGTGTCGTTGGTCTCGCTGAGGAACTCGGGCACGGCGATGTTCGTGAGCGAAAAGGTCCGCAGGCCGTTGGCCCCGGAGGCGAGATAGGCATGATCTTTGTCCACCGTGAAGGCGTGGGTGATGACGCCCTGGTTGAACTGCGACACGAGCACCGGCGCAGCCGGATTGGCGACGTCGAAGATCAGCAGGCCCGCGTTGCCCGCGGCGATGCCGGCGTAGTGATCGCCCGCGAGCACGCTCAGGGCGCCGCCCGCCAACGAGCTTTGCCCCACCAGTTCCGGAGCCTTGGTCAGCGTGAGGCCGCTCGATCCGTTAACGATGACCGAGGCGGGCAGCTGCGCCACGGGCAGCGTGCCGGTGATGCCGGCGGCGGGCACGGAACCGGCCGTCGTGGCCACCGTGGCCGTGGCCGCCGAACCTGCGGTGGCCGCGTGGATGGCATAGGGCGTCGGTGTGAGCGCCTGCCGCGGCGCGATGATGACGAAGTCCGCCGCGCCGTTCGTGCGGACGGCGAGTTCCAGCCAACGGGCGCTGCCGGCAAAGACTCCCGCGCCCGGGTCCAGTGTCACGGTGAACAGTCCGTCGCTGACCGTCTGCCCGGGCAGCTCCGTCACCGTGCCCACCGCGTTCCCGGCGGTCGCCGCATCGAAGACGGTCAGGCGGAGGTCGTAACTGCCATTGGCCGGGGTGCCGCCGTCGGCGAGCGAGCCCTGGTAGGTGAAGGCGGTTCCTTGGGCGTTACCGGACCAACTGGACAAGAGTCCGGCAATGGCCATGAGGAACCAATGCTTGCGGATCGCTTGGGCAAGGCAGTTGGCGGCATTCAGACAGGAGCTTTTCATGGGCGGCGGTCGATTTCCTTACCGACCTCTTACGGGGTGCCGGCGGAAAGTTTCGCGGACTGTCGGGAAAATGGTGTGTGACCGGACGACGCCGACGTGCTGCCGGTTTGCAACCGGCAGCACGTTGCTCCGATCCGCCGGGCATTACCGCGACCCAACCGAAAAGCCGGTCCGCCCCAACCGAATTCCCGCAAGCGCCGCCGATTGCCGAGCCTTCTCCGGTCTGGTTCCCTCCGGCCACCTTTTGGACCCGGAACTCACAGAACCGCCGGTCGGCTTGGCCGACGCGGCCCGCTTCCGCACCACGCACTGGTCGATGGTGATCCGCGCCGTTGACGCGTCTGATGCCTCGTCCCACCTGGCGCTGGAACGGCTGTGCCAGGCCTATTGGCCCGCGGTGCATGAGTTCATCGCCCGGCGCGGGCAGTCGCCGGAGGATGCCAAGGACCTCACGCAGGGCTTCTTCGCCCGGCTGCTGGAGAAGGAATGGCTGCGCGCCGCCGACGCGACGAAGGGCCGGTTCCGGACGTTTCTCCTCACCGCCGTTACCCGGTTCCTCGCCAATGAACGCGAACGGGCCGAGGCCCTGAAGCGGGGCGGAGGGCAGGTGCTGTTTTCGCTCAACGTGCCCGAGGCGGAGCCGGGCGGCGTCCCTGAGCCGACGGACGGCGCGACCCCGGAAGCGGCCTTTGAACGCCGGTGGGCGGAAACGCTGCTCAACCGTGTGCTGGAGCGTTTGCGGCAGGAATTCGACGCCGGCGGACGCACCGGCCGGTTTCAGGAGCTGAAGTCATTTCTCACCGAGGACCGGGGTGAGACGTCTTACGCCGAGGTGGCCGGCCGCCTCGGGATCAGCGCGGCCGCGGTGAAATCCGGCATCCACCGACTGCGGCAGCGCTACGGCGAACTCGTGCGCGAGGAGATCGCCGAGACGGTGGATTCGCCGGTCGAAGTGGAGGCGGAAATCCGGCACCTGCTCAGCGTGCTGAGCGCATGACCCCGGAACCTTCCGTGCCCGAGTCGTAATAGGAAACCGGTGCCTCAACCGTCGGCCAACGCTCCAGAATCCGCCCTGCCGGGACCGGTCTGCCCGAAATGCGGTGACGCGCTGCGGCCCGGCGTGGCGGCCGGCCTGTGTCCCCGCTGCCTGATGCTGCGGGCGCTGGAACCCGTGGCCCCAGCCGAGCCCGCGCCGGAGGACTAGCCCTCGGCGGAGTCCCGTTCGATCGGCCCCTACCTGCTGCTGGAGGAGATCGCCCGGGGCGGCATGGGCATCGTCTTCCGCGCCCGCGAAAAGAACCTGGGCCGGCTCGTCGCGCTCAAGCTCGTGAGCGGCGGCGAGTGGGCCCCCGGCGACCTGCTCGAACGCTTCCACACCGAGGCCCGGGCGGCCGCCACCCTGAGTCATCCGCACATCGTGCCGGTGTATGGCTTCGGTGAGGACGCCGGGAACTGGTATATCGCGATGCGGCTGATCGAGGGCGGCTCGCTCGCCCGGTGGCGCCTCGGGGCCGGAACGGCCGGGGGACCGCTCCGGTCGGCGCG
>CAIWAH010000229.1 GCA_903910585.1 uncultured Verrucomicrobiota bacterium
ATCTTACCGGCGGACCCCGTGAATCGGCGCCGACGACTCACGGTGAACGCCCGTTGCGGGCTTCAGCTCTGGCCGAAGGCCACGGCGCCGTGGGTGGGCTGTCGCCCAGAGGCCTTCGGCCCGCTCCGCCAGCCGGGCTCAATTTGCAGCCCACCATCACCGCCGCTGCCGGTTGGAAACCGGCAGCACTTTCGGGCCGACCCAGGGCGGACGCACACGGTGTCCAGATGCGCCCCCCAACGGCTTCAGGCGAGGTGCTGCTTGAAGAACGCAATCGTCCGTTCCCACGCGAGCTGGGCGTTTTTCTCGTCGTAACGTCCGGTGGAGTCGTTGTGGAAGCCGTGGTTGCATTTGGGATACAGGTGCATCGCGTAGTTCACCCCGGCGGCCTTCAGGTCCGCCTCGTAGCCGGCCCAGCTCTCGTTGACCCGCGTGTCGAGCTCCGCCAACTGGATCAGCATCGGCGCCCTGATGTTCTTCCGCACCTCCTTGGCCGCCGGTGTGCCGTAGAACGGAACCCCGGCATTCACGACGTCGGGAACGACCGCGGCCAGCATGTTGACGATGTAGCCACCGAAGCAGAAACCGACCGCGCCCAGTTTGCCGGAGCTGAGCTCGTGCGCCTTGAGGAACTTCGCCGCCGCGATGAAATCCTGCTCGATCTTGGCGCGATCCAGCGAACCCTGCAGCGCCCGCCCCTCGTCGTCGTTGCCGGGGTAACCGCCCTTGGGATGCAACGCATCCGGGGCGAACGCGACGAAGCCGGCCTTGGCCACGCGCCGGGCGACATCGGCGACATACGGATTAAGCCCGCGATTTTCGTGCACGACCAGGACCACCGGAGCCTTGCCCTTAAGATCCGTCGGCGTGACGAGGTAGCCGCGGCCTTCGCCATGGCCGTTGGGCGAGGGAAAGGTCACATAGCGGGCCTTGATTCCCGGATCGTTGAATGAAACCTGCTCCGCCTGGGCGTAATTGGGCATCAGGTTCGCCAGCAGATAACTCATCGTGAAGCCCGCGGCGGCGAGCCCGGAAAGGCGGGCCATGAAGGTGCGCCGGTCAATGACCCCGTGGGCGTATTCGTCATACCAGTCGAACGCCTCCTGCGGAATCGGCGGGTGGGGGACGGTCTCAACGAGGTCGGCGTGATGGGTGCTCATGGGGGAAACGGGGTTTGGAATGGGTAGCTTCTCGGGAGTGCGGAGAAAGTCTTCCGCCAACCGGCCCGGGCAGGCAACAGCGACTTCGCCGCCACGTTTCCCTTCCCCGCGCGACCGGCTTCCGCCAGCGTTCGCCCATGCCACGCAAGCTCAGCGCCATCGCCCCGGACTGGTGGGATTACACCACGCTTGATTCCGAACTCATCGCCGACGCCGCCAAGCTGACCCCGGAGAAGCTCGCGAGACTGTCCCGGCCGGGCTTTCGGGTGGTGTTCCACGACACGCTGGAGGATTTCTACCTCGCGGAGGCCCTCGAATACATCACCGCCTGGCGCCAGAGCACTCCGGACAATCCGGTGGGCATCTGCGGCCCGATCGGCCCGACCGAGCAGCTGCCGTTGGTGGCCCGGCTGGTGAATGCGCTCGGGCTCCCGCTGGGCTCCGCGCACTTCTGGGGCATGGACGAGTGGTTTGACGCCGCCACCGGCCGGGAAACTCCGGTGACCCATCCGCTTTCATTTGAACGGGCGGACCGGGAACTGTGTTTCAGCCGGATCGAGAAAAAGCTGCAGATGCCGGACGCCAACCTGCACTTTCCCAAGGGAGACACCTCCGCGTATCGCGCGTCCTGGAGCTCGGGCGTTCGCTGCGCCGTGATGCAGGGCGGCCAGGGCGACATCAAGCACTGGGCGTTCAACGATCCCCTCCCGCGACGCGGAAAGTGGAAGCACGAACCGCCCACCGCCGCCGAGTATCGGAAGCTCGCGACCCGGATCGTGGATCTGCATCCCCTGACCCTGGCCCAAAACGCCCGCACCAGCGGCGGCGGCAACATCACGATGGTGCCGACCAAGGCGATCACGGTCGGTCCGGTGGAAACCTGGCAGGCCGAGAAGGTTTCGATCTGGCACGCCGGCAACCACGACAATCCGCTCGGCCAGCGCCTGACCGCACTGATGATATCCAAGCGCATCGTGGACACGGCCGTGCCGATGTCCCTGCTCGCGGACCATCCCAACGTGCAGTTCAACTACTACCGCGGCGGCCTCGGGACCTGCGCGGTGGAGATGCACTGATTGCCCGGCAGCGCGGCCCGGCAGCGATTTTTTTGGAAGCCTCCGGGGTGCCTGGGCCATTCTCCCCGGCGGTCAATCCGCCAGCGAGGGCTCCGCACCGGTCGTGCCCACCAGGTGGCTGAGGTATTCCGCGTGCTTGGTCTTCTCCAGTTGCACCCGGGCGGCACTCAGCCGGTCCTGGACCGCGAGCCGCTTCACCTCGTCCGCATAGGCCGCAGTGGCGACAAACTTTTCGCCGTAACGGATCCCCTGCTGGAGCCGGCGGCGTTCGATCCGCTGGCGAGCCTTGAGCCGGGCGAGATACCACTCGCTGGCCAGCACCTTCTCGCGGTCAAAGAGTGACCGGATGTCCGGATTTTCGAGGCCTTTGCCCTCGAACTGCCCGTCGCGCATGATGTGCAGCAGCGCCCGGAGCGGCGGGCAGGCCTCGGCGATCGAGCCGTCGGCGAAGTAGTGCTCCGCCACGCGCCGGTGGGTCGCCACCACGTTGTCCACGCCATCGGCGAACTCCGACGGATCCTGCAGTTCCGGGCGCAACATGGGCTCGGTCAGCACGGCGTGGGGATGGTTGAAGATCCGGCCGAAGAACGTCGTGACGAACTTGTGGGTGATGCGGTAGCCCAGCCGGCTCGCCGCCACCGTGCGCCCACCGTGGGTGAAGTCCGCGATGCGTTCCAGCATCCCGCCCGCGATCAGCCACCGGGGATCCCGTTCCTCATGGCCCATGCGGGACCACACTTCGGGGACCAGCAGCGAGATGTCGTGGTCTACGCGGGTCTTCGGCCCGAGGCAGCCGGCGCTCGTGAGGAACGTGTCGTAGCCGCTCACGAGATAGCTCAGCAGCGCGGCGTTGAGATCGTAGATCGGCGGCAGGGCGTTGAACGGCCCCTTGGTCAGCGCACCCTCGCTGCCGGCTCCGGTCGTGGAGGGCGACTTGCCGGTCATCGAGGAGATGAACTCCATGAACAGCTCCGGCAGTTCCATGTAATGGATCGGGCCGTAGCAGGCCAGCGAACGGACGCCCTTCTCCGCCGGGTTGTTCCGCCGGCCGGCGAGGATGCTGGTCACGGGCGTGTGGAGCGGCTGCGCGAACGGCAGCCGGCGCGCCAAACGCTGGCCGACTTCGGCCATGCGGCGCAGTCGCGGATCGCGCAGATCGGGCCGCAGCTGGAGGTAGCGGGGGTTCTTCGAAGGCTTGCCGTCCACGATCCGCGGGAAGGCCGTGCTCACGAAGAACTTCTTCGACTCGTCGGCGGCGACCTGCTGGATCAACGCCTGGCTCGCCGGCGTGAACTGATGGAACCCGATGGCGTCCTCGATGAGCTTGGCCGCGAATTCCCGCGGCAACGGCTCGTAGTTCGAGAAGAAGTTGCTCGCCTCGGCGAACTCGGCCTCCGCCATCTGGTCGTAGCCCCGGTGGATCGCGTCGTCGGGCCGCTGGAACAGGCGGTTCTCGCAGTTCCGGACGAACTTCACTGAGGGTTGGCGCGCCGTGGCGTCGTCCAGACCCACCAGCGCGGAACGGGGAACCGTCACGCTGGCGGTGATGTCGTCCTCCGCCTGCACCTTGGCGGCCGGATGAAAGTCCTTCCGCAGCCCGAAGGTGCGCCACGAACCGTCGGCATCGTAACCGACCCGCAGGAACTGGGTGGCCAGACGCTTGCGCCCGAGGCGCAGCTCGTTCGACGGCTCGCCGTTGATGATGTCCACGGAGAATTGTTCCCGCCAGTTCGTGCCCCAGCTGGGCTTCCAGAAGCGCTTCACCACGAACACCAGTTCCTTGATGTGCGGCGGCACGGTGGCCAGCCAGGCGTTGTAGGCCTCCGAATAGTCCTCGGTGCTCGGCGTGAGCAGCTTGATGACGCTGCCCAGGGACCGGGTCGGAGCGAGCAGCGAGCGCTGGTCGCGGCCGTTCTTGGCGGGGTCGCGGAAACGGTCCGAATAGTCGCGTTTCAGCAGCTCATCCACGCGGTCGAAGTCCGCCTTGAAATCGGACACGAACACCGGTCCGTGGATGATGGCGTCGGTGATCGGCTTGGAGATCTCCGACTTGCCGCCGCCGCTCACGGTGCAGGGCTTGTGACAGAGCGTGGGCTCCGGCTTGGTGCCGATCAGCCGCCAGGCGCGGTTGCCCACCGGCTTCTCCAGGTGCAGCCGGAAACCGGATGGCAGGAAGTAGAAGTGCCCGAGCAGCAGCTTGATCTGCTGCTGTTTGCCGTTGTTCGTCCACGAAATGGTCTGTTTCTCCAGTTCGAACTTCGCCGTCTCCGAAACGTAAACCAGCTCGGGGAACTGGCGGTCAACGGCATACCCCTCGGATTTCACGTCCAGCTGGTCGGCGAAGCGCTCTGCGACCTCGGCAAAGGTGTGCGGATAGTCGTGCAGGTGCTGCGAGGCGTCGTATTCGCCCGCGAGGTCGTAGCACGGGAACACCAACGCCCCGCCGGCATGCTCCTCCTCGGCGAGGCCGAACAGGTTCGTCGCAAAGGAGATCTGGGTCTTCACCTCCTTCTTGCAGTAGCCGTAATAGTTGTCGCCGATGATCGTCACGATGACGCCGGAGGCATCCCGGGCGCAGATCTTGAAGGCGACACCGTCGTTGTAGAGCTCCCCTTCGTTCTTCCAGCACATGCCGTCCCGCTGCTGGCGTTCCGTCGCCTCGTCCCACGCCGGCAAGCCCAGCTCCTTTTTGGTGACGGCCCCGACGAGGTGCGGCGCCAAGATGAGGCAACCGGTGTGGCCCGACCAATGTTCCAGGTCGAGGGCGGCATCGTTCTCGGGCAGATACGGGTCGCCGGCGTTGCCGAAGATCGTCTCCACGAAATCGAGGTTGCTGACCAGGTTGCCCGGCGCGAAAAGCCGCGTCTCCATGCGGTGCGACGAGATGTAGCCGGGAACTTCGGGACAGACCAACGGACGCAGATACAGCGACACCCAGCACTCGGCCTGCTGCTCCTGGGAGGCCGTGAACGGCAGCCGCATCAGGTCGGCGGGCGGGTTGAAGGCCCGCCGCAATAGGGCGCCGAAGACCGACTTGGGCACGGCCTTCTTGTCGTCAGGGATCGGCAGGCCGCCTTCAACCACATGGAAGATCCCCGCCGTGGTGCGCCGGTCGGACTTCGGGTTGTGCAGCACGCCGTTGGCGACGCGATAGCTGTGGATGATGTCGCTCCTGAACTCGTCGCGATCCGGCGGCAACGACGCGATCCGCGCCATGCCCGGGCGATCCAGGATCAGGGTCCGCGAGGGCAGCTTCGGGGCGCTGCCGGCATCATGGAGATAGTCGTAGAGAAAAGACTGGATGCGCGCGTCCGGCGGGCACTGGTAGGTTGCGAGCAACCGGTCCTTCTCACGGCTGCGGGCGATGAACGAGGCGACAATGGCCGCGGACTCGGGATTGATCTTGGGCTCGAACGGCGGGAGGCCGAGTTCGGCGAGCTTGAAGTTGAGGTGCCGAATCTCGGCGTTGGCGGAGAGTTGCGCTTGCATCACGAGAATGAGTGCGGCCCGTAAGCCGAGGAGAGGTAACTGCCGGAAGCCCCCGCCGGCAAGTCACTGCCGGGAGGATTCCGTGAATTTCCTGCATCGTCCCGGCATCGGCCGGCGGACGGTTCACTTGACCGGCTGCGGATTCTTCCATTCGCGCCCGTCGGCTGCCAGCAGCTCCTCCGCGGCGGTGGGTCCCCACGTGCCGGCCAGATAGAACTCCCGGTTGGTCAGCGGCCGGCCGGTCCAGCTGTCGCGGATCTCGTCCACGATGTCCCACGCGGTCTCCACCTCGTCGCGGCGGATGAACAGCGTCGCGTCGCTGGCGATGGCCTCGAGCAACAGCCGCTCGTAGGCCTCCGGCGTGTAGGCGCCGAACTCGCTGTCGTAACTGAAACGCATCCGCACCGGCTGCAGTTTGGTCGCGGCCCCGGGGACCTTGCCGTTGAAGCGCAGGGTGATGCCCTCGTTGGGCTGGAGGCGCAGTGTGATGGAATTGGGATCGAGCTTCACCCCGGAGCGCGCCGCGAACAGGATGTTCGGCGCCGGCTTGAACTGCACGCGGACCTCGCTCGCGCTGACCGGCAGGTTCTTGCCCGTCCGGAGGTAGAACGGCACGCCGCTCCAGCGCCAGTTGTCGATCCACAGCTTCATCGCTACGAACGTCTCCACGTTCGACTTGGGATTCACCTTCGGTTCGCTGCGGTAGGCCGGCCGGGCCTCGCCATCCACTTCCCCGGCAAAATACTGGCCGCGCACGATGTTCTTCGCCATGTCGGCCGGCGACATCGGGCGGATCGACTTGAGGAGCTTCACCTTCTCGTCACGGACGCTTTCGGCCTCGAGCGAGACCGGCGGCTCCATGCCGATGAGGGACAGCACCTGGAGGACGTGGTTCTGCACCATGTCGCGCATCGCACCCGATTCCTCGTAATAACCGCCGCGGGAACCGACCCCGAGCTTCTCGGCCACCGTGATCTGCACATGGTCCACCGTGTCGCGGGTCCACAGGTGCTCGAAGATGCTGTTGGAGAACCGAAACGTGAGGATGTTCTGGACGGTTTCCTTCCCGAGGTAGTGATCGATGCGGAAGATCTGGCTCTCGTGCGCGTGCCGGATGAGCTCGGCATTGAGCGCCCGGGCGCTGGGAAGGTCATGGCCGAAAGGCTTCTCGACCACGAGCCGCTGCATGCAGCCGCCGTTCTCGCACTTCTGGAGCAGCCCCACTTCGCTCAGGTGCTGGGAAATCTCCCCGAACTGGCTCGGATTGGTCGCGAGATAGAACAGCAGGTTGGTCTTCAGGCGCTCGTCACCGGAGCGATCGATGAGCTCCTTCAGCTTGCGGTAGCCGGCGGCGTCCGAGATGTCCGCCTGGCAGTAGCTGAGATTGGCCGCGAACTTGGTCCAGACCTCCTCGTTGACCGGCTTGGTGCGGGAGAACTGGTTCAGCGCCTCGCGCAGTTCAGCACGAAACGACTCGTCGGTTTTGTCCCGGCGGGCGAAGCCGATGATGCGGTAAGGCGTCGGCAGGGCATTTTCCAGCGCGAGGTGATAAAGGGCCGGAATCAGCTTCCGGGCGGTCAGGTCGCCGGAGGCGCCAAAGATGACCACGGTGCACGGCTCGATTTGCCGGCGGCCGTGGGAAGCGCGGGAAGCCAGCAGTTCGTCGAGGTTGGACGAGTCGTTCATTTTTCGGGGGCGGACACTGGGGAGGGGCTGCCGGTGATTCAATGGCGCATTGGGTGCGCCACCGGCGACCGATTCATGCTGAGGATGAGTAGAACGCGCAGCGCCTTCCCACAAGGGGAGGCGCCCATCTGGGCGTCAGGCCGGAGCGGTCGCGGGGGCGTCCGGCGTCAGCGCCACCCACACCTGACCATCGCGGACCGCGGTGGAGTAGCGGCGCAACGGCTTGTCCGGCCGGGTCAGGCAGGCTCCCGAAGTGACATCGAACGACCAGCCATGCAGCGGACAGAACACTTCGTGCCCTTGAAGAAACCCGCTGCCCAAAGGCGCGCCACGGTGAGGACAGACGTCATCCACGGCATGAAACTCGCCACCGACCCGGGCCAGCAGCAGGCGCTGGCCCCGGACTTCCACAGAACGGCAGGCGCCGTCGGCCAGGGAATCCACGGCCGCAATGGGGTGGTAATTATCCATTCGGAGAAAGGGTTCGGCGCGTGTCCCGCAGGCGGCCACCGAAACAGCCGCGCAGGACGACTTCGAGGGATTTCCAGTTGGCCTGAGAGAACTCGCCGCAAGGAATCAAAAGCTTTTGCGGACCGCCGCGGGCAATCCACTCGACCACCAGCCCCGTCCAGCCCAACTCCAGCCTGGTGAGTGCATCGGCCGCAATGGTGAACACAGTCCGTTCGCCATCCAGGGTTCGCAATTCCGCCGGGCTCAGCTCCAGGCGATCGCCCCAACGCCGAGACTGCCACCACATCAGCCCCGCGATTCCGAGCACCGGGAGAAAAAGGAGGCCGGTCCAACCCAGGAAGGAATGACCTTCCCCAGCCAATCCCCACCAAGGCCACGAGAGCCCCGCGGTGGCTACCAGCGTGAGCGCGGAAACGAGCCGAGCCTGCGGGGCACGGTCAGCATGGACCCGCTTGACCGGAGAACCGTTGCCTTGAGGGCTCATTTTGCAGGTGGCGTCGTTTGACCTGCCGGTTTGTTCTTCTTCCACGGCATCTCCGGAAACTTCTCCGGGAGCTTGAACGCCTGCGGCTTTGGACCGGCCATCTTCAATTCCTCATCCACCGACTCGGCTGCAGGCTGCCCCGCCGGCGGGGGCGCCATGTTCTCCTTCCAAGACGCGATACGAGCCTGGAGTCCGTGATGTTCCGCCGTCTTCTTGTCCCCGGCCTTCATGTAGAACAGCGACAGGTTCGTATGCACCAACTGCTCGTTGGGCTTCAGTTGCTGCGCCTTGTGCCCCTCGGCAATCGCGGTGGCGTAGTCCCCCTTCCGGTAATGGCACATGGCGATGCTGAGCTGGGCGTCAAAGTGCCGCGGATCCTCGGTCAGGATGCCCATCAACTTGGCAATCGCGGTGTCGTAATCCCCCGTCGAGTAATCGAACATCGCATCGTCATAGATCGCCTGAAGGTCGGACATGATGGAGTCAACGTGGCGGGCGAAGCCCTGTCCGGCAAGGCCGGTGGAATTCCCGCGCCCGGGCTTTGACCCCGGCCCCAGAACCTGAACCATGCGCCGCATGTCGGCTGACCAACCGCCCGCTCCCAAGTCCGCTCCCGGCCTGCGCCTGTGGCCGGCCGGCGTCATCGTGCTATTGAGTGCGGTCGCCGTCCGCGTGGTGAAATCGGACGCGACGCAAGGCTGGCTGCTCCGCGAGAAGCCCCACCTGACCGTGGCCATTCTCACGGTGGCGGTGCTGGCGGTGACCGCGATTCTGCTGCTCGCCTGGTGGCTGCTGTTGTCCCGCGCCCGGTGGACGTGGCGCCTGGCCGGGTTCGCCGCCGCCGGAATGTTTCTCGCGCTGTTCCGCCACACCGGCATGAGCGGCGACCTGATGCCGACGTTTGAGTTTCGCTGGGGTCGTTCGCATTCCGCGACGCCCGTCCCGGTGGCCAGCCCCGGCGCTGGTTCCGGCAACGGACTGACGAACCTGGCTTCGTTCCCCCAGTTCCTCGGCCCCAACCGCAATGGTGTCCTGCCCGACGCCGGTCTCGCGACGAACTGGTCCGCGCAACCTCCGACCGTCCTCTGGCGCCGGCCGGTCGGTTCGGGCTGGAGCGGCTTCGCCGTGGCTGGCGACCGCGCCCTGACGATGGAGCAGGTCGGGGAGGACGAGCTGGTCACCTGTTACGCGCTCGGCTCCGGAGAGCTGATCTGGAAGCTCGCTTACCCATCCCACTTCGTCAGCCCCATCGCCGGCGACGGTCCCCGCGCCACGCCCACGGTCGTGAGCAACCGCGTGTTCGCTCTCGGCGCCGGCGGTGTGTTGACCTGTCTCGACCTCGCCTGGGGCGAGCCGCTGTGGTCGCGCTCCCTCACCAATGACTTTGGCGCCCGCCTGCCGGAATGGGGCTTCTCCGGTTCGCCGCTGGTCACAAATGGACGGGTCATCATCAACGCGGGCGGCTCCGCCGGACGCGCCCTCGTGGCGTTGCGGGCCGACACCGGGGAAATCGCCTGGACCGCAGGCGATGACGGCGTGACCTACAGTTCGCCGGGCCTGTTCACCGTGGCCGGCGTCCGCCAAATCATCCTGTTCCAACACCGCGCCATCGTGGCCCACGATCCGGAGACGGGACGCCTGCTCTGGCGTCAGCCGTGGGGCACCCATTACCCGCTGGTCGCCATGCCGGTGCCGGTGAACGAACGCCGCCTGCTGTTCAGCGCCGGTTACAATGTCGGCGCCGAACTGTTCGAGCTCCGGACCGAAGCCGACGGAAAACTCACGCCGGTTTCGGTGTGGGCCACCAAGAAGCTGAAGGCGAAGTTCGCCAATCCGTTCGCCCTCGCGGGCTTCGCCTACGGCCTCGATGACGGCATCCTCGCGTGCCTCGACCTGAAGGACGGCTCCCAGCGCTGGAAGGAAGGCCGCTACGGTCATGGCCAGGGCCTGCTCGTCGGCGACCTGTTCCTGTTGCTCGCGGAAAACGGCGATGTCGTGCAGCTCCGGCCCACCCCAGAAGGTCCGAACGAACTGGGCCGGTTCCGGGTGTTTGGTGACAAGTCGTGGAACCCGCCGGCGCTCGTCGGCGATCTCCTGCTTGTCCGCAACGACCGCGAGGCCGCCCTGCTCCGCCTCCCGCGCAAGTGACCCCGCCATGTTCTCGTCCCGGTGGCTCCTCGCACTGAAGCTGTTCCTGCCATCGTGGAACTTCTTCAACGACTTTGGCGCCGTGACGCGGGTGGAGGTCGCCCTCGGTCCGGCCACTCCAGAAACCTCGTGGCAACCGGTCTTCACCGGCTTCACGACCTCGGACTGGCGGCGGTGGTGGTTCAATCCCGCCGGCAATCTCCGCCTGCAGGAACAATCCCTGATCGAAGGAGCCGCGGACGAATTGACCGACGAACGGTATCGGATCGAAGCCGAGGAATTGATCGCCCGCGCCATTCGCGCCCGACTGGCCGCACGCACGGATAACGGGCCGTGCGATCGGTTTCGTTTCCGCATCGTGGAACGGGCGGCAAACGAGGCCGGTGCGATCCGGTTCGTGTCCGGCGAATATCCCCTGAACGAATCCGTGCCATGACTGTCGTGACCGAAGCACACGCCGTGGCGCTCACTCAGGGACTGCTCGCGATCGGGCTGCTGGTGCAGACGACCGAACTCTGGCTCACGCACCGCCTTTACGACCGCGGCGGCGCTCTCGCCGGGCCCTCCGTGATTCCGGGACTTTGCCTGCGCTTCGGTCTCACCGGAGCCTTGCTGCCCCTGCTGGGATTGGCCACCGGCTGGCTGCCGTTTGCCGTCCACGCGGCGCTGCTGCTCAACTCAGCCTGGCTCACGATCCGCTCCCGCGGCCCGGTGTGCGGCGGCAGCGACAGCATGTGGTTTCAGGTGCAGTTGGGGCTGACCGTGGCACATCTGCCACCGCTGGGCGCGCTGGGTCCCAAGCTCGGGCTGGCCTACATCGCCGCGCAATCCGTGCTGTCCTACGTGCTGGCCGGCTGGTCCAAAGTCCGCAATCCGCGCTGGTGGAATGGGCAGACGCTCCGGGCACTGTTCGCTTCCGACGGCCCTTACGAACTGCTGGCCCCGCTCCGGCAACTCGCTGACCGGCCGGTCGCCTGCCACTTGCTCGGCGTCGCCGTGATACTCCTCCAACTCGGAGCCGGCGCCGTGCTGCTGCTGCCCGGGGAGTGGCGCTGGCCGCTCGTGGCCGGCGTGGGCGCGTTCCACCTGTTCAACGCGGCTGCCCTCGGATTGAACCGTTTTGTCTGGGCTTGGTTCGCGACTTATCCCGCCCTGTTCGTGGTCGGCGGATGACCCACTGACACGACCGCAAATGGGGATGTCAACAAGACCGGCCATTGGTGCGACCAGTGAACCGCGCGGCCCAGTCTCCTTCCGTTCGTGTGAGCATTGGCCGAAGTGCGGACCGCTCCCCGGCTTGCCGGGACAGTGCCCTTCCTGTCATCAACCGCCATGCTTCCCACGTCCCGTCGCGATTTCCTGAAGGTCTCCGCCTCTGGCGTCGCCACGCTCGCGGTCGGCCAACCGGCCACGGCGGCAGAACCCGGAGCCTCCGCCGGCATTCCGCCGCACACGCCGTTTCAGCCGGCAGGAATCCACGGGTATCCGGCACGGCACAGCGTGGTCGCCGGTGAACGGATCGCGTTTCACCTGTCCACCGATCAGCCCGTTAAGGCGCGGATCTTCCGCCTTGGGAAGCAAATTGACGATCCAGCGGGCGACGAACCGGTTCATGACTTCGGCGAACTGCCCGCCCGACCCCAGCCCATTCATCCCGGCAGCTACGTGCACATCGGTCGCCCCGTCACCAAGGCAACCCGCGGCCTGACATTGGAGGCGTGGATCCGTCCCTGGGGCATGGATCGCATCGCCGGCGTGATTTCGCAGGAAGACAAGCAGAGTGACGAAGGCTTCGCGCTCGGACTCGGCAAGGGGGGTTATGTGGGCTTTTTCCTCGGCAACGGCGTCGGTCCCGACGAGGTGGAAGTGCATCGCACCGAACCCGGCGTGCTGAAACGCGGCGAATGGCACCATGTTGTGGCGCGCTGGGACGGCACGACGAAGGAGGTGTTCGTGAACGGTCAAAGGGCCGGCGCGTGGCCGTTCACCGGGCCGTTCCGTCCGGGCACGCATCCGCTCCGGCTGGGCGCCATGGGCGAACACGGGGCGGCCCTGAGGTTTCTCGATGCGGACATCGCCCAGTGCGCGATCTATGACCACGCGCTCGACGAAGCCGCGATCCGCCGCCGTTTCAACGAACGCGGGCTGGTCGCTGCGAAGGGCCGCGGTATTTTGGGCAGTTGGACGTTTGCCGAGGAACGCGGCGAACGCGTGGCGGACGCCTCCGGCAAGGGACGTCATGGCCGCATCATCAATCGCGGCACCTGGATGATCGGCGGCCCGTCCTTCCGGCACGAGGTGCCCCGCTTCGGCCATTATGATCCGAAGCGGGACCCGCAGCGCGGACACGGACTCCGCCTCGCGGCCGACGACCTGTTCGATTGCCGCTGGCAACCGACCGTGTCCTGGACGGTTCCCCGCTCGGCCAAACCGGGAGTCTATGTGGCCCGGCTGCAACGGCCGCCCAAAGGCGGCCAACTGCCGCCGCCTTACGACGTCACCTTCATCGTCCGCTGCGCCAAACGCGCCCAACCGGCGCCGATCCTGGTGCTCTGCGCCACGAACACCTGGCGGGCCTACAACGGTTCGCCGTTCGGCGTGTGGCCCGATTCCCTGCACGCCGTCGTCGGCACCGATGGACTGCCCAATTCCCCGGGCAATCCACCCGCGTTCAACCTCTATCGCCGCCACGCGGCGGGTCAGGGCACCTATCAGGTCGGCCTGCGTATGCCGTGGCCCATGGCCGCGCCCTATGTGCTCTACGGCGGTCCGACGCGTTACAGCCACCTGATGCGCGCGGAACGCTTTCTGCACGTCTGGCTGGAACGGGAGGGCTACGCCTGCGACTTCGCGACTGATGACGACCTGCATCGCGATCCCGAGCTTCTGAAACGCCATCGCGTGGTGATCATCAATGGCCACAACGAATACTGGTCGCTCCCGATGCTGGCCGGACTGGACGGCTTCCTCGCGGACGGCGGGCGGTTGGCCGTCTTCTCGGGCAACTCCGTGTTCTGGCGGGTGAGTTTTGACCCCGACGTGAGCGTGATGGAGTGCCGCAAGGTCGATGCGCCGGGCAACCAGATGCTCCCGCACGAGCGCGGCGAATCCTGGCACAGCGACGACGGCGAACGGGGCGGCCTGCTGCGGGACTGCGGTCATCCGGGCTGGCGTTGGACCGGCCTGGAAACGCTCGGCTGGAACAATCAGGGCAATCCCAAAAACTTCGGCCCCTACCGCGTCTCGGCCGTCGACCACTTCCTGTTTCATCAGCCCGAACCGACCGGGCTTCAGACCGGTGATCTGCTGGGCGTAGCCGCGGACGGCACGTCCCTCGCCAATGGACACGAATTCGACATCCGGCTTTCGACGCTCTCCGCGCTGCAGGAGGAACCCAACCCGGCGGGCGCCCGGGTTCCCGCCGACCCCGCCGGCATCACCCAACTCGCGAACGGCATCATTCCGTGGGCCCACGGCGGATCCGCCTTCGACTACTTCTTTCGGGGCATCAAACCGAAGACCGACCAAGGCGGCGAAATGATCTGGTGGCAGCGTCCTGAAGGCGGCCTCGTGTTCAACGCCGGCAGCATCGGCAGCGGCTGGGCCGTCCATGCGGATCCCCGGTTCGGCAAACTGTTCCGCAATGTTCTCCATCATTTCGGCATCCCGCGCCCCTGACTTGGTGCGCGTCCCCGTCAGGTCTTTTTCAGTGACCTGCAACCACTTGGCATTGCACTGGCTACATGCGTTCTGCCCGACCGAGTGGTTGGGCATAGGTTAGGGTCGTTTGGGTTGAAACGCCGCTTGTCTCACGACGGGCGGCGTTTCTTTCTTGGCCGCGCTCGCTTCGTTTTTGGCGCAGAACAGCGAATTTCCCCGCAAACCCAAACTTTCCTGCGCTTCAGAGCGTCCGTCTATTCGCCTTCAACGGCCCCGCCCAGCGCGTGAATTTTTCCGGCACCGCGTGAAGTTCGCGCACCGGGGTTGGCTCAGCCGCTTGCCCCCGCCGGCCGCACAACTTCCCCCTAGCGCCCGGCCGGGACCGCCCCCTACCTTCCGCGCCCTATGTTCGAAGTCACGCGGGCCAATGTCGATGCCCTCGCGTCCAAGCTCAGCCAGTTGCGCAAGTTCGTGGATCTCCCGGCCGCCCAGAAGCGGATCGCCGAGTTCGACGCGCAGATGGCTTCGGACACCTTTTGGAACAATCAGGAAGCGGCCAAAAAGGTCATCGAGGAGGCCAACGCGCTGAAGAAGAAGGCCGATCCGCTGGTGAATTTCGGCAAGAAGCTCGACGACATCTCGGTGCTGCTGGAACTCGGCGAAGCGGAACCGCCCGCGGGCCAGGATGCCATCCAGAAGGAAGCCGACGCCGAACTCGCCGCGCTGACCCGGGCGGTGGACAGGTTCGAGTTGGTGATCCTGCTCACCGGCCCGCACGACCACCGCAACGCCATCTTCAGCATCAACGCCGGCGCCGGCGGCACCGAGGCACAGGATTGGGCCGAAATGCTCCACCGCATGTATGGCCGCTGGTTCGATTCGCGCGGCTGGAAATGGGAGGTCACCGACGCGCTGCCGGGCGATTCCGCGGGCCTCAAGAGCGTGACGTTCCGCGTGGAGGGCGAAAATGCCTACGGCTTCTGCAAGGCGGAACGCGGCGTCCATCGGCTCGTCCGCATCTCGCCGTTCGACTCGAACAAGCGGCGCCACACCAGCTTCTCCAGCGTGGACGTCATCGCGGAAATTTCCGACATCAGCGAAAGCGACATCGTCATCCCGAAGAGCGAGATCCAGCGCGACACCTACCGGTCCGGCGGCAAGGGCGGGCAGAACGTCAACAAGGTCGAAACCGCGGTGCGCCTCACCCACTTGCCGACCGGCCTCGTCGCCGCGTCGCAGGCCCAGCGCAGCCAGGCGCAGAACGAGGCCACGGCGATGGCGATGCTGATCTCCAAGCTGTTCGCGCTGAAACTCGACCAGGCGAAGGGCGAAATGGAGCGGTTCTATGGCGAAAAGGGCAGCGTGAGCTGGGGCAACCAGATCCGCAGCTACGTGTTCCAGCCCTACCGCATGGTGAAGGATCTCCGCACCGGCGTGCAGACCAGCGACGTGCAGGCCGTGATGGACGGCGACCTCGACGCCTACGTGAATGGCTGGCTCCGCGCCGGCCAACCCGCGAAGCGGATACCGGGGCTGAAGGATGAGGAGGAGTAAAGCAGCGGCTCATGCCTTCATCCCTGAAAAACATGCCCGGAAGCCGACGGTCTGGTGGAAAGGTCTGGTGTTGGGTATTGACCGTTCCTGCTACCGATACGGCGGCGCGCGAACGGATCCAATCGCTGATTGGCGAACATTCTTGGCAAGGCGGTTTCGAGGGTGGCCATGGCTTACTCGGGCTTTCCTTGACCGCTGATTCGCTCGAAAGCGCCTTGCCCATTTTGACTGCCGACCCCGTCCTGCGGGGGAGCCGAATTGAATGGAACGCGCCGTTGGTTCAGAAGTGCAGCGCAAACTAGCCCCGCTAGCAGATGACCATCCTCGACACCATCGTCGTCCAAAAGCAGCTCGAAGTGGCCCGGCTTCCCGTCGGCCCCGTCTCGGCGCACCAGCTGCGCGAAGCCATCCAGCAGCGCGGTTCCGGCGTGCGGGATTTCTTCTGCGCCCTTAGCCGGCCCCGCAAAGGCGACATCGGCCTCATTGCCGAGGTGAAAAAGGCGTCGCCCAGCCTCGGCGTCATCTGTGCCGACTTTGATCCCGTCCGCATCGCGCGCGAATACGAGGCGGCCGGTGCAAGCTGCCTGTCGGTGCTCACCGACGAGAAGTTTTTCCAGGGCTCGCTGGAATACCTGAAGGCCATCCGCGCCGCCGTCGGCCTGCCGCTGCTGCGCAAGGACTTCATCATCGACGAGCGCCAGATCCTCGAGGCGATCCATTGGGGCGCCGATGCCATCCTGCTCATCGTCGCCATCCTGACCGACGAACAGCTCAGCCATTTCCACGCCCTCGCAGACGCCGCCGGTCTGACCGCCCTGGTTGAGGTGCATGACGAAGCCGAGTTGGAACGCGCCCTCCGGTGCGGTGCCCGCCTGGTGGGCGTGAACAACCGCGATCTGAAGACCTTCAAGGTGGACCTCGCGACCACGGAGCGTCTCGCGAAACTCCTTTTCAGCGCCGACGACGCGGCAACCCGGGGTCGGCTGCTGGTCGCCGAAAGCGGCATCCACTCGCGCCGCGACGTCGAGCGCCTGATGGCCTGCGGCTCCGAGGCGATCCTCGTCGGCGAATCCCTGATGAAGTCCGGCCAAATCGCCGACAAGGTCGCCGAACTGATCGACGCCTGAGAAGTCGGGTTCCGCCGGACAGGAACAGACCGCAGCGGCGCGTTAGTCATCTTCCGTTTGCCTTCGCGGATTGCCCGCGCACACTTCCGGCGTCGGCGGCAGCATCCCCGCCCGCCGGCAAGGCACTCCAACGCCGCCGGTTGTTCCACACCGACGGTTCCAGCCACAATCCGATGAAATACGGCTACCTCATTGACATGGACGGCGTCATCTACCGGGAAAACCAGCTGATCCCGGGCGCCACGGACTTCGTCTCCGCCTTGCTGGCCACAGGAACGCCGTTCCTCTTCCTCACCAACAACTCCGCTCCCACGGCCGAAGACCTGGCCGTGCGGCTGCGCCATCTCGGCGTGCACGGACTCTCGGCGAAGCACTTCTACACCTCGGCGATGAACACCGCCGATTTCCTCAGCGAGACGCATCCGAACTGCACCGCCTTCGTGGTCGGCGAGGGTGGTTTGGTGGCCGCCCTGCACGAACACAGGATCGCGAACGACGCCATCAGCCCCGACTATGTCGTCATCGGCGAAGGGGCGGCGACCACCGACAAGCTGACCAAGGCCCACGAACTCATCGAAAAGGGCGCCCGCCTGCTCGCCACGAATCCCGACAACTGGTGCCCCGTCTCCAGCCAGAAGACCCGTCCGGGCGCTGGCGCGCTCGCCGCCTTCCTCGAAGCCAGCACGGGCCGGCGGGCCTATTATCTGGGCAAGCCGAACGGCTACATGTTCCAGCGCGCGCGCCGCAAGCTGGCCGATTCGCTCAGCAAGGTGGAACAGGTCGTGATGATCGGCGACACGATGGAGACCGACATTCGCGGAGCCGTGGAATCGGGCCTGCTCGGCTACCTCGTCCTGACGGGCTCCACCAAGATCGAGGACGTCGGCGACTACGTTTATCAGCCCGCCCGGATCCTCCAGAGCGTGGCCGAGCTGACGCGGGAAGTTCTCACGGGAGAACCGGCCACCAACCCGGTGGAAAACGGGGCCGGAACCACGCGAGGTTCCGCACAACGCCACGGTTCCCGCCACCAGACCGACGTCCTCGCGCTGCACAAGCCGCGTCCCCGTCCCGCGATGACCAAGTAGGCCGGCCGCAGAAAGTTGCGCTCGCGCGTTGCCGGTCCGGCGGGCTTGAACAACTCTCCGCGGGAAACAGTCACTGAGTCCCGCATGACGACCGCGCCATTTGACGTCACTCCGCGCACCCGCCTGGTGTTCGGGGCCGGAGCACTTGCCCGCCTGGGCGAACTGGCCCGCGAACTGGGCGGGCGCCGCGCGCTGCTCGTTACCGATCGCGGACTGGTGAATGCCGGTCACGCCGCCAAGGCCGTGGCCGCCTTGCAGCCGCACGTCGAGCACGTCGGCGTTTACGACCAGGTCCGCGAAAACCCGACCACTGCGGATGTCGCCCGCTGCCTCGCCATGGCGCGCGAGGAGAAGACGGACCTGCTCGTCGGCCTCGGCGGCGGCAGTTCGATGGATACCGCCAAGGGCACCAATTTCCTGCTCACCAACGGCGGCGAGATGAAGGACTACTGGGGCGTCGGCAAAGCCACGCGGCCCATGCTGCCGCTCATCGCCGTTCCGACGACCGCCGGCACCGGCAGCGAATGCCAGTGCGCCGCCCTGATCGCCGATGAACTGACCCACCAGAAGATGGCCTGCCTGGACCCCAAGGCGGCCGCTCGCATCGCGTTGCTGGACCCGGAACTCACGGTCTCCTTGCCCGCCCGCGTGACCGCCGTCACCGGCATTGATGCGATCGCCCATGCCTTGGAAACCGCGGTCACAACCAAGCGAAACGCGCTGTCGCTGATGTATTCCCACGAGGCCTTCAAACGCCTCACGCACGCCCTGCCGGTCGTTCTGGCCCAGCCCACCGACCTCAAGGCTCGCGGTGAAATGCTTCTCGGCGCAGCACTCGCGGGACTGGCCATCGAGACGTCCATGCTCGGTGCAGCCCATTCGTGTGCCAATCCGCTGACCGCCCATTTCAACGTCGTTCACGGCGCCGCGGTCGGCCTCATGCTGCCCCATGTCGTCCGGTTCAACGCAGCCGGCGACGAGGCAACCCGGCGCGCCTACGCGGAACTGGCCAGCGCGCCGGAAATCGCCTGCGTCAGCGAAGGTCTCGAGAATGCCGTCGAAGCCCTCGTCGCCCGGCTCGAAACGCTGCTCAACCTCGCCGGCATTCCCCGCTCCATGACCGAGGCCGGAGCCGATCCCGCGCAGATTCCGGCACTCGCCGCCGAAGCCGCGCGGCAATGGACCGCGAACTTCAATCCCCGCCGCCTGACCGGAGACGATTTCGTGGGCCTGTTCACCGCCGCCGCCGAACGTCGCGGCGAAGGTGACGCCGCGTAGGAGCAACGCCGCATTCCCCGGAACGCTAAACGGGCGCATCTGGACATTGTGTGCGCGCGGACGGGCCGCAAAGTGCTGTCGGTATCTTAGCGGCAGACCCTGTGAATCGGAGCCGACGATTCACAGTAAACGCCCGTTGCGGGCTTCAGCTCTGGCCGGAGGCCACGGCACCGCATGTGGGCTGTCGCCCAGAAGCCTTCGGCCCGCTCCGCCAGCCGGGCTCAATCCGTGGCCCCCCCCACCGCCGCTGCCGGTTGGAAACCGGCAGCACTTTCGAGCCGACCCAGGGCGGACGCACACGGTGTCCAGATGCGCCCACGCTCAGCGACTTTCGTCTTCCGGGCAGGACGCGCCCAGCGCACAGTTTTCGCATGTCATCCCCTGCGCTTTCCCGACGCGATCTGCTCCGCGGCTCGGTCGCATTGGCCGCCTACACTCTGGCTTCGCGGCCTTTGAGCGCATTCGGACTCGAACCCGGGGCCGGCGAGGAACTCATCCCGTTCCTCGACCCGCAGCCTTACGATCCGAAACGGCCGATGCTCCGCTGGGCCCACCTCAATTCCTGGATCACGCCCAAGGAGGAGCTCTACGAAGTCAGCCATTATCCGAAGCCAAAGATTGATCCCGCCACCAAGCCGTCGGACTGGAAGATTGAGTTCACCGGTTACCTGAAGCGCCCGACGACGCTCACGCTGGCGGACCTCATGAAGCGTCCCCACAAGACCGTGACCGCCACGCTGGAATGCGGTGGCAACGGCTCGAATCCCGGCTTCGCCGGCGCCTGCGGCAACCTGCGCTGGACGGGCACGCCGCTGGGCCCGCTGCTGAAGGACCTCGGGTTGGTCAAGCGCTCGGAGGAAGTCGTCTTCTACGGCTCCGACGAAAAGGTGGAGAAAATCCGTGAGAAGGATTTTCCCCAGAACTTCGCCCGCAGCCTTTCGCTGGAGCACGCCCTGCGGGAGGAAGTGCTGCTCGCCTGGGCCCACAACGGCGATCCCCTGCTCGACATCCACGGATTCCCGCTGCGTCTCGTGGTGCCGGGGTGGTTCGGCGTGGCCTGGGTGAAGTGGCTCAAGCGCGTGGACATCCTCGACCGGCGGTTCATGGGCCGCTGGATGGCCCGCGAATACGTCACCATCCGCGGCGAATCCCGCGAGCACACCGACTGGACCAACTGGCGCGAAACCAGCGTCTGCAACCTGTGCTGCAAATCGGTCACCGCCCGCGCCGTGAAGCGGCCCGACGGTTCGGTCCGCTTCAGCGGCGCCGCCTGGAGCGACGGCACCCCGTTGAAATCGGTCGAGGTGAAGATCGGGGACGGCCCGTGGCAGCCGGCCATCATCGGGAAAAAGCCCGCCCGCGGGCTCGACACGAAGTTCACCTGGAGCTTCTGGCACTTCGACTGGAAATCACCCGTGCCGGGCGAACACAACGTCGTCTCCCGCGCCACCGATGCCGATGGCCGCATCCAGCCCGCGGCGGACGACCCGACGATGAAAAACAAGGCGACCTACTGGGAAGCCAACCAACAGTGGGTGCGGCGGATCCGGCTAGGGTGATGAACCCGATTCTGTCTAGACTAGACAGACTTTCACTATAACAGTCACGAACGTGAAAAACGTCTGGCAGCTTCAGGAAGCCAAGAACCAGTTCAGCCTGGTGGTGGACAACGCATTGAGCGATGGCCCGCAGACCGTCACCCGCCACGGTGAACCGACGGTGATGGTCATTTCAGTCGCCGACTTTCAGAAGATCCGCCCGCGGAAGAAGAGCATCCTCGATCTCTTCGCCCCGCTGCAGGGGCTCGAACTGAAACTCGACCGCGATGGCAGCCCCACCCGTGACGTGCGCCTATGAGCTGGCTCGTGGATACCAATGTCATCTCGGAGCTCAGCCGGAAAAAGCCCAACGAACGGGTTACGGGTTGGCTGCAAGACCACGAAGATGATCTCTACCTGAGTGTCTTGACCCTGGGTGAGCTGGAGAAGGGCCTCGCCCAACTCGCCGACAAGACCCGGCAAACACGATTGAACCGATGGATTCGCGAGGAAGTGCCCGGGTGGTTCGCGGGAAAAATCCTGCCAGTGGATCAGGCGGTGGCCATTCGCTGGGGCCAATTGGTCGGTTCGCTGCGCGACCCGGTTCCTGCCATTGACACCCTGATCGCCGCCACGGCGCTCGTTCATAACCTGACCGTTGCCACCCGAAATACATCGGACCTCGATCGAACTGGCGTCGCCACCTTCAATCCCTGGGAGTGACATGCACCTGCAATCCGACCTTGAGCGCATCCTTTCCCGCCGCGCCTTCCTCACCCAAAGCACCACCGGCCTTGGCGCGCTCGCGTTGGCGTCGCTGCTGAACCCGAAGCTGTTCGCCGCCACTCCCGCGGCCAACGCCACGGCCGGCGCCCTGAAGACACTGCACTTGGCGCCCAAGGCCAAACGGGTCATCTACCTGTTCCAGTCCGGCGCCCCGTCGCACCTCGACCTCTTCGACCCGAAGCCCAAGCTCAAGGACATGACCGGCGAGGAACTCCCGCCGAGCGTCCGGATGGGCCAGCGCATCACCGGCATGACCGCCGGTCAGGCCGTGCTCAAGTGCGTGGGATCGCCCTACGAGTTCCGGCGCTACGGCAAGTCCGGCGTCGAGCTCAGCAGTCTCCTGCCCCACACCGGCGGCATCGTGGATGACATCGCGCTCATCCGCTCGATGCATGTGGACGCCATCAATCACGATCCCGCTGTGACGTTTTTCGGCACCGGCAACCAGCAGCCAGGCCGGCCCACCATGGGCGCGTGGATCAGCTACGGTCTCGGCAGCGACAACGAAAACCTGCCCGCCTTCGTCGTGCTCACCAGCGGCAGCGGCGGCCAGGCCCTGCAGGCGCGCTACTGGGGCAACGGCTTCCTCTCCGCGACCTACCAGGGCGTGCAGCTCCGCAGCCAGGGCGATCCCGTCCTCTACGTCTCGAATCCGCCCGGCCTCAGCGGCACCGCCCGCCGGCAGTTGCTGGACGCGATGCAGGAGCTGAACCGCAAGCAGCTCGGTGCCCTGGCCGATCCGGCCATCGCGACGCACATCGACAACTACGAGCTCGCCTTCCGCATGCAGACCAGCGTGCCGGAACTCATGGACTTCTCCCGGGAGCCGCAGGCCGTGCTCGATCTCTACGGTGCCACTCCCGGCAAACCGTCCTTCGCAAACAACTGCCTGCTGGCGCGCCGTCTCGCGGAACGCGGCGTCCGCTTCATCCAGCTCTGCCATCGCGACTGGGACCACCACGGCGGACTCCCGGACGGCATCAAGGCGCAGACGAAGAATACCGACCAGGGCAGCGCCGCGCTCATCAAGGATCTCAAGCAACGCGGCCTCCTCGACGAAACGCTGGTCATCTGGGGCGGCGAATTCGGCCGCACGGCCTACTCGCAGGGCGACATCACCAAGAACAGCTTCGGCCGCGACCATCACCCGCGCTGCTTCTCCATCTGGATGGCCGGCGGCGGCATCAAACCGGGCACGGTCATCGGCCAGACCGACGACTTCGGCTACAACATCGTCTCCAATCCGGTCAGCGTGCACGACCTGCACGCCACGATGCTCCATCTGCTGGGCATCGAGCATACCCGCTTCACCTACCGCTTCGAAGGCCGCGACTTCCGGCTCACCGACATTCACGGCGAACTGGTGAAGGAACTGATGGCCTGAACAGCCGGCGGCGACGCCACTCTGCGCCACTTCCATGAATTCCCCCGCCGCGGTCGCCCAGCGCCAGCTCGATGCCTACAATGCGCGTGATCTCGCCGCGTTGCTGGCCACCTATGCCCCGGACGCGGAGCTGTTCGAACACCCGCACACGTTGCTCGCCCGCGGCACCGAGGCCCTGCGCCAACGGTTTGCCGCGCGGTTTCAGGAACCCAACCTGCATGCCACGCTGCTCCAGCGCACGGTCGCCGGGCGGTTCGTCGTCGATCACGAGCGCGTGATCCGGACTTTTCCAGAAGGTCCCGGCGAACTGGAGGTGCTGATGACCTACGAGATTGTGGAGGAACGGATTGTCCGTTCGTGGAGCCTGACGGTCAGCCGGATTCTTCACTGAGGTCCGGCCTGCAATCGGGAGAAACCATTCCCGGCCCTGGCCCTCGCCGGTTCGCCGATGCCCGGATCACGGACGCGGCGTCTTGGCGGGCACCACGAGAGATTCCGCCTCGCCTTGGGCAAAGCGCGTCTTCAGGCGCTGGCCGCTCTTCAGTCCGGCCCCGTCCCGCACGACCTTTCCCGTCGCCGCATCTGTTGTCAGCGAATAGCCCCGCTCCAGCACGCTGAGCGGCGACAGCAGGCGGAGTCCGGCACCGAGGCGTTCCAGCCTGTCCCGGCGCGACTGAAGCGCCGCCGAAGCGGCGACCGGCAAGCGACGGATCATCGCCTCCAGTTCGCGACGGCGTCGGGACAGCACCGCCGCCGGCCGCTGGGCCGCGAGCCGCTGGGCCACGCTGATCTGGGTGGAGCGCGCGATTCGCAGCCGTTGCCGAACCGCCCGGGGCATGGCCGCGGCGAGGTCGTCAACCTGTTGGGCCAGCGTTTCGAGCCGGCGCCGCGGATGCACCCGGGCGAGCCGATCCTCCAAGCGGCCAATCTCGTCCCGCACCTCCTCCATCCGGCGCCGGGCAAACTGGCCCAAACGGACCGCCGCCGCCGACACGAAGTCACGGCTCGCCACGTAACTGGCGGTGAGGATTTCCGCCGCCGCGCTTGGCGTGGCCGCGCGCAGGTCGGCCACGAAGTCCGCGATGCTGAAGTCAATTTCATGACCCACCGCAGAGATGACCGGAACCTCCGAAGCGGCGATCGCCCGCGCCACGGGCTCCTCATTGAACGCCCAGAGGTCTTCCAGCGAACCGCCGCCCCGGGTGACGAGAATCGCGTCCAGGCCGGCACCGTCGGCCTGTTCCGCCGACCATTCATTCAGCAACCCGATGCCCGCGGCGATTTCCTCGGCAGCGCCGGCGCCCTGCACCCTCACCGGCACCAGCACGAACTCCAGTCCGGCATACCGCCGGCCCACGACATGGAGCACATCACGGATCGCCGCGCCGGTGGGCGAAGTGACCAGGCCCACCCGCTTCGGCAGCGAGGGAATCGGTTGTTTCCGCGCCGGATCAAAGAGCCCTTCGGCCGCGAGCTTTGCCTTCAGCCGCTCAAAGGCCGCCTGCAGGGCGCCGATGCCCTGAACCTCGACCCAGTCCACGCGCAGTTGGTATTGGCCGCGCGGTTCATAGACCGTGACGTCTCCGCCCAGAATCACCTGCGCGCCGTCACGGAGCGCGGCACGGGCAGCCCCGCCCTGACCGCGGAACAGCACGCAGCTCAGCTGGGCGTTCGCGTCCTTGAGCACGAGGTAGGCGTGCCCGCTCGACTGCAAGCGATAGTTGGAAATCTCCCCGGCCACGCGAACCGAACTGAAGCCGCCTTCCAGCTGCCGCTTGATGCCCAGCGTCAGTTCGGTGACCGACAGCGTTCGCCGGACCGGGCGGACCGGTTCAACTTCCGGCGCCGGTGTTTCCGCCGCCTTGGCCTTGGCCTTCGCCGGAGCCTCGCCGGCAAACAGTTCGCCAAAGTCCCACTGACTGGATCCTTTTGCCGGCATCAGGGCGTGGCGGTTTCGGGTTCGTCGGCCTCCCCTGGATTCGCCGCGTGGCGAACACCCGGCACGGGATCCTGGGCGAGCCGTTGCAGCGCGAGGGTCACCGGCCCCGTGCGCGGTGTGGCCAACTGCAAGGTGGTCGCGACGTCCAAACGCAGCAGATGGTCGGCATCGTCCGCCATCGCACTGAGCGGTTCGGCCAGTTCCGGCGGCAGGAGCGGCAACCGTCCCAAAGCCAGCAAGGCGATCCGGCGGTTGGTCGCCTCCCGGTTGGTGACCACCGCGAGCAGCGCCTGCCGCACGCCCGGTTCCTGTTCGAATCCGGAAACCAGGTTGAGCAGGGCCATCCCGCGCCGGCCGGCGGAGAACGGCAGCGGCACGCGGGCCCGCAGGGTGTCCGGCAATTTCGGCCGCAGCCATTGCCAGGCTGACGTCAACGGACTTTCCCGTTGGCCAATCTTGCGCGCCGCGACCTCCCGGAAGCTCAGCGGGGCGGCCTCAACCTCCTGAAACAGCGCGGCGGGAATCACTCCCCGGGACTGCGCCTGCAACCACCGCTCCAAAAGCGCTTCCTCGGGCGTGGCGCGCGGAAACAACGCTATCAGCAGCCCGGCCACCACAACGGCCACCACCGCGATTCCAAGACGGAACACTGGGGAAACGCCCTTCATTTCAGCACCTCGCTGACCCGTTCAATGGACCGGGCCCGGCCGGTTTCGTCATCAATGTCGAGCACGCAGCCATGCAGCCTCACATCCGTTTCGCAGACATTGAAGCGCTGGGGCGTCTGCCGCAGAAACCGCTCCACAATGGGCGGCCACTCGCGACCCAGCACACCACCGTGCCCGCCGGTGAAGCCCGCGTCGGTGAGGCAGGCCGTGCCCTGGGGCAGGATTCGTTCGTCGGCGGTTTGGACGTGGGTGTGCGTGCCCACCACCGCGCTCACCTTGCCATCGAGCAGCCAGCCGAGCGCGATTTTCTCGGAAGTCACTTCCGCGTGAAAATCCACGAAGATGACCGGCGTTTCGGCCCGCAGTTTGGCCACCTCGGCCTCGGCGGCGGCAAAGGGGTTTTCCAGCTGCGCGGCCATGAAGGTCCGGCCCTGAAGGTTGAGCACGCCAACGGGCGGCAGCCCGTCTTTGCGGAACACCGCCGCTCCCCGTCCCGGAACGCCGGCCGGATAATTGGACGGTCTCAGAAAGCGCGGTTCATCCGGCAGCAGCTGGGTCACGTCACGGTTGTCCCAAAGATGGTCGCCCGTGGTCATCACGTCCACGCCGGCATCGAAGATCTCCTTGGCGGTGTTGAGCGAAATGCCGCTGCCGCCCGCGGAGTTTTCCCCGTTGGCGATGACAAACTGGAGCCCGTGGCGTTCCCGCAACACCGGCACCAGCGCCTTCACGGCGCGCCGGCCGGGCTCACCCACGATGTCCCCGATGAACAGCAGCTTCACGGCGGCAGTTTGGGGAGGAACCGGACCGGTCGCAACCGGGGCGTTGGAAAACTAAAGGTTGAACACCATTTGGCCGAAAGGTTCCACTGAACGCATGCGGTCATGGATCCAACGTTGGGTGGTCGCCAGCCTGGTGCTGGCGGTCGCACTGACGTGCTTGCATGGCCTCACGGTGGGCTATCGCTGCGACTGCGGTGACGTGGCCAAGGTGGTTGCCGCGCCCGACTGTCACCTGCTGGAGTGCCATCCGGACCACCATCATGCCGATGGCTGCGATCAGGATGACCACGACGCCTCCGGCGGCGCGGACCATTCGCACCATCATCCCGCCGTTCACGCGCAGCCAGAGTGGCGCTGTCCCGATGCAGGTTGGACCGGGCTGCCGGCTCTGGTCGCCCTGCCAGCCCCGAGACCGGTGCAGATTGAGGTTCCCGTCGCCGCGGTCACGCCGACGCTGCCGGCAATCAATTTCAGTCCGCCACCTCCCCGGCGGACGTTTCTCACTTCCCTGCTGCTGATCTGAGCTGGCCGGCTCCGGCTGCCGCTTTGGCCGGACACCTGTGCCTTCGAACTGCCCGCCCCTGCGGGTCCGTCCGACTCCGTTCAGCTCATGAAGTCCCTGTTTTGCGTATCCATTTCCCTGTTGGTCGCCCCGGCGCTGTTCGCCGCGGCCTTTGCTCCAGAAGCGGCGATTCAACACGCCGTCAGCCACCAGCCTGAACTCGCCGCCGCGCGGTTGCTGGTCAGCGAAGCCAAAGCCCGTCGGGAACAGGCCGGTCGGCTGAGCAATCCCGAGCTTGAGGCCGAAGTCCGCCCCAACACCAACGGCCGCGAGGGTGTTCTCGCCTTCGGCCTGACCCAACGGTTTCCCCTCACCAGCCGGCTCCGGGCGGAACGGGCGGTCTCCGACGCCGAGATCAGCGCGGCGGAAGCGGAATTGCGTGGGGCCGAACGGCAGTTGGCGTTCCAGACGGCGACGACGCTGGCCGATTGGCTTGCCACGACGGCCCGACTCGAACTGGCCGACCGTCAATCGACCAACGCCCAGGCCTTCGCCACCGCCTCCCGCGCGGCCGCCGAGCTCGGCGAAGTGTCCCGGCTCGATGCCGCACAGCTGGTGCTGGAGGCCGGACAAATCACGCTCCGCCGCCGGCAGGTGGAACAGGAGCAGACGCGGTTGCGCGGTGAACTGCGCCGCTTGCTGAACCTTGCCGCGGAGGAGCCGGTGGAGATTTCCGGCGTCCTGCCCGCAGGCGAAACCTGGCAACCGACGTTGGCCGCAGCCGAAACCAATTCCCGCCCGGAACTCCAGCTCGCCCTCGCCCGGATCGAGACGGCCCACCGCGAAACCCAGCTCGCCCGTTCCCAGCGCTGGCAGGACGTCGGCGTCGGTCTGGTCAGCGAACTGCAGCGCTCCGAAGACCAGCCCGCGGGAATGCAGCGGGACGACTTCGTCGGCCTGCGCGTGGCCCTGCCCCTGCCCTTCTGGAACCGGAACCAGGGCCGCATCCGCGAGACGGAAGCCCTGGTGGAGCGACGCCGGCTGGAGCTCGCCGCGGTGCAACTGCGGGTGCGCACCGAACAGGAGGCCGCCCGAGACAGCCTCGCCCTGGCGGCCAACACGGAACGCGAATGGCGCGAACAGCAGGTTCCGCTGGCCCGCGAACTGGAGGCACAGGTCCAGCGCCAGAAGGCCGAGGGCCTCGCCAGTTTCACCGACTGGTCCCGCGCCCGCGAACGCCGGCTGCAGGCGGAGTCGGGTCACCTGGAAGCCCGGCTCAACGTGTTGCGCGCCTTGCTTCAGGCGCAGGCCGCGCATGGTCTCTTTCCCACTTTTCCCAACCTCCCCTGAACGCTCCATGAAATTCCCGTCCGCGCTTGCCCTTGGCCTGCTCCTTGGCAGCAGCGCCCTCGCCAAACCCGATCCCGACAAGATCGCCCGCACCGTGATCCTCGACGAAACCGCGGTGAAGAACCTCCGCCTCGAAACCGCCGCGGCCGAGGAGCAGACCTTTGAACGGACGGCGTTTGCGTTGGGCCGCATCGAGGTGCTTCCCGGACAACGGGCAGTGCTCAGCAGCCGAATCGCGGGACGCGCCCTCAAGGTCCTCGCCCGGCCCGACCACGAGGTGAAGGCCGGCGACCCGCTCGTCGTCGTGGAAAGCCGGCAGCCGGGCGAACCGCCGCCCACGGTGACGCTGACCGCCCCGATCAGCGGCTTCGTCACCGATCTCGCGGTGGCGCCGGGCGATCCGGTCAATGCCGACAAGCCGCTGCTGTCCGTGGTGGACCTGGCCACAGTCTATGGGCTGGCCCGCGTGCCCGAACATCTGGCCGATCAGCTCCTCCGTGGCCGGCCATTGCGCGTGCGCGTGCCGGGCTGGCCCGGGGAGGTGTGGGAAACCGTCATCGAGCATCTCGGGGCCGAGGCGGACCCCGTCACCGGCACGCTGGAAGTGGCCTGCCATCTGCGGAACGAGGGGATGTGGTTGCGGCCGGGCATGCGCGCGGAATTCACGGTCGTGACCGGAACCCGAAAGGACGTGATGGCCGTTCCCAAGGGCGCGTTGCAGGGCGAACCCGCCAGCCGACACGTCTTCATCAAGGACTATGAGCTGCCCAACGCCTTTGTGAAAACGCCGGTGATCGTCGGCGAGCAGAACGATGCGTTCGTGGAAATCGTCAGCGGCCTGCTGCCGGGCGACGAGGTGGTGACCCGGGGCGCCTACTCGCTGGCGTTCGCGGGCAAGGGTTCCGTATCGCTCAAGGAGGCGCTCGATGCGGCCCACGGCCATCCCCACAACGAGGACGGTTCGGAAATGTCCAAGGACCACCCCCCGGCCGGGTCCGCGGACACCGGCCATGACCATGCTCACGGTCCGACCGGATGGCGGGCTCAGTTCACCCCGCTGACCTGGGTGTTTGCTGCAACGACCGCGGTGCTGCTCGCGGTCTGGGGAGCGGGCTTCCGGCGAAACAAGACGACCACCACCCCTTAGCCCGGCCATGCTGAATTCGCTCATCCGACTGTCACTCCGGCACCGCCCGCTGGTGCTCGCGCTCAGCCTGCTGCTGCTGGTGTTCGGCGCCCAGGTCCTCCGTCAGCTGCCGGTAGAGGTGCTGCCGGACCTGACCAAGCCGACCGTCACCATCCTCACCGAAGCGCCTGGCCTCGCGCCCGAGGAGGTCGAGACGCTCGTGACGCAGCCTCTGGAGGCCGCCGTCCAGGGCGTGGGCGGACTCGACCGGCTCCGGTCGAATTCCGACGTGGGCCTGTCGCTGATCTTTGCGGAGTTCGCCTGGGGCACCGACATCTACCGGGCGCGGCAGCTCGTGCAGGAGCGGATGCAGTCCGTGCTGGCAACGCTGCCCGTCGGAAGCCAGCCGGGCCTCACGCCCGTCTCCTCGCTGATGGGCGAGATCCTCCTCGTCGGCCTGCGCAGCACCAACGCCACCGTGCCCCCCATGGAGCTGCGCCAGCTGGCCGACTGGTCCGTCCGCCGGCGGCTCCAAAGCATCGCGGGCGTGGCCGAGGTGCTGGCAATCGGCGGCGGCGTGAAACAGGCGCACATCCTGCCGGACCCGCACCGCCTCGGCGCCCTGAACGTGACCTTGGGCGAACTGGAGCGCGCCGTTGGCGAGGCCGTCGGCAATTCCACCGGCGGATACGTCACGGCCGGGCCCCGGGAAATCATGGTGCGGAACCTCGGCATGACGACCGACCTCGCCGAACTGGGCCGCACCGTCATCAAGACCGTCGGCGACCGCCCGGTGCTGCTCAGCGACGTGGCGCGGCTCGAATACGGCCCGCAACCGATGCGGGGCGATGCCAGCGTCAACGGCACCCCGGGCGTCATCCTCTCCGTGGACAAGGCCCCCGGCTTCGACACCCTGGCGCTCACGGAGCGGATCGAGCAGGCGCTGGCGGAACTGCGTCCCGCGCTGCCGCCGGGCGTGGAGGTCGAGGTGTTGTTCCGCCAGGGCGACTTCATCGGCCACGCCATCAGCAACCTGCAGGAGGCCATCCGCGACGGCGCGCTGATGGTCACGGTGGTGCTGTTCCTGTTCCTCCTGAACTTCCGCACCACGTTCATCACGCTCACCGCGATGCCCCTGTCGTTCGCGCTCACCGTGCTGGTCTTCAAATGGTTCGGCGTGAGCGTGAACTCCATGACCCTCGGCGGCCTGGCGGTGGCCATCGGCATGGTGGTCGATGACGCCATCGTGGACGTCGAGAACGTCTTCCGGCGATTGCGGGAAAACGCCGGCCGGCCCTCGCCCCTGCCCCGGTTGGAAGTGATTGCCCGCGCCTCCGGGGAGGTGCGCAACAGCATCCTCTACGCGACCGTGCTGGTGGTGCTCGTGTTCCTTCCGCTGCTCGGGCTCGAAGGCCTGGAAGGCCGGCTCTTCACGCCGATCGCCATCGCCACCATCACCAGCATGGCGGCGTCATTTGTCATCTCGCTTACGGTCATCCCGGTGCTGTGCTCGCTGTTGCTGAACCCCAAGCCGGGGAAGGCTCACGGTGACGGATTCCTGGTGCGGGCCCTCAAGAAGTTCGCCGAGGCCACCGTCATCCGCGCGTCCCTCGCGCAACCGGTCCTCGTGCTGCTGGCGGTGGCGGTGCCGTTCGTCGCCTCGCTCACCCTGTATCCGCGCATGGGCAAGGAATTCCTGCCGGCCTTCAACGAGGGCAGCGCCACGATTTCCTTCGCCTCCGCCCCCGGCACTTCGCTCGTTCAGGCCAACGAGGTCGGCGATGCCGCCGTCGGCCTTCTGCTGGCCATCCCGGAAGTGAAGAGCGTGGGGCGCCGGGCCGGGCGGGCGGAGCGCGACGACCACGTGATGCCCGTGTCGGTAAACGAATTCGACGTGGAGTTCACGGAAGGCGGCCGGGCGCGGACGGAGGTCTTCGCGGAGATTCGCCGGAAGCTGGGTGGCATTCCGGGAACATTCGTGAACGTCGGCCAGCCCATCGGGCACCGCCTCTCCCACATGCTCAGCGGCGTCTCCGCCAAGATCGCTGTGAAGGTTTTCGGGACGGACTTGGCGCAACTGCGGTTCCTGGGCGGCGAGATCGAGCAGATCGCCCGGACCATCCCGGGGCTCACGGATGTCTTCCTGGAGAAGCAGGTGCCCATTCCGCAGCTCAAGATCGAGGTCAACCGCGAGCGGGCGCTGGCCTACGGGGTCCAGCCCGGCGCGCTCAACGCCCAGCTCGCCACGCTGCTGGGCGGACAGACGCTCGCCGAGCTGCGTGCGGGCCAGCGGACGATGGACCTGGTGCTGCGCCTACCGCCGGAGTGGCGGGACCGGCCCGAGCAGCTGGCCGAGCTGCCCGTGGAAACCGGCGACGGCCGGCGGGTGCCGCTGCGTCTGGTGGCCGACGTGCGCGAGGCGAACGGACCGAACGTGATCAACCGCGAGAACACCCAGCGGCGCATCGTGGTCGGCGCCAACACGACGGAACGCGACCTCGAATCGCTCGTCCGCCGGCTGCAGGCGGAAGTGGCCGCCAAGATGAAGCTGCCGGAAGGCTACTTCGTGAGCTTCGAGGGCGAGTTCAAGGCCCAGCAGGCCGCGGCCCGGCGGATCGCGCTGTTTTCTGTGCTCGTGTTCGTCGTCGTGGCGCTGCTGCTCTACGGCTACTTCCGGAGCGCCCTGCTCGCCGCCCTCGTGCTGGTGAACATCCCGCTCGCGCTCATGGGCGGCCTCGCCTTCACCTGGTGGCAGATCAACAACATCAGCATCGCCACGCTCGTCGGCTTCATCGCGGTCGGCGGCGTCGCGGCCCGCAACGGCATCATGATGCTCTCGCACTACCTCCACCTCATGAAGCACGAGGGCGAGGCGTTTGGCCGGGACCTCGTGGTGCGGGGCACGCTCGAGCGTCTCGTGCCGGTGCTCATGACCGCGCTCAGCGCCGGCATCGCCCTGGTCCCGCTCGTCCTTGCCGCCGGCGAACCCGGCAAGGAGATCCTGCATCCCGTCGCCGTCGTCTTCGTGGGCGGACTGCTCAGTTCCACCCTGCTCGACCTCGCGGTCACGCCGGCGGCCTTTTACCGCTTCGGCCGCCGGGCCGCCGAACGGGCGCTCCGGCTGGAAGCCCCGGCCGCCCAGTAACCCGTTTCACCAACTCACCCAATCGTCTGAAACCATGAAAACAAAGCTACTCCTGTCCCTCGCCCTCGCCCTTACCACCGCAGCCCTCGCCCACGAACGCATCACCCTCGGACCGAACGGCGGCCGGGTGATCTTCGTGGATTCCCCGACCACACCCAACGTCGAGTTCCTCGTGAACAAGGAAGGCCGGGCGGAGATCACCCTGCTGGATGTGGACCGCAAACCGCTGCCCCCCGGCGCCCGGACGGTCACCGTCACCGGCGGACCGCGGGCCTCGGCGAAGCGGCTCGCGACCGAGCTGAAGGACGGCCGGTTCGTCACCGAACCCGTGCCCTCCGGGGCTCCCTATGCGGTCGTCCTCCAGATCAAGGAAAGCCCGGACGCCAAGGCACTGACCCTGCGCGTGAACTACGACCCCACCCCGGCGAAATCAGGCAAGCCCGAATACCTCGACGACAGCGTCAACGAAGGCAGCGGTCCCAGCATCCAGGTGCCCGACACGCTCGCCGGGCTCTTCGGCGAGATCAACCAGCACCACGCCGAGCTCAAGGACAACTTCAAGGGCAAGAAATACGAGCCCATGGACGAGGTGACGCAGGCCTTCACCGTCCTGCTCAAGGCGCTGCCCGCAAAGTCCGGAGCGCAGGCCGCCGCCGTGCAGCCGCTCGTGGACGCGTTGGTCGCCGATCTGACCGCCATCGCGCACGCCAACGCCGCCCGCCGACTCCCGGACGCGGCGAAAAACGTGGAATCCCTCAACGCAGGTCTGTTGAAACTGGCGCAACACTACCCTTCAACCGTCACCCGCGATAACCGCAACTGAACCCGCCCATTTGTCCATCACACTCCCATCCATTCACACCGTCCCCATTCGACATCATTTCCCATGAAAACTCCGTTTCTCCTCCTTGCTGCCGTGCTGTTTCTCGGACTCACCCGCGCCCTCGCCCACGGAGGTGCCGAACTTGGGCCCAACGGCGGCCGGATCGTGGAATTCAGCAAGGACAAGACGCTGCGCGGCGAAGTGCTGCACAAGGACGGCAAGTTCACCGTGGCGTTGCTCGACAAGGAACTGAAACCGGTCGCGCTGAAGGACCAATCCCTCACCGTGGTCGGCGGCAACCGCAGCAATCCGGAAAAGCCCGCGGTGACGAAGGAAAACGACCGCTTCGTCTTCCCCGCACTGAAGGGCGACGACTACGAGGTCGTGCTGCGGCTCAAGGAAAGCCCCGCCGCGAAACCCGTAACCGCCCGCTTCGGTTATGACGCAGCCATCTGCTCGGCGTGCAAGAATCCCGAGTGGCTCTGCAAGTGTCCCTCCGAAAAGGAGCCGGAGAAGAAGCAGTAGCCGTCTTCGTTGGGGGTGCGCCGCGCTCCGGCCAACGGAGCCGTCCCGGCTCAATTCGGAACCCAGCCGCGGCCGGGGATGAACTCACGGCTGCCCGAGCTGCGACACCCCGGCGTCACGGCCAACACCACGGCCGCGCATACCACCGCCCACAGAAGCTTCCTCATGCCGCCCAACCTAAACGGGTTTGCGGGCCGCTCAAGCTTTGACCAACTTCACGCCGCGCATGGGAACGCCCCACTCTTCGCTCAAGGGACGGCTGCTGCTGGATGGCGGCAAGCTGGGCGGAGGCTATTTCCAGCGAACCGTGGTGCTGGTGTGTGAACACGACCGGCAGGGGGCCTTCGGGCTGGTCCTGAATCGCCCCAGCGAGAATCGCCTCGCGGACGTTTTCCCACAGGAACTCCCGGAACGACTGCGCGCCGAAACCCTGTTTGGCGGCGGCCCGGTCCAGCCCGCGGCACTAAGTTACCTCCATTCAGACCGGTTTCTGGGCGAACCCTCCATCATCGAGAACCTCCAGGTCGGCCATGACCTCGACCGCCTGATCGAACTCGGCGATGCCTGGTCGCCGGATCAGCGGCTACGGGTGTTTGCGGGTTACGCCGGCTGGTCCCCGGGCCAACTCGACGAGGAGATGCGCCGCCATTCCTGGCTAAGCGTGCCGGCGACGGTGGATCTGGTGTTCCACCTGCCCGCGCAGGACCTCTGGCGCCACGTGCTTCGTCAGTCCTCCGACTGGCAATCCCGCCTGCTGGCGGACTCGCCGGAGGAATTGTCGTGGAATTGAACCGGCCTCCTTGCCGCCCTCTGCTGGTGGTGGCCATTCCGGAGGAAGCGCGACCTTTGCTTCGGGCACTCGCCGCAAAAGGCCATCGCCGCCTCGACTCGGTGGCCCGTGCCATCGCCGGCCGCGAGGTCCGCTTCGAAACGGTGCGATTGCTGACCACGGGGATGGGAGCGGTGAACGCCTCAGCCGCGTTTTCGGAGGCACTCACGGCGGAGACTCCACCTTGGGTGGTCACGGCGGGCATTGCCGGCGGCCTGGACCCCGCGCTGCAAACCGGCGACGGCTGCTTTGACGCCGATCCGGATTTCCCGCTCACAGACCGGCTCATTCGGGCTGGGTTCACGCCGGGAGTCTGCACGCTCGTCCGTCGGGTCGCAGTCACGGCGGCGGAAAAGGCGCGACTCCGGGCGGAGACGGGTGCCCGCTTGGTGGACATGGAATCCGCGGTGGTCCGTGAGCTCGCCCGCGAGGCGAAGCTTCCGAGCGCCACGGCACGAACCGTCTCGGACACTGCCGGAGAGGATCTGCCGCTTGATTTCAGCGCTCTGGTGGATGCCGACCAGCGTCTGCACCCGGGCAAGTTCGCCTTCGCGCTACTTCGCTCGCCGGGGAAAATTCCAGCCTTGCTGCGACTGCAACGAAGCGTGGGCATCGCCACTGCACGATTGGCCACGGCATTGTCGGCGCTCGTTTGACCGGCTGCCAGCGCCAGTTGGCGGGTTTCCCCAACGAAAAAGCGGGCCCGGGGGTGACACACGTTCACACCGCCCGGACCCGCCCGCCCGTCCTCACTCAAGGACGGATGAAACTGTCATGGTATCCGTCAGCTTACTGATAACGGATGCGCACCGTGGTCGTTCCGCCCGCGGTGACGACCTCGGTTCCGACGATGGTCACCGCCGGGGTGATGGTGAGGTAGCCCTGCGCGCCGGCCGCCGGGATTTCCGCGGTGATGACTTTGCCCGTGGTATCCACCTGGACATTGGTCAGGGCCGTGCCGATCAGGCCGCCCGGAATGGTGGTGGACACCTGAATGCCGCCGGCACCGACGGCAGGCGTCGGGTCCTCCTTGGGCTCCGGATGCGAGATCACGGTGTAGAAGTTGAGGTCATTGGGCGAGGTGGGGCCCTCGTTCGGCCGGTTCGCCAGGTTGATGACGCCCTTGGCTGCCACCAGAATCTGCTTGGTCGTGGTCGCCAGGGTCATCTGGTAGGTGCGAATGCCAACCGGGTGATTGTTTACAAAGGCCCAGAAGCTCGGCGTGACCGCCCGGAAGTTCTTGGCCACCGGGTCCAGCTCCATCACTCGGACGGCAACCTGATCCTGCTCGTAGCCATCGGGTTTGGACACCCACGCAACCACGATGCGGTTCAATGCATCTACTGCCAGGGTGGCCCGGTCAGCCGTGGCGCGGAATCCGCCTTCGCTGACGTCTCCCAAGGCCACGAACTCACGGGTAACCGCATTCCAGGCCGCGAGCCGCACCACGCCGCCGATGCGGGTGGTGAAGTAAACGTAGGGGCTGTTGATGTGGCCGCCGATGCGGTGGCCGTCGCCGCGGCCGCGGTCGAAGGTCTCCCCGGACGTGTTCTGATCCAGCGAGCCCTGCAGGTCGCCGGCGTTGTTGTAGAAGTAGAAGACGCCGGCGACGCGGACAGCGAAGCCGCCCTTGAACGGAGCCACGTTCGACCAGAGGTCGCCGTCGGCGATCTTGAAGGTCTCCTTAACAACTGAGCCATCCGGCGCGATGATCGTGGCGACAGCGGCATTGCCGTCCGCGCGATAGAGTTTCGAGCGGTCCTCCACCACCGAGACGAAGTTGCCGTTGTCGAGGCCCACGACATCGCCGCCGAAGCGGGTGTTCTGGTCGGAGGCGACCTGACCGGTGGTCACCCGGCCGTGGGCGGAGTCAAGGGCCTTGGTCAGCGACTTGGCAGTCAACGCCACCGGGTCGAGCTCGAAGGTCTGCACAGTGCCGTAGCGGCTTTCGACTGAGCCCGTGTTCCGGTCGTAACCGGTATTCCAGCGGTTGCCGGAATTGAACTCGGTGAGGGTGTGGGGCGACGCTTCCGCGCCGACGATGTAGTTCTTCGCGCCGGGACGGGTGTCACCCGCAACGCGGCCTGGATTGCCGTTCTGCCGGGAGGCGTTGATCGGCCCCTTGAATGGCGTTCCGTCGTCCGCGAAGAAGCCTTCGAGCAACTTGGCGGCGCCGCCGGCGGCCGGCTGGGCTGCCACCACATAGCGCTGCATGTCCGCAGTTCCGTCGGCAAACGTGTTGCCCTCGATCAGGAACGTGCTGGTGCCGAGCACGGAGGCGTAAGGCTCCCAGTTGCCCAGGGCATCAAGCCCGGGGTTGATGACCGGCGTATCCGACACGATGCGGTTCAGGCCGACGGATTCGGCACTGCCCGGACGGACCGGCAGGACGAACAGGCGCGTGGCGACCACGGTGTTGTCCGGGGCGCCACTGTTGTTGCTCTCCCACGCCACCGCCACGGTGTCGTTCCGGAAGGCCACCCGCGGGCTTTGGGCCACCAGCGTGTTGGGGTCCGGCAGCTCCTTTTCACTCACGTAGAACGTGCCGCCCAGCGGGCTGCCGTTTTTGTCGAAGAGCCGGCCCAGCACGATTTTCGCGGCGCCGCCCGTCGGTGAATTGTCGTCATAGACCACCGCGACGCGTCCGAGGGAATCAATGCCCACGTCACAGCGGCCGGGACCGTTCAGCGTGACATCGTCCGCGATGTTTTTGGCCCAACGCAAAGTGCCGTCCGCATTGAGGACCGTGACATAGACCAGTTTTTTGCCCTCGGCATCGGTTCCGGTGCCCACGGCGGCATACGCATCATTGCCGTTGCCATGGAAGCCGACGCCGTCTCCGCGACCACCACTGCCGGCGGCGGCATTTCCGCCGACCACGGCGAGGTCAATGTTGGTGGACGTCGCGGTTCCGGTGTTGTCGAACAGGCGGATCTTGACCCCTTCCGGAGTCGCAAAGCGCACGGCAAAGCCGGACTTCGTGACCCCGACACCATGCCACATTTCGGCCTTCACCGGGGTTTCGCTGGCCAACTGGATCGCCTTGACCTCGGTTCCGTCCGCCTTGAGCACCCGGACGATTGCGTGATTCTCGGCACTGGCGCCGCCGTAGATGTCCGTGAGGTCCGTGCGCTGCCGGCTTTCACCGACGATCACGATATTGCCGTTCGCCAGATAATCCCAGTCGCCGATCCGGACGTCGCCGTCGCGTTCCGCGTAGGCGTCGGTCAGCCCCGACAGGATGCGAATCGGCGCCCCGTTGTCGTCCAGCAGCTGGACGGCCGGAAAGTCCCCGGCGTTTTCGCCGGCTGCGTTGAACTGGACCGGGCCCAACTCGGTGACCTCGATGCCCAGATCGAACGCCGTCGCCCCCATGCCGATGCCCCCGCCGAACGGGTTCGCCTTGATCTTGGGGCCCCATGAAGTGCGGCCGGAAATGGCGGTTCCGTTTGCCCGGAAGTAGGACAGGAACTTCGTGGTCAGGGTCTGCCCCGCAAAGTTCGGATCAATCGTGGTGATTTCGGTGTCCTGGGTGACTTGGACGCCGTCCCGATTGAACAGGGTCCACACCGCCTCGTTGTCGGTCAGTCCGTCGCCGTCGTCTTCCCAGCCGACGATGACATTTCCGTTCCGGGAAATCGCGATGCCGATGCTCTCGGTGTTGTTGTTGTTAACGGTGTCGACCGTGTTGATGTAGATGGTCTCAGACACGGGGGTAAGGCCATTGGCCTCCGGCGCACCGGGCAGCGTCTGCGCGACCACGGCGGCGGTCAGATAAGTAAATCCGACCGCAGCAACGAGCGTTCTTAGCGGGATCATGTGGTTGTGGTATGGAGTTATGCGGGCAGTTTCCACAACGGGACGGGAGGCGAAGCCCGAAGAAGACACTGCTTCTCAGGCCAGAAACTCCAGAATTACGTCGGGGAACGAAGGCACCGTATTCCCCAGCCTCTGACGTGAAAGCCCCGGAAAGGGGTAGGCACCGGGTCACCGGCAACACCCACCAGGGCAACGCTCCGTCTGCAAGGAGGTCGGCGAGCCGACTAGACCAACCGCTTGAGCTTCGGGTCGGACGCCAGCTTCTTGACCAATTCCTTGATCTTCTGCGCCTCCGCTTTCGCCGCGATCAACGTGGAATCATCCGCGAGCACGATGATGCTGTCCTTCACCCCCACCAGGGTGATCGGCGTCCGGTTCTTCGTCCGCGCGTCATAGACCACGTTGCGGGCCGAATCCACATGCACCAGTTGCGCCACCGCGGCATTGCCCTCGGCATCCTGCTTCACATGCCGCGCCAAGGCCGGCCACGCCCCGAGGTCATCCCATTCGAAGGCGCCGTCGGCGACCACGACGTTCTGCGCCTTTTCCATCAGCGCGAAGTCCACGCTGATCTTGCGGATGTCGGGATACTCCTTTGCCAGGACCCGGTTGAGCGCGGCAGGACTCTTCGCCGCCGCCGCGAACCAGCGCTGGCAGGCGGCATTCATTTCCGGAGCATGCTTTTCCAGCCCGTTCGTGACGGTGACGAATGACCACACAAACATGCCGGCATTCCAGCGGTAGTTTCCGGCGGCGACGTAGGCCTCGGCCTTCTCCAGCGGCGGTTTCTCCACGAATTGCTCCGCCCGGTAAAAGCGGGTCTTGTAGGGCCGGGCGCCGGCGGGTGCCGGCAGTTCCTTCAGGTCGTGCCGGATGTAGCCATAACCCGTCTCGGGACCGGTCGGCTTGATGCCGATGGTCACGATGACCTGGCCGCGGCCGGCGAGGTCAAAGGCATCCGCCAGCACCCGCTGGAAATCCTTTTCGCTCGGAATCACGTGGTCGGCGGGCAGCACGGCCATGACCGCCTTGGTCGAACGGGCCCCAACGATGGCCGCCCCGAGGGTGACGGCGGCGCAGGTGTCGCGGCCGACCGGTTCGGCGATGACGTTTTCCTTCGGCAGTTTCGGAAGCTGCTTCCGCACCGACGGGGCCTGCACGGCATTGGTGATGATGAGGATGTTCCGCAGCGGCACGAGCGGCAGCACGCGATCCACCGCCTGCTGGAGAAAGGATCGCTTGCCCAGCAGCGTGATAAGCTGTTTGGGCGTGGCCTCGCGGCTTACCGGCCAAAAACGTTCGCCGCGGCCACCGGCCATGATGATGACGTAGCGGTCCGAGGCCGGGGATTTCTTGGAGACTGCCATAGTTTGCGTGGCGGGAAGCCTGCCCTGAGGGAGCCGTCGCGGACAAGTCCCGGCCGGTCTTCGCGAAACCTGGCGGCCGCGCGATTTTGCCCTTTGCAACTGCCCCATCCGGACCGTGAACTCCCGCCGTGCTCACCGACTTCAAGAGCGTCCACTTCATCGGCATCGGCGGAACCGCCATGGCCAGCGCCGCGGTTGCCATGCAGGAACGCGGCTTTCACGTGACCGGCTCCGACCAGGACGTGATCTATCCGCCCATGTCCACGTTCCTCGCGGCCCGCGGAATCGCCGTCAAGGCCGGCTACGCGGAGGCCAACCTTGCCCACCGGCCGGACCTCGTCGTGATCGGCAATGCCATTTCGCGCGGCAACCCGGAGGCCGAGGCGGTCCTCGACCGGAAACTCCGTTACTGCTCCCTGCCGGAACTGCTCAAGGAGTGCTTCATCCGCGGCAAACGCTCGCTCGTCGTCACCGGCACCCACGGCAAGACCACCACCACGTCCCTGCTCGCCTGGGTCTTCGAACACGCCGGGCTCAACCCCTCGTTCCTCATCGGCGGGATCCCCGCCAACCTCGGCCAGGGCGCCCGGTTCACCGATTCCGACTGGTTCATCCTCGAAGGCGACGAATATGACACCGCCTTCTTCGACAAGCGCAGCAAGTTCGTCCATTACCTGCCGGAGGTCGCCATCATCAACAACCTGGAGATGGATCACGCGGACATATTCGGGTCCCTGGCGGACATTCAGCTTTCCTTCCGGCGGTTCATCAACCTCATCCCGCGCAACGGCCTGCTGCTGGCCAATGGTGATGAACCCAACCTCGCGCCGCTGCTCGGCGTGAAGCATTGCCCAGTGAAGCGGTTCGGTCTGGGGGAAGCCAACGACCTCCGTGCGACCGGCGTCCATCTGCGCCCCGACGCCTCGGAATTCGAAATCTCGACCTTTCGTTTCGAGGTGCCGCTGATCGGTGAACTCAATGTCCGCAACGCCCTGGCGGTCGCCGCCTGCGCCCGACACTGCGGCCTGAGCGACGCTCAAATCCAGGCGGCCTTCGCCACGTTCCAAGGCGTCCAGAGGCGCATGACGGTCCGCGGCGAAGCCCGGGGTATCGCGGTCGTGGACGACTTTGGCCACCATCCGACCGCGATCCGCGAAACCTTGCGGGCGCTGCGGGTGAAATTTCCCGGCCGGCGGCTTTGGGCCATCTTCGAGCCGCGCTCGAACACAACCCGCCGCAATCTCTTCCAGACGGAACTGGTGGACGCACTGGAACGGGCCGATCAGATCGTGGTCGCGGAAGTGGCCCGCCTCGAACAGCTGCCACCCGAAGAGCGGCTCAATCCGGACAAGCTCATGCAGGACCTTCGGCTGGCCGGCAAACCGGCCGCGTATTTGCCGACCGTCGAAAGCATCATCGAGCATGTCGGCGCCGGCGCGAAGGAGGGCGACGTGGTCTGCGTCTTCAGCAACGGCGGCTTTGGCGGCATCCATGACCGGCTCCTGCAGCGGCTGGCAGTTTAGGCCCGCCAGCCGGCCAACGCTTCAGAAGTCGAGCAGGCGTTCGATCCGGTAGGCGCGCCGTTGGGGACTGACCAACGCCACCGCCAAACGAGCCGGACTGAAATAGGCCCGCGCCACCGGCAGCAGTTCCGCGGGTTTGACCCCGGAAATCCGCCGGCGCGACTCGACGGGATCGACCACCTGGCCATACGCCAGCCACTGTTCGCCCAGCGACATCATGTGGTGTTCCGTGTTCTCCAGCTGGAGGTCCATCTGGCCCAGGACGTAGTCGCGGGCGCGGGCGAACTCTCCCTTCCCGGGCGCCCGGCGGGTCAGCCGAACCAGTTCGGCCACCACCAGTTTCACGGTGCGCTCAACCTCCGACGGGTCGAGACCGGCGGAAATCACCAGGTCACCGCAGTCGCCCCAGAACGACAGCGAACTGTTGATATTGTAGGTCAGCCCGTGCTCCTCCCGAACGACTTGGAACAGCCGCGAGCTCATGTTTTCACCCAGGATCACGTTGAGCAACCGGAGGGCGAACCGACTCGGGTCGTGCCGTGAGCAGGTCCGGAAGCCGAGGCCGAGGTTTGCCTGTTCCACGGGTTTTCGGACCAATTTGACCGCCGGTTTCCGGTTCCGCTCGGCTGGCGGCAGGCAGCCGGGACGGTTCCCGCGGCGAAATTGCCGCAGCCGGCCGCGGACAAGCTCCACCAATTCCGCGTGTTCCAGGTTGCCAGCGGCGGCGATGACCGTCGAATCCGTCACGTAGTGGCTGGCGAGGTAATCCACGAAATGCTTTCGCCGCATCGCCGCGAGGGTTGTCGGGGTCCCGATCACCGCCCGACCCAACGGGTGCCCGGGAAATTGGGCCTCGTTGAGCAGGTCATGCATCAGTTCCGCGGGCTGGTCGCGATACATGGCCATTTCCTCGAGGATCACGGTGCGTTCCCGGCGGATTTCAGCCGGGTCGAGCCGGGATTCGAGGAACATGTCGAGCAGCACATCGACGAGGTCGCCAAGGCGGCTCGCCTGGGCCCGCGCGTAAAAGCAGGTGTGCTCTTCGTCAGTGAACGCGTTCAGGTAACCGCCGATGCCCTCGACGGCCTGGGAAATCTGGGCCGCGGTCCGAAGTTGGGTGCCCTTGAACAGCAGGTGCTCAATGAAGTGGGAAATACCCCCCAGCGGTTCCGGTTCGTGGCGGCCGCCGACCCCCACCCAGACGCCCACGGACACGCTGGCCATGTGCGGCATCCGCGCCGTGACAATGGTCGGCCCTGATTCCAGACGGGTCAGCGAATACACGGTGGTCGGGGTTCAGCGGAAGGCCGCCGGCACTTCGGGAACACCGACCGAACGGCGATATTCCAGAATCCAGTCGATGACCTGCTGCGGGTCGTCGGTCAGCCGCATCAGCTCCACGTCACCCGGCGAAATCGTGCCGCCGGCCTCGAGCGTATGGCGGGACCAATCGAGCAATCCCTGCCAATGATCGCGCCCGAACAGGATGACGGGCACCGCCGGAACCCGCTGGGTCTGGACCAGGGTCACGACCTCAAACAGCTCATCCAGGGTGCCGAACCCGCCCGGCATGAACACGAAACCAAAACTGTATTTCACCAGGCAGACTTTCCGGGTGAAGAAGTAGTGAAAATCCACGCTGACATTGGCGTATCGGTTCCCGCCCTGCTCGAACGGCAGCTCGATGTTCAGCCCCACGCTGGGCGGCCCCTTGGCCTTGGCCGCTCCCCGGTTGGCCGCCTCCATGATGCCCGGACCGCCGCCGGTCACCACGGCCAATCCCTGCCGGGCAAGGCCTTCGGCAATGGCCACCGCCGACTTGTAGTGCGGGGAATCCGGCTTGGTCCGCGCACTGCCAAACACGGTCACGGCCGGCCCCAGGCGGGACAACGTGTCAAAGCCGTCCACGAACTCGGACATGATCTTGAAGACCCGCCAAGGATCTTCGCTGCGGCGCTCATGCGGGGTTTCGTTCACGGGCGGCGAAGTTAGGGAGGGAAACCGCCCCGGCAAGCCCGGTGACAGGCCGGAAACAAAAAGAGCCGCCTGTCCCAACTCCCATCAGAACAGGCGGCTCAACCCAGAACCAACCAACAGGATCGGCGCAACGGGCGCCGTCACGCACTTCCCCCTGCAAGCAGGATGCCAAGAGCAGTCCTGCGAAAACCTCTCATCACTGCGCCGTCGCGATCGCGTTGGTTCGCCAGCGTTCGTTGACCGCCCAGAGATTGATCGGCGAAAGCGACTTGCCGTGCTTTAGGAAGCGCGCGCTGCCGTCCGTAAAGGCATAGTCCGATCCGCCGCCCTTGCCGCCGGAGGCCGCCCGGGTCGTGGTGTTGTGGACGCTGTGGTTCAGGACTTCCACGTCGTTGCCCAGCTTTCCTTCGAGAAAATCCATGTAGAAGTGCCCGTTGGAATAAAGTTTCTCGCCGAAGAGAATTGTTTCGGAGGGCTGCTGGACGGTGGTGTCCTTCATGGTGCGGCCGACGATGGAACTCATGTTGAAGGCGTCGCCCATCTCGGCGGCAAACTGGTCGTTCCAGCCATTGATGATGTAGGTCCGTGGCGCGGAGTCGGCGACCTGATTGGTGTCAGTGATCGCGGAAGCCGGCCGGTTCTTGTTGTCCGGACCGAGGTCGCTCGGACAGGTCAGGAGCTTGACCGCCTTGTAGAAGGGCAGAAGCCGGTCGCACCAGCGGTTGGTGACGCTGCGGTCGGGGAACTCACCCCGGTTGTCGCCGGCATACATCGTGGCGGAAATCCCCAGCTGCCGGATTTGGTTCACGCAGGAGATCCGCTTGGCCGCTTCCTTCGCCCGGCCCAACGAGGGCAGCAGCATCCCGGCGAGGATCGCGATGATGGCGATGACCACCAGCAGTTCGATCAGGGTGAAGCCGTGGGCGCGACGGGATCGGTTTTTGAGTTGGATCATGACTTTTCCGGGAGTGAAGCTCCGGCCACCGGCCTGCCGACAATCCGTTTTTCGGTCGAATCTTCATCAGTCGGATTCGTCGCAGTCGGTCGAACATGACGAAGAAGAACTGGCTGATGGTCGGATTCGTGGCCGCGCTCGGAGCGTTCTATTTGCTGCGGTTCACGGACTTTGGGCGTCCCCAGCTCATTCAAATCAATGTCGTCGAGCGCCCCTTCGTGCCGAATCCCGCGCCGGGGGAAGTGCTCCCGTTGGTCTTCGGCCTCGACCGGGATTGCCGGCTAACGGCGCTACGGGTCCTGCCGGTTTCCGAGGCGTCCAACGCCAAACCCAAGGTCGTGTGGGAGCTTGCGAGTAAAGCCGGCTCCGAACCCGTCCGGGGGTTCACCTACGCGGACGAAATCCCCGGGATGAAGAACGCCGGTGCCAAGGCCCTCCCGCTGATCGCCGGCGCCGCCTACCGGGTCGAACTGGAAGCCGGCCGGGCCAAGGGCACGGCGGAATTCACCCCCCATCCGGCGCTGCCCGCAGAGTGAAAGGCCCCTAAAACTCCCCCATTGCGCCCGCCGACCGGTTTTGTGAGCATCCGGTCGCCCGGCGAAATCCCGCCCGCCGGGACAAAACTTTTTCCGAACCCAAACCGATTCCCTCCATGAACCGAGTAATCCTCACTGTCACCGGGCTGTTGAGCGCCCTGTCACTGGTGGCCCAAAACACCCCGCCCGCCCCCACTACGCCCGCACCGGCGGTCCCGGCCGCGGCGATTCCCGCGCCGGCCATCCAGCCGGCCCCGACTTCGCCGGCCCCGCTCGAACCCACGGCTCCGGCCGCGCCGACCGAGGTTCCCAAGAAGCAGCCGGCCAAAAAGAAGGCCGCCCCGAGCACTTTGCCGTTCCGCGGCAAGGTGGAGGCCACCGACGCCAAGGCGATGACCATCACGCTCGCCGGCAAGGAAAAGCAGCGCGTGCTGAACGTCACTTCCAAGAGCCGCTTCGAGAAGGACGGCAAACCGGCCACGTTCGCTGACGTCAAGGCCGGCGAGGATGTCCGCGGTTCCTACGCGAAGTCCAAGGACGGCGAGAACATCGTCCGTCTGGTGATCGGCGCACCCGTTCCCGCCGAAAAGAAGACTCCGGCGGCCAAGAAGGCTCCGGCGGAACCGGCGCCCAAGCCGTAAGCCACGCCAGCGATTCCCCGGGGCAGGCCAACTTGAGCCTGCCCTTTTTCTTTGGTTGATCCGCCCCATTCCTCAAACTTTTAAGCCCGGCCACGAGTGCTGAACACCGTCTCGACATTCCGCATGAACCGATTCCCAAATTCCCCGTCCCTGCTTGCCGCCCTCGCCTGCGCACTCCCGTTTTCCGGTGCCGCATTGTCGGTGTCCACCAACCGCACGTTCAACGTGGCCCCGGGCGGAACACTCGTGATCGAGGCGGACCGAGGTTCCATTCAGGTGCTCACGGCGGAGACCAATGCCGTTTCCGTGACGGTGGACCGGGAAATCAACCGCAGCAGCGACGAGAAGGCTCAGGCGGTGCTCGACGAACATAAGGTCACCTTCGCCGAGGACGCCGGAACGGTCACGGTGAAGGCCCGCCTGCCGAAAACCGAGGGCATCTGGAACCGCAGGACCGCCGGCCTGGCCGTGAAATACACGGTGACGATCCCCCAGCGCTTCAACCTCACGCTCGAAACCGCCGGCGGCAACATCGCCGTCACCAACCTTACCGGAGCGGTGCGCCTGAAGACCGCCGGCGGCTCCATCCGCGTCGGCAAGGTGGACGGTCCGGTAAAAGCCAACACCGCGGGCGGAAACATCACTGTTGACGCTGCGACCGGCACGGTGGAGGCGGACTCCGCAGGCGGCTCCCTCAAACTCGGCCAACTCACGGGCCCGGCCACCGCGGAAACGGCCGGCGGCTCGATCCGGGTGGATTCGGCGACGGCCCCGCTGAAGGCGAGCGCCAGTGGTGGCAGCATCGTCGTGGAAAGCGCCTCCGCCCCCCTGCAACTGGACACCGCCGGCGGTTCGGTGACGGCCCGGTTCGCCGGCAAGCCCGACGGCGCCAGCAGCCTGCAATGCGCCGGTGGCAGCATCGCCGTGTTCGTCGCCGACGGCGCGGGGTTTGACCTGGACGCGGAAAGCACCGGCGGCAGCGTCCGCTGCGAACTGCCCCACGAACGGTCGGGAAAATCCAACCGCAACGAACTTTACGGTCGCGTCGCCGGCGGCGGCCCGGCTCTGAAACTCCGGTCGGTCGGCGGCAACATTTCGGTCCGCCACCTCGGGTCCAAGAAGAACTGATCAGGCTGGGCGGCGCTGCCACTCGACCTTCGGTGGCTCGGGCAGCCCAAGAACCCGGAATGCGGTCCGGAAATGGAGCTTGGCAACCTTGCCGAGCTGGTCGGCCCCGTGCTGCGCGACGAACTCCTTGCCGGCACTCTCCACCGCTGCGGACGCGCCTTTGGGCAGCCGGGCCTTGAAATCCGTTTCCAGCCGCTTGAGCCGGCGCACGAATTCGTCGCGGGCAAGGATGGAGGCGGCCGCCACCGCGAGGTCTTCCTCCGCCCGATGCCGCTGCACCAGCTCGATGCTGCGGCCGAGGTCCATGAGGGCCTTGGCGACGGTGTTCTTGTCCTGCGCGAATTGGTCGCTGATCGCGCGCACCGGCGGCGGATCCATCCGCTCGCGTTGGAGCATCAGGTTTTCGATGACCCGGGCGTGCCCCCACGCCAGCACCTTGTTCACGGAGCCGGTGGTCTTGTGCATTCGGTTGTAGGCCTCGCAGCCGATGGGCACGACGGAATACACACAGCCGGGCGTCTCGCGGATGATCTCGGCCACCTTGCCGATCTGGGCGTCGCTGGAAATGCTCTTGGAGTCACGAACACCCTTGTCCTTCCACGCGGCGAGGACGGCGGCGTTGACATAGACGCCCGCCACACAGAGCGGACCGAAGAAGTCGCCCTTGCCCGATTCGTCCACACCGATCCGGGCGTCCAGCAGGGCGGGATTGTGGACCTCCTCGTAGCCCAGCTTCGCCTCGCCGAGGACCTGCGGTTCGAGCACAAACTCGACGAACTCCTTCGTGCCCTTGCCCTGCACCACCAGCTTGCCCGACTCGTAGAACGTCACGTTGTGATCCTTCCGCACGCCGCTGAAACGCGCGTAAGGAACCTCACGGAGCTCGTAACTGCCGTCGCGCACCAAACGCTCCAGGACATCGGCCTGGGCCGGAGTGAGTTTCGCGGTGTAACTGGTCAAAGCGCGCGGAAGTTCCCGTTTCGACCGGCGAAGCGCAAGCCGCCGGCGCCGGCCCCGAGGCTCCGCGAACCACCGATTGCCCCTTGGACTGCCGGCACCGACCGACAAGAGTCACGCCGTGCCGTCCGCCGCCAGCAAGTCACCGCCCGCCCGTTCCCTCGTGGCGGCGCTGCTTCCTTGGTTTGCCGCCAAACACCGCGACCTGCCCTGGCGCCGCACCCGCGATCCCTACGCAATCTGGGTCTCGGAAATCATGCTCCAGCAGACGCAGGTGAAAACCGTGATCCCGTATTGGGAACGGTGGCTGGGAGCGTTTCCCGACGTCACGGCCCTCGCCCAAGCTCCCGAGGCGAAGGTGCTGAAACTGTGGGAAGGCCTCGGCTACTATTCCCGGGCCCGCAATCTTCAGAAGGCCGCCCGGCAGGTGGTCGAGCTCCACGGCAGCCGGTTTCCCGAAAACTTCGCGGACATCCTCGCGCTGCCCGGTATCGGCCGATACACCGCGGGTGCCATCGCCAGCATCGCCTTTAACCAGCCCGCCCCGATTCTCGACGGAAACGTCATCCGGGTGCTCACCCGCCTGTTCGCCCTCGGCGGCGATCCCAAGGAAAAAGCCCTGCAACACCGGCTGTGGACTCTCGCCGAAGAACTGGTGAACACCGCGGCCCGGATTCCGCCGCCCCCTCTTCCCGCCCACTTCGCCGGCCCCTGCTCCGCCCTGAACCAGTCCCTGATGGAACTGGGCGCCCTCGTCTGCACTCCGCGCCGACCGGCCTGCAGCGCCTGCCCCTTGGCCAATCGCTGCCTCGCGAAGCGCCAAGGGACCGCGGAACAGTTCCCGGAGACCAAGGCGCGGCCGGAGACGGTCGCCCGCCGTTTCGTGGTCGCGGTGCTGGAACGCGACAGTCGCCTCTGCGTGCGGCGACGCCCGGAAGGCGGGGTCAACGGCGGACTGTGGGAGTTCCCCAACCTGGAATTGGCACCGGCCGACGATCCATCCTCCACCGCCTCCCGGTGGCTCGGGATCCCGCCGGACCGGTTCGTGGCCCTTCGACCAGTCAGCCACGCCATTACGAAGTTCCGAATCCGGCTGGAGGTGCTGCGGGCCGCGGTGCCCCGGCGGTTTACGGCTCCGGACGGCGGCGAATGGCACAGCCTTGAAGGTCTCGACCGGCTCGCCCTCACCGCCGCGCACCGGCGGATTGCCGGTCAATTGGCCTCCAATCCGCCTCCTCCCGCCGCTTGACCCGCCGCAGGCGCTCCGGGAGGGTGCGCGACCGCGTTCGGCCGGACGGCAAGGCGCGTCAGTCACATGAAACCAATTCTGTTTGCTGCTCTCACGGCCTTCGCCGCCGTCTCCAACCACACCATGGCCCAATCCACCGTTGACCTGAAGGACCCCAAAGCCCGCGCCAGCTACGCCATCGGCCTCGACATCGCCAAGAACGTCAAGAAGGCCCCGTTCGAGGTCGATCCCAAGGCGCTGGCCGCCGGTCTCACCGACGGCTTCGGCGAAAAGCAGCTGCTGACCGAGGCCGAACAGCGCGAGGCCATCATGGCGCTTCAGCAACAGGCAGCGGAAAAGGCCCAGGCCTCGCAGAAGGCCGCCGGGGAGAAGAGCCGGAAAGCGGGCCAGGAATTTCTGGCCGCCAACGGCAAGAAGCCCGGCGTGAAAACCACCGCGAGCGGCCTGCAATACGAGGTGCTCAAGGCCGGCGACGGCAAGGGCAAGAGCCCGAAGGCGACCGACTCCGTGAAGGTCCACTACCACGGCACGCTGATTGACGGAAAGGTCTTCGACAGCTCCGTGGAGCGGAAGGAGCCGATTTCGTTTCCGCTGAACGGCGTCATTCCCGGCTGGACCGAGGGACTTCAGCTCATGAAGGAAGGCGACAAGTTCAAGTTCGTCATTCCCGCCGATCTCGCTTACGGCGACCGCGGTGCCGGCGAGGACATCGCGCCCGGATCCACGCTCATCTTCGAGGTCGAACTGCTGGGTGTGAACGTCCAGTAAGAGCTCACTTCCAACGAAATGACACGGGACGCTTCGGCGTCCCGTTTTCGTTTCCGGCAGGCTCACCGAGCGAAGGTTCGTTCCGCGGCTGGAACTTTCGCGCGCGGCCGGTTATTCACCCCGGTCGCAACATGGCTCAGTTCACCTACAAGGCCCGCCGCCGGTCCGGCGAACTCGTCGAGGGCATCCTCGAAGGGGCGGATCGGGCCGCCGCGCTCGTCCAGCTGGAGAAACTGGGCCTGTTCCCGCTGGCGGTGAACTCCGCCAAGCCGGGCGCGGACAAACCGGCCGCATCCGGCGGACGTTCGCTGTCGTCCCTCCTGCCACCCACGCTCGCCGCCCAGCTCGCCAAACGGCGCAAACCCAAGCTGCAGGAATTGGCCACCTACACCGAACAGCTCGCGAACCTACTCCGGGCAGGCATGCCGCTCACGATGGCCCTGAACTCCATGGTCAGCCTCTCGACCAAGGGCATCCCGCCGGAGGTTTCCAAGCAACTGAAGCAGGACGTAACAGAGGGACGCAGCCTTTCCGACGCCATGGCGCGGCAAGGCGAAATCTTTCCCGGGCTGGTCATCAACATGGTGAAGGCCGGCGAGCAGAGCGGCGCGCTCGAAGAAGTGCTCCGGCGGATGTCGGGCCATTTCGCCCGGTTCGCCGAAGCCCAGGGCAAGTTCAAGTCGGCGATGGTCTATCCGCTGCTCGTCTGCCTCGTCGGCGTGGCGCTGGTCTGGTTCTTCATGACCAAGGTGCTGCCGCAGTTCCTCGGCCTGTTCGCCAGCTTCGACAACGTCACCCTGCCCATGACCACGCAGGTGCTGGTCAACACCAGCCGCTTCCTCGCGAAATGGTGGTGGCTCCTGCTGGTCGTCGGATCGTTGCTCGCGCTGCTGTTTGTCCGCTTCAAGGCGTCGCCTTCCGGCCGGCGCACGGTGGACCGGCTCAAGCTGAAGCTTCCCGTGGTGGGCCGCGTGGTGCAGCTCAACCTCTTCGGCCAGTTCGCGCAGACGCTGGGCACGCTCATGCGCAACGGCGTGCCGGTGCTCAACGCCCTGCGCATCACCGAACAGGTCGTGCCCAATGTCATTCTCGGGGAGGCCATCGCGAAGACCCGCGAGGGTGTGACGGACGGCAAAACCCTCGCCCAGCCGCTCGCCAAGTCCGGCGTGTTTCCGCAGCTGATGATCGACCTCATCAAGATCGGCGAGGAGACCGGTGACGTGCCGGGCGCGCTCGAGAACGTCGCCGACACCTACGACCGCGAGCTCAACCTCGCGCTCAAGGCGATGTCGAACCTCATCGAGCCGATCATGATCATCCTCATCGCGGTGGTCATCGGCTTCATCCTGCTCGGCGTGATCCAGGCGATGTTCGCGATCACCCAGAACATCCAGCGCTGATGAACGCCCCCCGGCATCGTTCCCGCCGCCACCCGGCCTTCACGACCATTGAGCTGATGTTCGCGATCGCCATCGGCGCGCTGCTGATGCTCACGGCGATTCCCGCGGTCCGCTCGCTGCAGAAGCCGCCCCTCGTGCGCGGCGTCAATGACTTCGTCGAGGCCTGCCGGCAGGCCCGCGCCCAGGCGATTCTCGGCAACCGCGCCATGCAGGTCGTCATCCACAACGGCGGCAGCGCCATCGACGTCGAGCCGGCCCCAATCCTTGATCCCACGGCGCTCGCCTTTGCCGCCCAGCCTTCGGCCGGCGCCGGGGAGCCGTCCGTGACGTTTCTCGGCGACCTCGGTTCGGGAAATTCGGTCATTGCGTCCGCCAACCCGGCGACAAACGGCTCCGGCCTGCCCGCGGCCAAACCGTTCTCTGCGGAATTTGCTGACGGGGTCGCGTTCGAAAAGCTGTTCGTGAATCTGCGCGACCAGATGCAGGAGGAAACCGCCCAGGTGCGGTTCTATCCCAACGGCACCTGCGACCAACTGGATGCCGTGCTCGCCTTCGAGCGGCGCGAATTCCAGCGCATCACGCTGGAAGTGCTCACCG
>CAIWAH010000230.1 GCA_903910585.1 uncultured Verrucomicrobiota bacterium
CCATAGACGAAGGCGCGGTCGGGATTGTGCGCGAAGGCCGGTTCATCGCGAAACACGGTGAAGTCATTCCACATGAAGCCGATGACGGTGGGCAGGGTGGGAGCTTCGGGAACGAAGTCGCGGAACTGTTCCTTCGCCACGGCGGCCACATCGCGGTCGCTGCCCAGCCACTGGGGGTGGTCCCGCAGGAAGGCGGCCTGACGAAGCGGGCCCAGCAACTGACAGGCGTTGGTGCCCGGGCTGTTCAGCAGTGGCGCCGGGTTGAAGCCCGGTTCCATGCCCCCGTGGCAGAGCTGGAGGAAGTTGGTGCCGCTGCCCAAGTAGAGTGCGCAGGGAAGGAAGTCGTAAGCCCGAAGGATCTTCGCGGCGTCAAACGAGCGACCGTATTTGCCGCGGCCCTCGGCGAGAAAGCCGTAGCGGGCGATCAGGCTGAGGTCTTCGTGGTTGCCGCGCACAAGATGCACGCGTTCCGGGTTCGCCAGTTTGAGGCGCAGCAGCGTGTAGAGCACTTCCGTGCCGAACATGCCTCGGTCCGTGTAGTCGCCGAGGAAGACGACGTGCAGATCGGGATCGCGGACCGTGAAGCCGTCGAGCACGCCGGTCTGGTTCAGGCGGCCGAGCACCGCGAGCAGCGAATGGATGTCGCCATGCAGATCGCCCTGAAGATGCACCTTGGCGGTCGGGGGCAGGACGAGTTTCTCCACGAAGGGCTCGAACGGAATCTCCGCCGGCGCGAACCAGTTCTTGGCGACGTTGAGGAAAGCGCCTGCCTTGGGGGCGCTGCCGACCCAGTTGGTCCGGGCTGCCAAAGGGCCGTTGGTTGCCTGGGCGAAGAACGCGTCGAGCAACCGGCTGAGCGGATCAAACGTGGCGAGCGGCAGTTGCTCCTTGGGCGGCAGCCGCCCGCCGAGGGCTCGGTTGGTCGGCAGCTTGGCGCAGGCCGATTGCCATTCGGCAAACGTCGGCTCAACAGCCGTCAACCTGAGCGCGGTCAGGCAGGCGAGCAGGACAAAGGGCCACGAAGGGCGGCCACGGCGAAACGGCGATGCGGGCACGGCAAGGGGATGGCACACGGCGCGGCCTTTGGCCAGAGCCGGCGACAACGGAAGGTGATTTAGCGGTTGGCCGGAGGCGGATAAAGATGCGATTCCAAGGGCGCGTTCAATGCGCGCACGAGCTCCGAAGATCCGATGCTGATTGCGACCATCCATTGCGTTCTCCGGGGCGCCGTCCGGTCGTGTTGGCTTCGCTTGGCCCTGTTGGCGGGCTTTCTGTTTGCGGTGAGTCTGTTGGCTGACGGGGCGGTGATTCCGGTTCCGCCGACCTCGGCGGTGTTTCACCCGGGCAATCCACCCGGGGCGTCGAACCCGGATCTCGATGACCGTGCCTGGGTTCCAGTGGCCTTGGACCGGAGCTGGCATGCGCAGGCAGCCGGCATGACGTGGCGGGTGGGTGATGACGCCTGGTATCGGCTGCGGCTGGTGACACCGGACGATTTTTCCACGCACGCGTGGACCCTTTCCGCGGGCTTTGTGGGCAACATCAGCGAACTGTGGCTCAACGGCCGGCGGTTGGGCGGGTTTGGCTCGTTTGAAATCCACGAGGTGACCGGCCAGCGGACGTTGCATGCGCTGCCGGTGCCGCCGGACTGGCTCCGGGCCGGGACGAACCTGTTTGCCCTCCGGGTGCGCACTGTGGGCGGGCAGGGCGGGCTGCTGGGCGGACCGGTCGGGCTGTATGAAACCGCGGAGTTTCTTCCGGTGGCCAAACGGCTCGAACTGCAACGGGAGGCCACCCGGGTGGCGCTGGCCGCCCTGTGCTTTGGCTGGGCGCTGGTTCCGCTGGGGTTCCGGATGGTCGGTGACCGGTCGGGGATCTTTGACGGGGCCGGCCTGCCCGCGTTCCTGATCGGAATCGGCGTCGCCCTGCACACACAATGGGCCGCTTCGCTGCCGCTTGGCCCCGCGCGGCCGCTGCTGGCGGCAGTGGCGTGGTTGATCGCGGGACTCACCGGGCCGGCGATCTTTGGATTCGCCCGCCGACTGGGTGCGCGTTCGCGGGGTTGGGACCTCTGGATCGGCGCCGGGGCAATCATGTTTTTCGGGGCCAGCCTCGCCGTGGCAAAGGATGTGCCCCGGGTGATGGAAATCTACGCGGGCTACGTGGTGTGGGTGCAGGTGGCAATTCTCGCGCAATGCCTGCGCGCAGCTCCGGCCAACCGGTTGCTGGCCCGCGCGGTCATCGCGGGGACGTCGGCGCTGACGTTGGGAGGACTGGGCGTCGCCGCGCTTGGGGTGTGGCCGCTCGCTCCGTTCGCGGCCCAATGGTGGGATTTTTCGGATGTGGGTATCCTCGTGTTCCTCGCGGTGCTCGGGGGCACGCTGTTGCGGGGGCACGTGCTGTCGCGCCGGCAGGAAGTCGCCCTCGGCAGCCGGCTGATTGCCGCCCACGCGGAGGAGCGCAGCCAACTGGGACGGCAAGTCCACGATACGGTGCTGCAGGACGTGCAATACCTGAAGCTGCAGGCGCAGATGGCGGAGGATGACCCGGCAACCGAGGCCGCAAAGTCCGCACTGACCGCCGTGGCGGGCGGCCTGGGCGCGGTGGCCCGCGATCTCCGGGAACTTTCGGCTGATTTGCAGCCGCTGGCCGGACGCCCGGGCGGACTCCCGGAGGCAATGGAACAGTTGGCGGAACGGCTGGAACGCCGGCACGGAGTTCCGGTGCGGGCGTCGGTTTCACTCCCGGAAGATATCCCGGGCGCAGTGCAGGAGACGCTTTACCGGTTGGCCCGCGAGGCGGCGGGCAATGCCTGCCGCCATTCCGGGGCGCCGGAGGTGCGGGTGACGATCACCGCATCAGCGGCAGCCGTCGAACTCACGGTCAGCGACCGCGGACGCGGTTTCGTGCCGGCCGAGGTTCCGGCGGGCCGATTGGGGCTCGGTTTCCTTCGGGACCACGCGGCGTGGATCGGGGCGAATCTGGAATTGAGCTCCGCGCCGGGAACCGGCACCACGGTCCGCGTGACCGTTTTCCGGCCCTTCACCCGCTCATGAGCGCGCCGCGAATCTCCGTGCTGCTGGCGGACGACCACCCGCTTTTCCGCGAGGGACTCAAGGCACTCCTCCTGCGGGACGGCCGGTTTGACGTCGTGGCGGAGGCGGCCGATGGCGTTTCCGCCGGGGCGTTGCTCCGGGAAATCCGGCCTGGTCTGGCGATGCTGGACCATTCGATGCCCCGGGCGTCTGGCCTGGAGACCATTCGTGCCGCACGGCCGGAACTGCCGGACACCCGGTTCGTGATCCTCAGTTCGTTCGGCAGCCCTTTGCTGATCGCCGAAGCGCTGAGGGCCGGAGCTGACGGCTACCTGCTGAAGGAGGATTCGCCGCGCGCCTTGGCCGATGGACTGGCCCGGGTGGCCGCCGGCGAATGTGTGATCAGCTCCGCAGTGGATCGGCGTGCCTTGCAGGAAGCGCGCAACTCACTCGGCGTCACCGGCCGCGAGCGCGACGTGTTGGCCGGCGTGGTGGAGGGGAAGTCGGCGGCGGAGCTGGCCACCTCGCTCGGGCTCAGCTCCCGGACCGTGGAAACCTACCGGAATCAGCTCGTGGTTAAGTTCGGCGCCCGAAATGCCGTTGACCTGGTGAGACGTGCGGTGGTGGCCGGCTTCATCACGACTCCCTGACCCACCCTCTCCGTAAGTTTACGGAGGCGATTGCCCGTGAGAACGGCGTGCCAACCGCTCACCGTCATTCGCAATGAAATCAATGCTAAGCCCAAGTGGCCGGCCTGGAGTCAGCCGGCTCAACTCCACCCTCGTCGCCGCGGTCGCCCTTTCGGTGGCCACTCACGCCGCCTCGTTTGACTTCACCGGGCTGCTGCAGGCCGCCAACCTGACTGCGATTCCGTGGGTGAACGGTTCGAATCCGCCAACTCCGGAGCTGCAATCCTACATGTGGGGCACCATTGAAACCGGAAGTGGCACCGGCACCTCTCAGTCGGGTTTCAGTTACCTGGTAGGCAAGAACCCGGCGCTGCTGACCTTCACCTTCGGTGATCTGGAGCTGGATACCTACCAGTCCCCGCTGATCGGCGCGATGGGCTTCGAGCGCTACACGGACACCGACAGCAGTTCGGTTCCCTTCACCATCAGCTACAACGGGGTGATGATCGCGGAGGGAACTTCCGAATACCTCTACGACGAGGTGGACCACATCAGCGACTTGACGGCCGTCGGCACCGGCCGGGTCACGCTGCACACGCCGGGCAGTGATCCGACGTTCTTCAATGAGGTGTCGGCAATCACCGGCGGCACCCGTCAGCTCGACGTGACGCTCACGAACTTTGATCCGGTGAACAACGCCGGACTCTTTGCCACGGCTGGCAGCATCACGGCCACCCCGGTGCCGGAGCCCGAGGAATACGCGGCCTTGGCGGCGGCCGGCCTGGTCGGCTGGGCCGTGTGGCGTCGCCGTCAGCGCGGCTGAAAGGGGGGGAGGGTCCCCGCTGGCAGGCCCTTCAGGCCGCGCGTTGCCAAGTCCAGACGAGCCGCCGCCGGGTGTTCGGCGTCACCTTGAACCGGTCACCCGGCGGCAGGCCTTCGACCCAAAAGATCTCTCCGGCATCGGTGGCGGCGAGCAGCAGGTGGCGACGTTTCCCGACCGGAACCTTCCGGTTCACCAGCAGGTCCTGAAGTTTGGTCGCCTTCGGGAGGCCCAGCGGCTGAAAGCGGTCGCCGGGCTGCCAGTGCCGGAGCCGTATGCGCCCGCCGACAGAGCGGGCATCAAATACCTCGTGGCCCGGCAGCTTGGACTTGGGTGACGGCGCGGCGGCTTCGCGGTCGATGGTCCAGGCGAGCTCCACGCCGGCAAACTTGGTTTGGCCTGATCGTCCCTTCAGGCTGAGGGAGGTTTCGTCCCCGGAGAAGGCGGCGGGCGCTGATGGTTCACGCACGACTTCCCCGCGGTAAAGCCGGCGCAGAGTCCCGGCAGAGTCTGCTGACACCCGCGCCGTTCCGAGGCGGAGCCGTTCGATCAGCTCAAATTCGGCCTCCTCACCCAGGTCCCACAACTGTTCCCGGAGAATGGCCCGTTGCAGCGCCGGGTGCAGGAGTTCGAAACGCTTTCGCCGGCGGGCGGTGCGCCAACGCCGGGCTTCCGCCTGGACAAAGTCCGCGTCGGCGCCGGCCAGTTCGCCGGTTCGTAGCAGCAGGGAATCGATCGCCGGCGAATACTCCGCGCGGAGGAGCGGAAGAAGTTGGTGCCGCACGCGATTCCGGGGAATGCGAAGGTCCGCATTCGACGAGTCCTCCCGATGGGCAAGCCCGAGCTCGGAAGCATAGTCCCGCAGCGACTGAGCCGAGATGCCCAGCAACGGACGCACGAGGCTGATGCGGCCATCAGCCGGTGAAGGAGTTAGGAGCCGCATGCCGCCCAAGCCGGAGCCGCCGGTGCCGCGCAGCAACCGGAGGAGGAACAGCTCTGCCTGGTCCCCGGCATGGTGGGCGAGGGCAACCCGCTGAGCATTGAGCTCCGTGGCCGCCCGCGCGAGAAACGCATGCCGCAAGCGCCGCGCGGTCATCTCGAGGGACTCATCCGAAACCGCGAGCCTGGCCCGGACCGGCAGCCGTTCGGTCACCACCGGAATCTCGGCGGCGCGGGCGAGGGTGGCGACGAACTCAGAGTCACCGTCTGCTTCGGGGCGAAGGCCGTGATGGGCATGGGCGACACAAAGCGGCACGCCGGCCCGCGGTGCGAGTTGGCTCAGCAGATGGAGCAGGACCACGGAGTCGAGCCCGCCGGAAACCGCGACGAGCAGCGGTCCCGACGCCGGCCAGAGCCGGTGCCGATCGAGAGTGTCGCGGACCTGTTCGACGAGCGGATGCACCGCGGGCAAGCTAGGCGGAAGGACTTCGGTGCGCGATCCGGATTCTGCCGCGAACACCGGTTTGCAGGCTTGCCGGAGGCGGAGGTCTTCCCCAAAACCACCGCGACATTTTCACGCCATGAACCCAGTCACCATCGCCGAGATTGCCGCCGCCATCCGCAATGTGCCGGATTTCCCGAAGCCAGGAATCCAGTTCAAGGACATCACGCCCGTCCTCGCCGATGGTCGGCTGTTCGACGGAGCCATGAACCTGCTGGTGGAGCCTTACCGGAACTCGCGGGTGGACAAAGTGGTCGGCATCGATGCCCGCGGATTCATCTTCGGGGCGGTGGCCGCGACAAAGCTGGGCGCGGGTTTCGTCCCGGTGCGCAAGAAAGGCAAGCTGCCGTGGAACACCCATGAGCAGAGCTACGATCTCGAATACGGTTCCGCGACGGTCGCCGTCCATGTCGATGCCGTGAAGCCGGGCGAGCGCGTCCTGCTGGTGGACGACCTCCTCGCGACGGGCGGCACGGCGGCCGCGGCGATGCGGCTGCTGGAAAAACTGGGCGCCCACGTCGTCGGCTTTGATTTTCTCATCGAGCTCAAGTTCCTCGAAGGCCGCAGCAAGTTGGCCGGTCATCCGGTCCGCGCACTCATCGGCTACTGAACCGGACGGGCCGGCGGATTGACCGTTCGTTTCTAAAACGGGTGACTTGCCGTCGGCCGTTTCGGGGTTGCACCTTTCGCCCATGAATTCCCGTCGTCAGTTTTTGGGCCGCCTTGTCGTCGCCACCGCCGCCGCGGGGCTGGCTTCCACCGGCACGTCGGCCGCACCGGTTCGGGCGAGCGCAGACGAGTTGTTGGTGATGACCTACAACCTCCGTTACGCGAGCACGCAGAAACCGAACGCCTGGCCGGATCGCCGCCCCATCGTCAAGGCGCTGCTCGACGAGTATGCGCCCGACGTGATGGGCACGCAGGAGGGCGTCTATCACCAGCTCCGTGACATCGCCGCGGACCAGCCGGGCTACGATTGGATCGGCACCGGACGCGACGGCGGCAGCCGCGGGGAGTTCATGGCGATCTTTTATCGCCGGGACCGGTTCGAACCGCTGGAGTTCGACCACTTCTGGCTCAGCGACACGCCGGAAGTCATCGGTTCCACGACGTGGGGCAACACCAACCGCCGGATGGTGACCTGGGTGCGCTTCAAGGACCGGCGGACCGGCCGGGAATTCTACTTCTGGAACACGCACCTCGATCATCAGATCCAGACCGCGCGCGAAAAGTCGGCGGTGCTGATCCGTGAACGCCTTGCCAAGGCCAAGGCGGATTCGCCGCTATTCCTGGTCGGTGACTTCAATGCCTACGCGACCGAGAACCCCGCCTACGACCTGCTCGTGAAGGAGGGTGGCTTGAGCGATACGTGGTTCGCCGCGCAGGAACGCCACAACGAGGACGCCAATTCGTTCAACAATTTTGAACCGCTCCGCCGCCAGGGGAAGCGCATCGATTGGATTCTCAGCCGGGGACCGGTCAGCACCCGGGCCGCTGAGATCGTGCTGTTCAAACAGGGCGACCAGTGGCCCAGCGACCACTTTCCGGTCGCCTGTTGGGTGACGCTCAAGTAGCGACAGGAGCGTGCGGGGCGCCGGGGGCGAGGTGACGAGCCTGCCGCCTGGGGGCGCGGGAGTTGGCCGGGGCTGGTGCTTCGGCCATGGCGGTTTCCCGCAGCCAATTCGGAACGTCGCTCCGGCCGCCTCGTCGGTAGTCTGCGCCGAGGAAGGTCCGGACTTCTTCGGCGGCGAGGCCGGTGACGGTAGTGAAGTATTCCCACAGCAGCTCGAACTGGCGCACGAGGGCGATGCCGCTCGTCTTGACGCCCCGATCGTGCAGCCAATCGCTGAAGGCGAGAAGACTGGCGAACGGCGATCCGGACGGGGAGCCGACTTTGGCCCGCCAGAGCAACGGCAAGGATTCTCGGAAGTTTCCGCTGTTGCCGTAGATGTCCCAGAAACTGGCCAGCCGCCGCACCCGGGCCAACGACGCGAAATCGAGGTGCGACGTCCGCAGCACCTCGTAGGGAGGCAGGGGGGAGTAGGTCATGCCCCATTCCGCATCGTGCCGGATGATCGGCGTGCCGCGCAGACGCTTGAGGATCCCCATCTGAATCTCCTGCGGGCCGAGGGCGAGCAGCCGGTCAAAGCCGACCCCGAAACTTTCCAGCGTTTCCCCCGGCAACCCCGCAATCAGGTCCGCGTGGATGTGGACGCCGCTGTGGGCCCGCAGCCAGCGGAAGTTCTCCTCCATCTTCGCCTGGTTCTGGCGGCGGCTGATGAGCTGTTCGACGTCGGGATTCAGCGTCTGCACGCCCACTTCGAACTGAAGCGCGCCCGCTGGAAATCGGGCGATCAGCTCCCGCAGCGCTTCCGGCAAGCGGTCCGGCACCATCTCGAAGTGGATGAACAGTCCCGGCCGCAGGCGTTCGAGGAAGAAGCGGAGGATCGCCGTGCTGGTGGGGAGATGCAGGTTGAAGGTGCGGTCCACGAACTTGAACTGGTTCACCCCGCGGTCGAGCAGCCGCTGCATCGCGCCGAGAAAGCGGTCGAGCGGGAACTGGCGCACGGGGATGTCCAGCGACGACAGGCAAAACTCGCAGGTGAAGGGGCAGCCCCGGGACGCCTCGACGTAAATCACCCGGTGCGCCACGTCGCGGGCGTCGTAGAGATCGTAGGGCAGTTCCAGCCGGTTCAGGTCCGGGAGTTCGGCGGCCACGATCTTCGGAGGTCGTGCAGTGCTGGATCCGTTCAGCAAATGGTGGCAGACTTCGGCGAACTTCAGGTCCGCTTCGCCGGTGATGACGTGGTCGGCCAAGGCGACAATCTCCTGCTCCTCGGTTTCATGGCTGACTTCCGGGCCACCGAGCACGATGACAAGGTCCGGGCGCACCCGCTTCAGGATGCCGATGACTTCCGTGGTCGCCCGCACGTTCCAGATGTAAACCCCGAGGCCGACGATCCGCGGATCACGGGCGAGAATGACCTCGGCGATCTCCACGGGCTTCTGGTTGATGTCGAACTCGGCGATGGCCGCCCGGGGCTGCAATTCACCCAGATTCGCCAACAGATAGCGCAGCCCGAACGCCGCGTGGATGAACTTGGCGTTGAGCGTGGCGAGCAGGATGTCCGGCATGACGGCGCCGCCGAGCTTACCGAAAGCGCTACGGATCGCCAGACACCGTTCCGCCGGGCGGCCCGGTGCCGCGGGCTTCTCAAGCGGCTGAGTGAGGAGCAGAATTCGCCATGCACTTCCCCGGTCGTTGCCTGATTGCCCTGCTGTGCCTTTCCGCTTCGTTGGTCGCCCAGACACCGCTGCCGGGCACCCAGCCACTCACCGGCACCAACGACCATGCCGCCGACATGGTGAGCGGGATTGACCGTTATCTGGACCGGCATGCGGATCAGCTCCTGGCGCAACGCGAACGGTTCTGGTATCGCAACCCGGCAAATCCGGTTGAGGCCCTTGAGCGGGCCCAGACCGCGAACCGGCCTGCATTGGCCCGCCTCCTCGGAGTCATTGACGCCCGTGAACAGCCGGCAATGCGGACGGTCAGCTCGGCGGCCACGAATGGCACCGGCATGATGGGGCCGCTCGCCGCCGGCCCAGGCTACCGCGTGTTTGCCGTCGAATGGGATGTGATCCGCGGAGTGAAGGGCGAAGGCCTGCTGCTCGTGCCCGAGGCTCCGCCCACCGCCGACGTGATTGCCGTGCCCGACTGTGACTGGACGCCTGAACAGGCCATCGGCCTGGTGCCAGGGGTGCCTGACGACCAACAGTTTCCCCGGCGCTTCGCCGAAGCCGGCTGCCGGGTTCTGGTGCCGGCCCTCATCAGCCGAAGCAGCGAGTTCGCGGGCAATCCCGGCGTGCGGTCTGTGAAGCACAGTCAGCGCGAGACGCTCTGGCGTGCGGCCTACGAGGTGGGACGGCATCCGCTGGGCTACGAAATCCAGAAGCTGCTCGCGGCAGCGGACTGGATGTCGCCGCCAGAAACTCCCCGGCGGGGCCCGGATCTCATGCGGCTTCGTCACCGACTCGCCCTGGTTGGCCACGGGGAAGGCGGCTTGCTCGCCCTCTGCGCGGCGGCCTTGGACGATCGGTTCGATGTGTCGGTCGTGAGCGGCGCCTTCGGTTTGGGGGACCGGAATGCCGAGTTGCCCCTCTACCGGAATGTCTGGTCCCTGCTGGAGCGATTCGGCGACGCGGAGGTTGCCCGGCTTATCGCCCCGCGTTCCCTGATCGTGGAGGCGGGCGCCTATCCCGAATTGACCCACACCGACCAACACGGCGGAGCTCCCGGGCGGCTCTGGCGCCCGGAAGAAGCCGCGGTCTTGGCGGAGATCGAGCGCGCCCGCGCCGGGTTGCCGGCGGTGGCGAAACCAAACATCGCCATCGTGAAGCCGGGAGCTTCGGCGGTGATCTCCGAACTGACCGCCGCCGTCACGTTGCAGCAACTGACAGGAGGAACCTTGGTTCGCCGCCCACTGAAGGAGGCTCCTCTCGCGGCCGGACCGGATGTTCCCAACACCTCTGCCCGGGAGCGGCGGCAATACCTGCAGATTCTGGAGGACACCCAGCATCTCATGCGCGAGAGCGAATACGTGCGCCGCGAGCTGTGGAAGCGGGCTGACGTCGGCAATCTGGCGAAGTTCACCAATTCCGCGGCGGCGTTCCGCGACCGCTTCCGGGACGAGGTCGTCGGCATGATTCCGCCTGCGTCGCTGCCACCCAACGCTCGCACCCGGCTCCTCTTCGAGACCAACGGCGTGCGCGGCTACGAAGTGGTCCTCGACGTGCATCCGGACGTGTTCGCCTTCGGCATCCTGTGCGTGCCCGGCGGACTGGGAAGTCCGCCCTCCCGGGAACGCGGGTTTGCCAACCCGCCGCGGCGTCCCGTCGTCGTCTGCCAGCACGGACTCGAAGGCCGGCCCCGCGACGTCTCCGATCCGGCGGTGAACAGCCACTTCTACCACCAATACGGCCTGAAGCTGGCCGAGCAGGGCTACGTCACGTTTGCCCCGCAGAATCCCTACATCGGCAACACCGCGTTTCGCCAGGTGCTGCGCAAGGCACAACCTCTGGGGCTCACCCTGTGGTCGTTCATCGTCCGGCAGCATGAGGTCATCACGGATTGGCTGGCCGCCCAGCCGTTCGTGGACCCGGCCCGGATCGCGTTCTACGGCCTGAGCTACGGCGGCAAGACGGCCATGCGGGTGCCGGTGCTGGTGGATCGCTACTGCCTGAGCATCTGTTCCGCCGACTACAACGAGTGGATCTGGAAGAACATGTCCGCCCGGTCCCCCTACAGCTACCTTTGGACGTCGGAATACGACATGCCGGAATGGAACCTCGCGAACCAGTTCAACTACGCGGAGCTTTCGTGGCTCATCCTTCCACGTCCGTTCATGGTGGAACGGGGGCACGACGATGGCGTCGCCCCGGACGAATGGGTTGCCTACGAATACGCCAGGACCCGACGCCAATACGTGAAGCTGGGCCTCGCCGACCGGACGGAGATCGAGTTTTTCGACGGACCGCATTCGATCAATGGCCAGGGCACGTTCAAGTTCCTCGGCCGCCACCTGAACTGGCCGGAGAAGCGTTGACGAGGCCGCCGGTTTGTTCATGGAACCGGACCCGCTCAGCGCGTTCGTTTTGCCGTTCGGACCCAATTTGGTAAGGGCTCCCCTCAGATCAAGTGGAGGACGCCATTCGGTTTCTGTCTCCCTTCCCAAGCGGGACCAAGTCCGGCCACAGTTCACCGAAGTGCGCCTCGTATTTCCGGTAGTCGCGTTCCAGCGCGGACCGGGCAGCGGCCGGTTGAAACTCGGCGCGGGCACGTCCGGACAACCGCCGGGAAATTCGGGCCAGCGTCAGCTCGATGCCGGCCGGGCTGCCGTAGGACAGCAGCCAGCCCTCCGAATCCATCCGGCCCAACACGTCGCGCAGTTCAGCAGAAAGCGGTTCCGCGTGGGCCCGCAATCCCGCCAGGACCCGGGGCACGAACTCCGATACCGGTTCACCGGCGAGAACCCCGAAATTCCGGGTGAGAAAATGGTCCCAAAACACGTCGAGCACGATGCCCGAGAATCGTCGGGTGCCGGCAGGAAGCAGGGCCTTGGCCGCCGCCACGGCCGGATGGCGGTCGGTCGTTTCGTCGATGCGCTGATGCAATCCGATGCCGATGCGGACGAAGGGATCGCTCACCGCCGCCAACTCGGACCGCGACATCACGTCCGGCAACCAGTTGCCGAGCCGGATTCGGTCGTCGTCCGGCGACAGGACGAAATGGGCCAGCCAGTTCATTCACGGAGGTGACCAGACGACGGGTTGAAGTGTCCAATCTGCCGTGACGAGGGGATCCATCTGCCTGCTGTCCCGTGAGGCCATCCTCCGACGATCTTGGTCCGGCAATGGCGCCCAGGGTCGGCGGCGAGCGACGACTCGAAACATTCGGTGCATCCAACCCGCTCCGGTGGACGGACATTGGGGTTGAGCATGCTCCGAAATCCTCAACCCAACCGGTGCGCCGCGATTCCAGTCGCCCGGCGGACGGGGATTCGCCGCCGGTCTCAGGCGGGTTGGATTTTTGCCATCCTGGGGGTGGCGCGAAACCGGCCGCCGGCTATGCTCGGGTTTGCATCTCCGTTTACCAAGGAACTGACATGACCTCTTTACTGGCGCGTTTCGCCGTTTGGGTGACGGCCCTCGGCTTCGGCCTTGGCCTGTGGGCGCAGGGAACTTCGGTGGATCCGGACCCATCACGGGTTTCACTGACGATCATGCAGCCGACGGCGGGGGAATCCTTCGCGCTGGGCGCCGAGATCGCAATCCGGGCGACCGCGGTGGACTCGGGCGGGGCAATCACCCGGCTTGAATTCCTCGCGGACGGGCAGGTCATCGGCGTCTCGGAAATCTTCACGCTGGTGCCGATCGCACCGGGAACCCCGGTGCAGCACGAATGGGTCTGGAAGGAGGCTTCGTTGGGGATCCATGAACTGCGGGTGCGGGGCGTGGGCTCCGACAATTTGCCAGGCGTTTCCACGCCGGTCAGCATCCAGGTCGGGCAGATCAAGCCGGCCGCGTCGCTGCTGCTGGTTCGGCCCACCGCCGGCGAACGCCTGCGGGTGGAGCAGGTGGTGGAGTTGGTGGCCGATGCGACCGATCCGCGGGGCCTGATTGAAACGGTGGAATTCTTTGCCAATGGCGAGCGGGTCGGCACCTCGGTGGTGAGTTTCTGTCCGCCGTGCGACGCCGAGCCGTGCCCACTGAGGCCCTGTGCCCTGCCTGTGGCGGGAACGACCCTGACGCATCGGGTGCAATGGAAACCGGGCGCGGCCGGCGAGGTGACCCTGGTGGCGCGCACCGTGCTTGCCGATGGCACGGTCCTGAAGTCCGATTCTGTCAACGTGGTGGTGGCCCCGGCGCTGCCGACAGTGACTGCCACCACCATCCAGCCGTATGCCCTCGAAGGGGATCGGATGAACCGGGGTGAACTGCTGCTGGAACGCACCGGCGATCTCGGCGGCGACCTGACGGTCCATTTTGGCGTGAGCGGCGTGGCCGGCCGCGGTCCCGACTACCGGTTCGTGCTGAATCCCTGCGATGATTGCGCCCAACCGGACGTCGAGTTGACCGGCGATTCCATCACCTTTCCGGCGGGGCAGGCGAAACTGGTCGTCGGGGTGTTCGCGTCGTGGGACGGGCTGCTGGCCATGGCCGAGCCCCCAACGGAGTCGCTGCGGTTCGAAATCTACACGCCGCCGATTCCCGCCGTGGTCGGAGCGGAGCCGCCTTATCTCGCGGGCAATCCCGCCGCCGCCGACCTTTGGATCGTGGACCGCCGCTCTCCCGAACTGGCGGAAGTGATCCTGGTCGCGCCCGAAGCGCGGGCCGAACTTGCCATCGGATCGCCCCACCCGCTGCGCGCCCTCGCCGTGGACCCGGCCGGCTCGATTCGCCGCGTGGAATTTCTGGCCGGCGACGCGATGATTGGCGTGTCGCAGATCCTGACCCGCGACGCCGACATTCCGGGCCGGATGCGAGTCCATGAATTTGCGTGGACTCCAGGAGCCGATACCGCGCCGGGCGAGGTCGCACTCCGGGCCCGGGCGATGGATGCGGCGGGCAAGGCGCTCGAATCCTGGCCGGTGCCGGTCAAGCTCACGGACCCGACGGCCAATCTGCCGGTGCTTACCCTCAGTCCTGGAAAATCGCCGGCCTACGAGACCGGCGACCTCAAAAGCAGAACCGGCAGCGTGATTCTGCGGCGGAGCGGCGGGGCAACCCCGGGGGCCGCCGTGGACTGCTGGCTGCAGGTGACCGGTTCCGCCGCGGTGGGCGCAGATTATGGCTGGACGGTTACCGGCGTTGACACGGTGGTAACCCCGATGTCCGCCGCCGTATTTCTGCCGGTGACCATTCCGGCCGGGGCAACGGAACGGGAACTGTCGTTCGAGGCGGTGGCCGATGCGCTTTCGGAAGGTGCCGAGACCGTCATCGTCCAGCTCATTGATTCGCCGCTCCAAACGGTCGGTGGCGGACTGCTGCCCGTGCCGCCGACTTACCGGATCGGCGAGCCCGCTGCCGCCACGGTGGAAATCTGGGACCGGGCCGTCGATCCCGCACAGGTGGTGCTGACCGTGGACGGCACGGAGTTTCCGGCAGGAGCCACGGTAAAACTGTCCGCCACCGCCACCGTGCCCGGGTTCGCCGTCGGCGGAATCATCTTCCTCGCGAACGGCCGGCCCATTGGCGAGGTGCCTTACTGCTGTGATACCTGCCGCTGTCTGCCCCCGGTCGAGGGGGCGCCCTTGTCAGCGACCTTTGCATGGACGAATCCTCCGGCGGGAACTTATCGCCTCACCGCGCAGGCGCTCACGTTTGCCAACAACCTGTGGGAATCCGAGCCCGTGGTCATCCGCGTCGGTGACCTGAAGTCCCCGACCTTGGCCTTCGTGAGTCCGACCAACGGCGCGTCCTTCAAGCTCGGGGCGGCGATCCCCATCGACACGGTGGGCGTGGACCCGAACGGCTTCGTCAACACGGTCGAGTTTTTCGCCAACGGGCTGAAGATCGGCGAAAGCTGCCTCGCCTGCGTCATTGATGCGATCCTCCCGCCCGGCGCCCCCCTGCACAACCAGATCAGCTGGACGCCGAACCGGGCCGGCAGCGTGGTGCTCACGGCGGTGGGCCGCTTCACGGACGGGCAGACCGCGGCAGCCGAGCCCGTGGTGATCCGCATCGGCGAGACCGCCGAGCCCACGCTGGTCCTCACGTCACCGGTGAACGGCTCCATCGTGCGCCAGGGCGCGACGGTTTCAGTGGAAGCGGTGGGACAACATCCGGGGGGGTGGGTGACCGCGGTGGAGTTCTTCGCGAACGGCGAGAAGGTGGGCGAAAGCTGCGTGGCGTGCCTGATGGCCGGTTTCATTCCTCCGGGCCGCGACCTGGCCAACCGCATCGAATGGAAGCCCGCCAAACCGGGCGCCTATGTGCTCACGGCGGTGGGTCTTTTTTCGACGGGCGAGAAGGTGACCACCGTGCCGGTGAATGTGCGGGTGCTGGATGGCCAAGTCGGCACCCTCACAATCCAGTCGCCGGCGGATGGCGCGAAGGTGGAGGCCGGTGTGCCCATCCCGGTGAAGGTGGCGGGGACGGGGCGTTTCGGCGGATTCACCGACGTGGCTCTGCTGGTGGACGGAGTTCCCGCTGCCGAATCGCACATCCGTTTCATCCGGGCACCCGGCGCGGACGAAACGGTGACTCACGACTTCTCGGTCCGACTGTCGCCCGGCACCCATGAATTGGTCGCCCAGGACCTCACCGACCGGGCCGTCAAATCGCCGGCAATCCAGGTCAACGCGCAAGGAGAGGTCGGCCGGATCGTCTGGAAATCGCCGGCCAACGGTGCCCGGTTCAATGCGGGGCAACCCATCGTTCTGGAAGTCACCGCCATCCAGCCCGGCGGAATCCTCGCCGAGGTCGAGTTCCTTGCCGACGGTGCGGTGATCGGCAAGTCGGTCTTCAGCTGCCCCAACTGCCTGCCGGTTCCGGGGGCTGAGATTGGACACCAGTTCCGCTGGGACAATGCCCCGGTCGGCGAACACCGGCTGATGGCCCGGGCGCTGCGGGCGGATGGCTCCGCCGTGACTTCGGACACCCTGGCGGTCACGGTGCAGGATGAGGGCACCGCCCGTTCGTTCGTGCGGCGCGATCTGCCGGAAACGTATCAGGCCGGCGCCGCGTTCACGGTCCAACTGACCGCGACTCCGGCAGCGGACGTCGCCGCGTGGGTCGTCGAGGAAGTTCCGCCGTTTGCTCTCGCAACGCCGGGCGCGCCCGGATCCGACACGCCGCATTGGTCGGTGGTCGCGGTGAGCGACGGGGGTTCTTTCGATCCTGCAACCGGCAAGGTGAAGTTCGGCCCCTTCTTTGACCGCAGCGTGCGGGAGCTCAGTTACCAGATCATTCCGAACCGGGCGGTGGAGCAGGCGGAGTTCTCGGGCGTCGGGTCCGCAGACGGCGTCAGCTCGCCCATCACGGGCGACCGCCTGCTGCAAGGCCATCGGCGGCACCCGGCGGACGTTGACCCTGCGGACAATGCCATCAGCGCCAACGAACTCACGGCCTACGCGGCCGCGTGGAAACGCGAGCAGACCTGGCCGGTCGCCCCGAATCCCATTCCGATGGATTTCGTGACGAGGGCGGCGGCGCTGTGGAAGGCCGGTGAAAGCTACCGCGAAGTCGCGGCGGCGGGCTCGGCCCGCGACTGGGCGAATGGCCTGCCGACCGCTCCGGCCGAGGCCGACGCGAATATCCTTCCGCTCGCCGGCACCGCCCTGCGCAGTCGGGCCGCGCTCGCTTCCAAGCCCGGCGGCGTGACGGTGTCGTATCGCGTCTATCCCGCGCCGGGTTCGCGCGCATTTGCGCTCGAGGAAATCCTGCCGGAAGGAATCGAACCCTCCGACATTTCCGCCGGAGGCACTTGGTCGCCGGCCAGCCGGACACTGCGCTGGGGACCGTTTTTCTCAGGCAGCCGGCCGGAGATCAGTTTTGTCGCGTCTGCGGATCCCGGACGTTTGACCGGCCGGGTGTCGTTCGACGGGCTCGGGCTGCCGGTCCATGAGGATGCTGCCGCTTCTGCTACACCGGGCGGACGATTGATCGCAGTGGATCCATTGCCGGACGGCACCGTGCAGATTTCGCTGGAAGCCGACGCCCTCCTGGAAGGCGGGGAATTCGACCTCGAAATCAGCGGCGACCTCAGCACTTGGTCGCCAGTGGGCGGCTTCGCGGGTGAGAGCACCGCGGGCTTTGTAAAGGACTCCGGGCCTACCGGTGCCGAGGTCCGCTTCTACCGCGCCGTCCGCCGGAACTAAGCGACCTCGCGCGAATACGCCGCTGCTAGAACCGGGATGAAATTCACGCGGCTCTGAGAGCAGCGCTTCGGGCCGATGCGTTCTGCCTTTGGCGCGCTCCGCTCAGTCGCTCAGCAGCGCTTCCAGTCGGCCCAGGAATTCCAGTTCAGCCCGTTTCGCTGCGGTCGCGTCAGGCGGGGGATTGCGCTGGTCGCGTCCGCCGCCGTGCATATATCGGACCTGTTCGTTGAAGAACATTTTGGGCTGGCCTGCTTCGGCGATCTGCTGGCGCAAAGTTTCCGTCCAGGAGGGAATTCGACTGAGGATGTCGGCGGCGTCCGCGGGTTCCGCCGTTTCCATCAGGCGCAGGAGCGCGAGCGCGTCCGCGGAGACCGTGGCGGCGTCATGGGGTGCGGCCAGTTGGCGGCGGAGAACCTCGTTGCGGGCGGTGCTGTTCCAGATCGCCCGGCGCGCCACCGCGAAGAGCAGGGGACGTTCAAGTTCCGTGAAGCCATGCCGGATCAGGCCGGCGATCTCGACGGACACCGTCCCGTCCAGACGCAGGCGGTGGACGAACCGTTCCAGCGTCACCGGCTGCAAGGGGAAACGATGGCCTTCGCCGCCGTCGTCCACCAATTGACCCAGGGTTGGACGCACGTGCAGCCGTCGAATCCAGTCCGGCCATTCGGTGGCAGGCAGGGATTTTTCGCCGAGCACTTCGGCGATGCGGGCCTGGTCTGTCAGCTTGGGCGTGAAGAGCGGCGACAGGAGGAGGTCGAGTTCCTCCTCCGCGAGCGACGGCAGGCGTTCGTCGAGAAACCGCGCGATGTCTTCCCGCGCCAAGTCGTAATGATCGGTCAGGTGCCGGATCACCTGCGCTCCCAGCGGACGTGGACGCTCCAGTTCTTCGACGAGACGGACAAACAGCGCTTCCATGAACCTCAGCCTAACCGATGAAGCGGCCCGGGGCGAACTTCACTCGGCGTTCCGGGCCGCCGGCGCGTAAACCCGCACGTAATCCACGAGCATCCGCTGCGGAAACGCCGTGGTGCCATCAGGTGCACCGGGCCAGTTGCCGCCGACTGCAAAGTTCAGCAGCAGGAAATGGGGCCGGTCAAAAACCCACTCCCTGCCCGGCGGCAGTTTGTCCGGCGTCAGCGTGAAGTAATTCGTCCCATCCACCGACCACGTCAGCGTATCGGGGCGCCAGTCCACGGCGAACACATGGAAGTCGTCGCTGAAGCGGCGGCCAGCCGGAAGTCCAAAGGATCGGCCAACGCCTTCGCCGCCCGCATAGCCGGGACCGTGGACCGTGCCGTGAACGGTCGTCGGTTCGCGCCCGATGTTTTCCATGATGTCGATCTCGCCGCACTCCGGCCAACCGACGTCGTTGAAGCGGCTCCCCAAGGTCCAAAACGCCGGCCAGATTCCCTGACCCTGCGGCACCTTGATCCGCGCCTCGATCCGGCCATAGGTCCATTCGGCCAAGCCCTGGGTCTTGAGGCGGGCGGAGGTAAACGTGCGGGGCTTGCCGTCCAAGCCGGTCCAAGGCTCGCGATGGGCCTCAATCACGAGGCAGCCGTGCTCCAGTCGGACATTGTTGGTGCGGTCCGTGTAGCTCTGGAGCTCATTGTTGCCCCAGCCGTGACCACCCAGATCGAACTTCCATTTGGCCGGGTCCGGTTGCGCGCCCCGGTCGAACTCATCGCTCCATACCAGTCGTCCCGGCGGTTCCGCTGCCACCGCCATCATCGCCGCCCCTCCGGCCACGCATCCCAATACCCAAGGTCGCATGGCGCATCCTGCGCTCACCAGGCCATCCGCCGGCAAGCCCGCGACCGGGGGACAGGTCGGAGAGCAGGGGACTCCGTCTCGCAGCCGACGGCACCGCGGCGAGCGGTCCAGCGTGCTCCCAAGTCAGTGTCAGGCAACGTCCGACGAACCTCCTGGACCACCAAACCCCTTGGCACCGCTCCCTTTGCCCCGGTAACCTTCCGGAGTTGTTAGCCCATGCCTTCGGCCGCCACGAGTCCGGTGGCCAATACGATCGGTAAACCGGGACGGCCATGGTTCAATGATCGCAGCGCCACCGCCGCCACATGAACAAGAAACTCCTCACCGAGGCGGACATCCGCACCAAGTTCATCACGCCGGCCCTGGTCGGCGCGAACGGGGACAAGTGGAACCTGATGACGCAAATCCGGGAGGAGGCCTATTTCACCAAGGGGCGGGTCATCGTGCGCGGCAAGATGGTGATGCGCGGCGAGGCGAAGAAGGCCGACTACCTCCTCTCCTACAAACCGAACCTGCCGCTCGCCGTCATCGAGGCCAAGGACAACAACCACTCGGTCGGCGCCGGCACGCAGCAGGCGCTGGAATACGCCGAAATCCTCGACGTCCCGTTCGCCTACAGCTGCAACGGCGACGCCTTCCTGGAGCACGACCGCACGGCGACGGGCGGCACCGTGACCCGCGCGATCCCGCTGGACCAGTTTCCCGGGCCGGAGGAGCTGTGGAACCGCTACCAGGCCCCAAGGGCTACACGGCCGCCCAGGCCGCGGTCGCCACCCAGGACTACTACGACGACGGTTCCCAGAAGTCCCCGCGTTACTACCAGCTCACCGCCATCAACCGCACGGTGGAGGCCATCGCCCGCGGGGAAAACCGCCTCCTGCTCGTGATGGCCACCGGCACGGGCAAGACCTACACCGCCTTCCAGATCATCTGGCGCCTGTGGAAGTCAGGCGCGAAGAAACGCATCCTATTCTTGGTTGATCGCAACATCCTCGCCGACCAGACCAAGACGAACGACTTCAAGCCGTTCGGCACGGCGATGACCAAGATTACGAACCGGACGGTGGACAAGTCGTTCGAGATCTACCTCTGCCTCTACCAGGCGGTCACTGGCACCGAGGAGGAGCGAAACATCTACAAGCAGTTCTCCCGCGAGTTCTTCGACCTCGTGATCGTGGACGAATGCCACCGGGGCAGCGCGGCCGACGACGCCGCGTGGCGTCAGGTGCTCGAATACTTCACCACCGCCACCCAGATCGGCCTCACCGCCACGCCCAAGGAGACCAAGGACGTCTCCAACATCGAATACTTCGGCGAGCCCATATACACCTACTCCCTGCGCCAGGGGATCGCCGACGGCTTCCTGGCGCCCTACAAGGTTGTCCGCCTCGGCCTCGACAAGGACCTCGATGGCTGGCGGCCGGAAGACGGCCAGACCGACAAGTTCGGCCAGGTCATCGAGGACCGCGAATACAACGACCGCGACTTCGACCGGAACCTGATCCTCGAAAAACGCACCGCGGTCGTGGCCGCCAAGATCACCGAGTTTCTCCGGGCCACCGACCGCTTCGCCAAGACCATCGTCTTCTGCGAGAACATCGACCACGCGGAGCGGATGCGGCAGGCGCTCGTCAACGCCAACGCCGACCTCTCCGCCGCCAATCCGCGCTACGTGATGCGCATCACCGGCGACAATGACGAGGGCAAGAGGCAGCTCGACAACTTCATTGATCCGGAATCCGCCTATCCGGTCATCGCCTGCACCTCGCAGCTCATGTCCACCGGCGTGGACGCGCAGACCTGCCGCCTCATCGTCCTCGACAAGCGCATCGGCTCAATGACCGAGTTCAAGCAGATCATCGGGCGCGGCACCCGCATCAACGAGGACTACGACAAGCTGTTCTTCACCATCATGGACTTCAAACGGGCCACCGCCCTGTTTGCCGATCCCGCCTTCGACGGCGACCCGGTGCAGATCTACGAGCCTGGCGACGAAGAGTCGGTGGTGCCGCCGGACGAACCGCCGGTCACCGACGACGGACTGCGCGACGACGGGCCGCCCTATCGGCTGGACGGCCCAGGCCCTGGTCCGGACGGCCCGGCGGGACCGCCCCCAACCCGCTACTACGTGGACAACGTCGAGGTCCGGGTCGCCACGGAACGCGTCCAATACCTCGACGAACACGGCAAGCTGATCACCGAATCGCTCAAGGACTACTCCCGCAAGACCGTCCGCAAGGCCTACGCGTCGCTCGACCAGTTCCTCACGGTCTGGCACGACGCCGACAAGAAGCAGGCCATCCTCACGGAGCTGGCCGTGCAGGGCGTCTTCTTCGACGAGCTCGCCGAGCAGGTCGGCCGCGACTACGACGCCTTCGACCTCGTCTGCCATGTCGCCTTCGATGCGCCGCCGCTCACCCGCCAGGAGCGGGCCGACCGGGTGAAAAAGCGCGACGTCTTCGCGAAGTATGGCGACAAGGCCCGCGCCGTTCTGGATGCCCTCCTCCAGAAATACGCCGACAGCGGCCTCAAAAGCGTCGAGTCACTGGAAATCCTCAAGGTGGACCCGCTCACCGCCCACGGCACCCCGATGGAAATCGTGAAACTCTTCGGCGGACGCGACGGCTATCTGGCAGCCGTCCGCGATCTCGAAACCGCCCTTTACCAGCACGCCGCCTGATGGGTTGCCAACCTCTGTCCTCCGCGTAGCCTTCCCATGTCCGACGATGCCGCCAACCTCCTCCAACGCGATGCCCGTGAAGCCGCTGCTCTCCGCCGAGCAGATGGCGCGGATCTTGTCGGCGCGGCGCTCGCTCACCTCCGAGGAAGCCCATCGCCAGATGGCGCAGCACCTGGGACGCCCGCTCTCGCCCGGCAGACGGAAGGCCTTCGTGAATGGGCGCGAGGTCTGGGTCTGCTGCTGAATCCCGCTGATCTTCCGGCCAAGGTCGTCCGCGGTGGCCAGGAGCACGACCTGTTTCACGACGAAACGACCGACCGCTATTTCAAGGTCACCCGCAACGGCATCTTCGGCCTTGCCCCCGGCATCGACCTCGCCCTGGTGTCGTCCGGCCAGGACGCCCGCCGCTTCCACCTCTGGGAGGCCACGCCGCTCGAATACCTCGAACGCCTCCACCTCCAGAACCAGCTCGTTCCCGGCCTGAACCAACTCGAAGGCATCCTCGACCTTGGCGACGACCTCGCCGTCGTCACCTCCCAGCCCCGGTTCGATCTCGTGGCGGTCACGCAGCCCGAGATTGACGTGTGGTTCGCCCGCTTGGGCTTCGAAAAGGTGACCGAATGCGGCTACTACCGCGCCGAGGACAACCTCGGCATCTTCGACGCGCACACGAAGAACCTCGTGCGTTTCCAGGACGACCTCATCCCCTTCGATGTGATTCCCTGCCGGCCCGCCGGCGGGTTCCTTCAGTTCATCGCCGACACCCTCGCCGCCGGCCATACTGTGCGCGCCGTGCGCACCGTCACCACCAGTCCGCGTCCCTCCTAGCCCATGCCCAACGTCTCCAACCTCGTCAAAACCATCCAGGACATCATGCGCAAGGACGCCGGCACCTACGGCGACGCGCAGCGCCTCGAACAGCTCGGCTGGATGTTCTTCCTGAAGATCTTCGACGACCGCGAAAAGGAGATGGAGCTCCTCCGCGACAATTACCGCTCGCCGCTCCCCAAACACCTCCGCTGGTCCACCTGGGCCACTGATGACGAAGGCATCACCGGCGACGCCTTGCTCGACTTCGTCAACAACACCCTCCTGCCGAAGCTCAAGGCCATGACCGGCGGCGGCGACAAGATCGCCGGCCTCATTCGCATGGCTTTCGAGGATGCCAACAACTACATGAAGAACGGCACGTTGATGCGCCAGGTCATCAACAAGATCAACGGCATCGACTTCAACGCCTCCGATGATCGCCACATGTTCGGCGATATCTACGAAAAGCTCCTCAAGGACCTCCAGTCCGCGGGCAACGCCGGCGAGTTCTACACCCCGCGCGCCGTCACCCAGTTCATCGTCGAGCAGGTCAACCCCCGCCTCGGCGAGACCATCCTCGACCCCGCCTGCGGCACCGGCGGCTTCCTCGTCTGCGCCATCGAGCATCTGCGCAAGCAGGCCAAGACCGAGGCCCACAACGCACCATCCAGGACTGCTTCGCCGGCATCGAGAAAAAGCACCTGCCGCACGTCCTGTGCATGACCAATCTTCTTCTTCACGGCATCGACGTCCCCTCCAACGTCCGGCACGACAACACCCTCGCCCGCCCCCTGCGCGACTGGGGTCCGAAGGAGCGCGTGGACGTCATCGTCACCAACCCGCCCTTCGGCGGCATGGAGGAAGACGGCATCGAGTCCAACTACCCCGCCGAGTTCCGCACCCGTGAGACCGCCGACCTCTTCCTCGTGCTGCTCATGAAGCTGCTCAAGCCCGGCGGCCGCGCCGGCCTCGTCTTGCCCGACGGCACGCTCTTCGGCGAAGGCGTCAAGACCCGCATCAAGGAAGCCCTCCTCACCGAGTGCAACCTTCACACCATCGTCCGCCTGCCCAACGGCGTCTTCAATCCCTACACCGCCATCCGCACCAACCTCCTCTTCTTCACCAAGGGCGCGCCCACCACCCACGTCTGGTATTACGAGCACCCCTATCCGCCCGGCGCCAAGAGCTACAACAAGGGCAAACCGATCCGCATCGAGGAGTTCGAGGCCGAACGCGCCTGGTGGGGCGATGAAAAAGACGGTTTCAAATCCCGGGTGGAAAACGAGCAGGCCTGGCGCGTCTCCATTGATCAGATCAAGGCCGGCAACTTCAACCTCGACCTCAAGAACCCGCACCACCCCGACACCGGCCCCGGCGACGTGGACCACCTCCTGCCCGAATACGAAAAGCTCCTCGCTCAAATCGCCGCCACCCGCGCCGCGCTGAAACAGGAACTCCACCACGCCCTCACCGCCACCGCCGGGACAGCCGAATGAAGCTGGAAACGTTTTTCGAGAAGTTCGACCAGTTCGCCGACGCGCCCGATGCGGTGGCGAAGATGCGCGAGTTGGTCCGGCCTTTGAGCGCCAACGGCGCGTCCCATGCCAGCCTGGGGCAACGCCCCAGGAAAACCATTCCCCAAAGATCCCAAGCCCTGAAGGGGCGGGCCAACGGATGGCGATGCGTGGCGGTTCGATGCGTGCGAGGAGCGAATTGGGTCGCCCTTTCAGGGCTTTGTTCGTTTGTGGATGCCATACCCAGGGCGTTGCCCTGGGCTGGTATGGGACGCCGCGTTGCGGCTGGGGGAACCGCCCAATGAAGCTGGAAACGTTTTTCGAGAAGTTCGACCGGTTCGCCGACGCGCCCGATGCGGTGGCGAAAATGCGCGAGCTGGTGCTGGACTTGGCGGTGAAAGGAAAGCTGACCGACCGCGACTTGAAGAAAGAGTCAGTTGATTCGAAATACTCCGACGAACCATCTTCCGACGTTTTACCGGCAAACTGGCGTCTCCTTAACTTCGGGAAGTTCTGCGACATTCAAGGCGGGAACCAGCCGCCCAAAAGTCAGTTTCGCGATGAACCAAAGCCAGGCTACGTGCGAATGTTCCAAATCCGCGACCTCGGCGAGAGGCCGGTCCCTGTCTACATTTCCAAGGAATCAACAAATCGGTTTTGCCGTGAGGGCGAAATTCTCATCGGCCGCTACGGCGCTTCCGTTGGCAAAGTCTTCTGGGCGCAGGACGGCGCATACAATGTCGCGCTTGCGAAGTTCATATTTCCCGAAGATGCCCTGCTTCCGCCATTCGCCTTCTGGGTGCTGAAGTCAGATTTCTTTCAGGCCGAGATCGCCGGAGCGAGCCGCTCGGCCCAAGCCGGATTCAATAAAGGCGACTTGGCCGCGATTGATTTCCCCCTCCCACCCCTCGCCGAGCAGAAGCGGATCGTGGCGAAGGTGGATGAGTTGATGGCGTTGTGTGATCGGCTGGAGGCGCAGCAGCAGGAACGGGAGACGCGGCACACCGCGCTCGCCCGCGCGTCGCTGGCCCGCTTTGCCGACGCGCCCACCCCGGCCAACCTCCATTTCATTTTCCACCCGTCCTACGCCATCCCCCCCGCCGACCTCCGCAAATCCATCCTCACCCTCGCCGTCCAAGGCAAACTCGTCCCCCAAGACCCCAACGACGAACCGGCGGAGGTTCCCGCATTGTCGCGCGTCACAAAGTCCAAGGGCGAGCGAGAGGCTCCCTTCGAGTTGCCCGCCAATTGGAAGTGGGTGCAGTTGGGCCAAATCAGCGAGCTAATCAACGGCGATAGAAGCAAGAACTACCCAAACAAGGCTGAGTATGTTCCCGAAGGCGTCGCGTGGATTAACACAGGACACATTGAGCCCGATGGAACGCTTTCCACCGAATGGATGCATTTCATCTCTCGAAAGAAGTTCGATTCACTTCGGAGCGGCAAGGTGCGTCCGGGAGATTTGGTTTATTGCCTGCGGGGCGCGACGCTTGGAAAGACGGCCATCATCACGCAATACGAAGAAGGCGCAGTCGCTTCGTCTCTGGTAATCATCCGCCTCATTCCAGCAGTCGAACCACGATACGCATATCGTTTCCTGACCAGCCCACTCGGGCGCGCACAGATCTTCCAATTCGACAATGGCTCCGCGCAGCCAAACCTGTCGGCGAACAACGTCAAAAAGTATTGGGTTCCACTCCCACCCCTCGCCGAACAACGCCGGATCGTGGCCAAAGTGGAGCAACTGATGGCCTTGGTGGACGCGTTGGAAACGCAGCTCGCCGCCTCCCGCGCCACCGCCGCGAACCTCCTCTCCGCCCTCGTGGCCGAACTCACGTCTGGCGTTGCGTCCGCCTCGCCCAGCGCCAACGGCGCGCCCCAAACCAGCCCAGGGCAACGCCCTGGGAAACCGGCCAACAAATCCCACAAGGGCTGAAAGCCCGGCCCATATCATGGCGACGATCAATCGAACAACGTGTGCGTGGAATCCGGCCGTCGGTGGTCCGCCCCTTCAGGGCTCGGTGGCAATTTGGTCCTCGAATCCTGGGGCGGTGCCCCAGGCTGGCATGGGCCGGGCCTTTGGCCCTCCGGCGCCGCGCCTTCCACGCCTCGCCGAACAACGCCGGACCGTGGCCAAAGTGGAGCAACTGATGGCCTTGGTGGACGCGTTGGAAACGCAGCTCGCCGCCTCCCGCGCCACCGCCGCGAACCTCCTCTCCGCCCTCGTCGCCGAGCTTACCTCCACGCCCGGCCTTGTTCCCAGCGCCAACGGCGCGCCCCAAACCAGCCCAGGGCAACGCCCTGGGAAACCGCCCGCAAAACCGAATAAGGGCTGAAAGCCCGGCCCAACCGTGAACCCGCCGCAATCCTTTCGCACCCTTGGAACGCGCCTTCAGCGCTCGGGGGATTTTTCAACGACCATACCTGGGGCGTTGCCCCAGGCTGGCTTGGGCCGGGCCTTTGGCCCTCCGGCATTCGCGTCACCACCCCTCGCCGAACAACGCCGGATCGTGGCGAAAGTGGACGAACGGATGGCCTTGGTGGACGCGCTGGAAACCCAGCTCGCCACCGCCCGCACCACCGCCGCGAACCTCCTCTCCGCCCTCGTCGCCGAACTCACCACCCCGCCGGGCCTTGTCCCCAGCGCCAACGGCGCGTCCTCATCCCAGCCTGGGGCAACGCCCCAGGTCAAAGGCCGGAGAACACCATAAGGGCTGAAAGCCCGTGCCATCGCCATGCCGCAATCATTGAGCCTCGTCATCGTCCACGTCATCTTCTCCACGAAAGAACGCATCCCATTCCTCGACTCCGAAACGCGACCGAAACTCCACGCCTACCTCGCAACCGTCGCGCGTAATGCTGACTGCGAGGCATATCGCGTCGGCGGCGCGGCCGACCATGTTCACCTCGCGATTCGATTATCGCGCACCATCACCATCGCGAAATTGGTGGAGACATTGAAAACGGCATCATCGAAATGGCTGAAAGCGCAATCGCCCGACCTCGCAGCGTTTTCGTGGCAACGCGGCTACGGATGTTTTTCGGTCGGCCCGTCGGACTTGGATGCGCTGCTGGCCTACATTAATGACCAGGAAAACCACCACCGCACGCGCACATTTCAGGATGAGTTTCGGGTGTTCCTTAAAAAATACGGGGTGGAATATGACGAGGCGTATGTTTGGGATTGAACGATGGGGGGGCTTGCAGCCCTTTTCGGTGTTGTGGGATATTCCTGGGGCGTCGCCCCAGGCTGGAATGAGGCCGGGGCTTTGCCCCTCGTGTTCCACACGACAAGTTTGCTCTCACCCCTCGCCGAACCACGCCGGATCGTGGCCAAAGTGGAGCAACTGATGACCTTGGTGGACGCGTTGGAAACGCAGCTAGCCCCCTGGGTCGCGCTTTCAGCGCTCCGGGATGTTATTTGCCCCGATTCTTCGGGCGTTGCCCCAAGCTGGCCTGGGCCGGGCCTTTGGCCCGTCGGCACTGCGCGGCAGTCCCGGTGGCGATTTCCGCTTGGATTGGCCGGGTTTGGCCGCACCGTGTCCGTCGTCCACGCTGACGGGAGGCGATTGTCGCCGGCCGGTTCGGGTGTGGACCTCGTTTCATGAGTTCGTCCGCTTCACGTCGTGGTCCCGGGGCTGCCGGGATGGTTGCCGGCATCTTTGTGCTGGTGGGTCTGATCCTGGCCGGCGCCTGGTGGCTTGCCCGTGAGGCTGCCGGCGGACCGGCGAGCGCCGCGAACAGCAGCAAGGTCTTTGACCAGGCCATGGCGTCGGGGAAGACGTTCTACGACCAGAATGAGCCGGCCAAGGCGATCGGGGCGTTTCAGGCCGCGCTGGCGCTGAATCCCGCGAATCCGGACGCGCACCTCAATCTGGCGAACGCATTCCTGCTGGCCGGACAGGCGGACCAGGCGGCGGTGCATGCGCAGGAGACGCTGCATTTCGAGGCGGGCAACGCCGCCGCGGCCTTCGTGCTCGGCTGCGCGCAACTGCGCCAGAACCAGTTCTCGAACGCCGTGCAGTCGCTGCAGCGCGCCAAGGACGCCGATCCGACCCAGAACGCGGTGAGCTTCCAGCTCGGCCGGGCGTATCAGGGCTGGAACCAGTTCGACGAGGCGGCGACGCAGTTTCGCGAGGTGATCCAGTTCGAGACGAACCAGACCTCGGTCCATTTCGTCGCCAGCCATTACCTGCTCAGCCAGGCCCTGCTGCGGCTCGGCCAGCGGGACGAGGCCGCGGAACTGCTCCAGAAACATCAGCAACTCGCCGGCGGCAAGGTCGGCAACGCGGACAATCCGGCGCTGTTCGAGCGCTGCGCCTACACCCAGATCAAGGCGCCGTTCCCGCTGGAGCAGCCCGATCCGCAGGGGGTGGCGGTGAAGTTCGCCGACGATTCCGCCCGCGCCTTCGCCGGGCTGGCCGACAAACTCTCCGGACCGGTGGCGGTGCTGGACATCAATCGCCGCGGACTGAACGACCTGATGCTGCGCGGGCCGGAAGGTTATCAGGTGTTCTGGAACTCGAACGGCGTGTTTACCGCCCGTGGACAGGCGGTCACGGGGCCGGTGGTGAACTCCGCGACGGCCGTGGCGGTGGGCGATGTGCAGATTGACCGCTACGAGGACGTGGTCCTGAGCGGTCCCGACGGGACGATGCTGCTGAAGTTCGCGACGAACGGGCTGTTCATGGACGCGACCCGGATCGCCGGCCTCGGGGAGGTGAAGGGGACCGCGGTCGGACTGGGAGACCTGGACTTTACCGGCAAGCTGGGACTGCTCGCCGCGAATGCCGACGGCGGGCTCCGCTACCTGACGAACCTGGGCACGGGCGTGTTCCGCGAGCGCAAGACCGCGCTGCCGTTGGTCGGCAATGCCAAGGTCACAGGCATCACCGTGGACGACTGGAACAATGACGATCTGCCGGACCTGCTGCTCACCGTGGCGGGAGCCGCTCCCGTGGTGATTTCCAATGTCCGGGGCGAAGGGCTGGTGGGCACCAATCAGCCGCCGGACTGGCCGGTGGCGAATGCGCTGGCCACGGGCGACTTCAACAATGATCTCCGCATGGATGTCGCGCTGGCCACGGACAAGTCGCTCGAACTGCATTTCTCGGGCATCAGCGATCACGTGAAGCTGCCGGCGCGCGGCAACCGGCTGCGCGGACTCCGCGCCGTGGATTACGACAATGACGGCTGGCTCGACTTGGTGGGCTGGGGCGGGGATGGCGTGCGGGTTTGGCGCAACCGCGGCAACGGCGGATTCCACGAGGCGACCGGCGAACTCGGGCTTCAGGCGCTTGCCACCGCGGACGTCCGCCAATTGGTGGCGGCGGACTTCGACGCCGACTGCGACACCGACTTCATCGTGGACGTGGCTGGAGCCGGACTTAAGTTCCTCCGCAACGACGGCGGCAATGCGAACGGCATGCTCAAGCTCCGCCTCCTCGGCAACCGCTCGAACACGAGTGGTCTGGGCGTGAAGACCGAATTGACGGCGGCGGGATGGCGGAGCCTGCGCACGGTGCAGTCGCTGCCGGTGGAGATCGGCGTGGGCAAACGCAGCCAACTCGACGCGGTGAGCACCCGGTGGTTCGACACGAAACTGGACACGACGGAGGTGCAGGTGGACTGCCAGCAGCCGCTGGTGGTGTTCGAGTTGGTGATGCCGACAGGATCATGTCCCTACCTCTACGCATGGGATGGCGAGCGCTACCGCTTCGTGACGGACCTGTTGGGGGCCGCTCCGCTCGGACTGCCGGTCGCTCCGGGGCGATATATCGAGGCGGACCCGGAGGAATTTGTCTGGGTGGGCAACGAACGGAACTTCCGGCCGCGCCAGGGGCAGTTCGAACTCCAGATCACCGAGGAGCTCCGGGAGATCCTTTACCTCGATACCGCGCGGTTGTTCGCAGTGGACCATCCGCCGGGAACCGAGGTGCATCCGACCAGCAAGCTGCTGCCCGGGAAGCCGTTTCTGCCGCATGAGCTGTGGCAATTGGGCGGGCGGGTTCCGCTGCGGGCCGCCCAATTGGATTTGGCGATGTCACCGGTGGAGGTCACCGCGGCCCTGCAGGAGGCTGACGGCCAGAAGGTGTCGCCGCCGGTCGTGCGCGGACCGCAGTATCGCGGGCTCGCGGAGCCGTTCCGGGTGACGCTGGACTTCGGCCCGCTGGATTCCGCGCGGCCGCTGGTGCTGGCGCTGACCGGTTGGCTGCGCTTTGGCGGCGGCATGGCGAACATCGCCGGGGCGCACAACCCGGAGTTCCCGTTCCCGTTCCCTACGCTGGAAGCGGAGACGGCGTCCGGCTGGCAACAGGTCGCGGCGACCATCGGCGCACCGGCGGGCAAGACGAAGACCGTCCTTGCCGACCTGACCGGCAAGCTGCCGTCCGGCACCCGTCGGCTGCGGCTGACGCAGGCGTTCGAGATCCACTGGGACCGGATCGCTCTCTTCACCGAACGTGAAGTGCTGGCTGGCGGGGCGCTGAAGTCCACGTTGCCCGCGGTCTCCGACCTGCACTGGCGTGGCTACAGCGAGTTCGCCGACCTGCCGTGGACGGAGCCGCTCACGCCGGTTTACGACCGGGTGAAGCCGTTTCCCGCGTGGCACATCACTCCGTCCGGCTGGGCGACCCGCTACGGGGCCGTGAACGAATTGCTTGCGGAGCGGGACAATGGCCTGGCCCTGATCGCCGGCGGCGACGAACTTACATTGAAGTTTCCCGCCGACCGCTTGCCGCCGAAGCCAGCAGGAATGCAGCGCGACTACTTCCTGTTCACCGTCGGGTGGGACAAGGATGCGGATTACCATGTTGCACGCGGCACCGAGGTCGGTCCGTTGCCGTGGACCGGGATGGACGACCAGACCTACGGGAAGGCGGAGCGCCCGGCGTTCCCCAGCGATGAACTGCACCGCCGCCACAACACCCGCTGGGTGGGCGAGCGCACCTTCGTGCGCCGTAACCGGTGACGGCTTTGGTCAGAGCAGGCCCGTGGAAATGACGTGGTGGAGCGTCTCCGTGAGGTAGGGCAGGAGCTGCTTCTTCCGGGAGACAATGCCGGCGAGTTCAAACACTCCGGGGGCGGCCTCGGGATATTTTACAGCCTCGATCAGCTTCTCGGGACCGGCCAAGAGCAGCAGGGAACTCTGCGCCCCAACGTCGGTGACGAAGAGCGCCGAGAACAGGTAGCCATTCGCGATCCGGTAGTCTTCGAGCGCCTGGCGAATCGCCGGCTGGGACTTCCAGAAGACGTCGAAGCCCAGTTCCTCGATCTGCGCGACGCTGAAGCGGCGGCCGTCCTCGAGGTATTCCTTGCAGTCCGTGGTGATGGCGCGTTCCGGCGGCTGCGAAACCAGCACCGAGCCGGAGTTGAAAAGCTTGGCGGTGAATTCCGCGGCGTTCACGCCGGCCTTTTCCTCCAGCCAGGACAGGACTTCCGCGTCCCGCTTCGTGGTGGTCGGCGACGTCAGGTTCAGCGTATCGCTGACGAGTCCGGCGAGCAACAGTCCCGCGATGCTCGGCGTGAGCGGCACGCCGTAGCGGCAGTAGCCGTCGGCGATGATGGTGCTGGTGGAGCCCACGGGTTCATTACGGAACAGAATGGGCTGGCTCGTGCTGAAGGCACCGATCCGGTGATGGTCGATGATCTCAAGGATCTCCACCTGATCCGCACCATGGACGGCCTGGGAAAGCTCATTGTGATCCACGAGGATGAGGCGCCGGTCCACTTTCTTGAGGAAGTCGGACTTGGAGAGCATCCCGACCACCCGGTCGTCATCGTCGAGCACCGGGAACGCCTGGAAGCTGGATTCCGCGGCGACCGCCTGGACCTCACGAAGCCGTTCGTCGGCGCGGAACGTCAGGAAGTCCTGCCGCAACACGTGGTCCACGGTGATGGCCGCGCGACACAGCATCGCGGTGGTGGCGGAATCATGCGGGCAAAGGAGCAGGGTGACCTCGTTTCGCTTCGCCAGTTCGCGGATCTCCGGGGAGATGTCCAGGCCGCCGGTCACGACGATGGCGCGAACCCGGCCGTCCACCGCAAGGCGCTGGATGTCCTCACGGTCGCCGACAACGACCAGAATCTTTTCCGGGGCATAGTTGGGCAGCCGGCTGGCGAAGCTGGCCGCCTTCATCGCGCCGACCATCAGCACGAGATCCTCCTCCCGGTCCGGCTCGAACGCGCAGATCATCTTCGCGGTCAGGGTGCGCGCCAGCGAGCGCATTGAGGCCACGACGCGCCGGGAGTCAAAGATCCGGTTGGGCGAGGGAAAGAGGAACTTGCTGGCCTTGAACACGGACAGGAGGCCGAGGCAGCGGCGGTCGTGGTCGAGCACGGGCAGCACCCGGATGTTCCGCTCGTCCATCACGGCCAAGGCCTCCACCGCCGTCGTCCGCGGCGGCACGGAGATCACGTTGGACTGCATGACGTCCCGGACCTTCGGCGACACATCGGCCACGAACATCGGGGCGGGCACGTTGAACGAGCGCAGCACGAACTGGGTGCGTTCGTTGACCTCGCCGCAGCGTGCGGCCACGACGTTCCGCAGGCCCGTCCGGTGCTTGAAGTCGGCGTAGGCGAGGGCGGCACAGATGGAATCGGTGTCCGGATTGCGGTGGCCGATGACCAGGATTTCGCTCATTGGGCGGCCGCACTGTCCCGCTTGGGCCGGGGCGAGGCAAGCATCGGGAGGCCCCGCCAGGGACCGCTGCGCAATCGGTCCGGAAATCTTTTGCCTTCCGCCGGCCCGGGCTCAACCTCCCGCGCCGTGACGAAACCGCTGGCCATCGTCTTCCATGAGTCGCTGCTGCCGGGCAGCCAGATTGTGAACCGTCTCACCGACCTCGGGTGGCGGGTGCAGGCGGTCAACATCGCCGCCAATGTTCTGGATCTCGTCCGCCGCGAAAAACCGATGATTCTCCTCGCCGAACTGGCCCTGCGGCACGGTGATTTCTGCGGCGTCATCCGCGACCTGAAGCAGGATGCCGACATCGCGCATGTGCCGGTGATCGGCTACACGGCCCTGAAGAACAAGAAGCTGCAGAACGACGCCGTGAAGGCAGGGGCGCGGCTCGTGGCCGCCGATTCAGCGGTGCTCGACCAGCTTCCCCAACTGCTGGAGCACGCGTTGGCGGTGGAGTGAGCCGCCAGTTGTAGGCGTTACGCGTGTCGCTCGCTCCACCTGCGGCCCGACTTGAGCGCTGCCAGCGTTTGTTTCAGGCGGTCGGCGCGGGTTTCGGGGCGCTTCGCCGAGGAAAGCCAGACGAGATATTCCCGCTGGCAGGACGGCGAGAGCTGGGAAAACCCGTCGGCCGCCCGGCGATTTCCCCGCTGTTTCAGCGCGGCCGCGAAGAAGTCCGGCAGGGGCAATGGGTCCCGCTTGGCCTTGGGCGTGGGCGGAATGTCGGCGGCATCCAAGGCGACGGCGGCGTGGATCAGGCGTTGCAGCGCCGGTCGGTTGAGCGACTCAAGGCCGGTGATCCGCACGGTGCGGATGTTCGTGTTGCCGGCGTCCTGGGCTGAGAACAGTCCGGCCGGGTCGGCCAGTTCGGTGCCGCGGAAGAACGTGACGCCCAGATGCCGCTGGCACGCGCTGAGCCCGCAGACGAGTTTGCGGCCGCGGAAACAGAGCATGTGCCAGCGAATGCATTCGGCGAGGTCCGGTTCCCAGGTGAGAATCCAGTCGTGGACCTGTTCCGCGAGCGGCGCGGAAAAGTCCGGGCAGGTCTCCAGCCATTCATGGGGATCACGGGTGCGGGCGCGGGAGCAGTCCATGGTTTCAGGAGTTGGGACCTGCCAGGTAGTGGCGGCGGATCAGGAATGCATCGACCAGCAACAAGGCCGTGAACACTGCCAGGGCGGGCGGCTGTGTTCCCACCGGTCCGCGGTGATCAACCAAGTGACCCACATATTCGTTGGGCGACCCGGCGCGACGGATGTCCTGCAAATCCAGCCGAGTCGGCCCCATCATTGAGCGGTGCTCGCATATGATCTCCCAGTCGGGCAGTCCGTGAATGATCACCGGGCAGTCAACACTGGCAGGGTCTTCGGGAACTCCCGTGACACCTTCGGTAGAGCCCAACACGCTCAGGACCAACAGTTCTCCGCCGCGCTTGCGGACCTTGAAACTGCCACTGCTGCCAGCGGTATGGGCAAACGTGCCTGCGAACACGGGCCAAGCCCTGTGCTTTATTCCATCGACTTAAGCGCGTGCTTCCGCAGTCCATTCAAATGGCTGCCCGGCCAACTCCCCGCGGATATCCAGGTCCCAGGAGCGGCGATGCTGGATGGAGAAATGCGCTTCCAAGGCCTGTGTTCCGGCGACGAACCTTACCCTCAGCTTCCGTCCCCAGTCCGTTTCGCGCGCAAATGCCACCCAACGGGCACCTGCCTCTGGGAACCGATTGTCTGAAGCTGGGCCTGCCACGGCAGAGAGAGGCGGGAACTATTTGAGCTCAAACGTTCCCACCACCGCGCGGTGGTCGGATGGCCAGGGCGTGACCACGATGTCCGCTGCCGGGGCCGCTTCACCCACCACTTGGCATCGTCTCGCTGTCACCGCGCTGCCGGCGAAGAACACGAAGTCGATGCGGTCGTGATGGTCTTTGGGGTCGTCCGACTTCGTGAGCGGGGTCCAAGTAATGCCCGGATGGGCGACTTCATCCGCGTGAAGCAGCCGGTAAGCATCGCGCAGGCCCGCGCTGACGAACGCCCGTGTCGAAGGATAGGAAACCGCGAGCGGATGGCGCCCGGTCTGAGCAGCGCGGGCGGTCCAGTCGAGATGAGACGGTTCATTGAAATCACCGGTCAGAAACACCGGTGTTGCGGCCGCCAGCACCGGACGGAGTTCGGCCAACGCCGCCGCAACCTCGCCGCCGCGCGCCCTGTTGGCTTCATCAACCGCTTCGTCGGCCGTCTTCACAAAACGCCCGTCACCGTAGGGAATGCCAAGCAGCTGATACGGCTGATACGGCGTGTGCATGAGATGGACGTTGAAGTGGTGGATACGTTGTCCGGACGGCAACTGAACGACGATGCCGTGTTTGCCGGGAGTGTTGGTGACGATGGGAAATCGGCTGGCGATGCCCGGACTCTCACCCTGCGCGAAGTAGTGCCAGCCCAGCAGGTCGGCAATCGCGCGGCCGTGGTTTGGACGCCGGCCATCTTTCTCGAAGCCGCCGGTCTCCTGAAAACCCACCAGGTCAGCCTGGGCGGCACGGATCACCGCGGCGCTTTGGGACAGGGGCTGCTTGCCGGCGTCGCCACCATGCCAGAGGTTGAACGTCATCACACGCAGCTCTGACGCCGCGCCAATTGCCGGCAGCAACACCAAGGTTAGGACGAGAGCCAGGCGAGCGAGGCAGTGCGGAAACATTGGGCGTGTAATGACAGAAGCGGCGCATCCGGCCAAGGGGCGTTCCGCCGGCAGACCGTCCAAAACTGCCCGACCGCGAAGTCAGCAGCTCAGTTCAAACTCGGCCCGGGCCTTGACCTCGCCATTGATCAGCACTTCGACCCGATGGGTTCCCGCGCGGTGCTTCCGGGTCGTGAAGTCCCGGATCATTTGGCTTCGCCGCAATGTCACCGGTTCACCGGCGGCAACTTCGGCGGTCTTCCACTTGAACACCTTGCGGGAGGTGGCGCCTGCCGATTTCACGTAGTGAATGGCGTAGTCGATCACCAGCTTCTGCGCTTTGGGGGCGGCGGAGCGAAAGCGGAGATTCAGCGTGAGCCGCTGACCGAGGTGAAGCCTTCGAGGGGAAAGGGCGAATCGGATGTCGGCGACTTCGGCGCGACGATCTGCGCCGATGACTCGCAGAGCCCTCGAATCGCCCTGCTTGATCAACGTCCGCAGGGCGTGGCGAACAATCCACGCGGTGCGTGGCTCGCCGAGATCCCACCGGCCGATGCGGTCGAAAACCCAGTCGGCATTGTCCTTGGAATGGTCGTTGAGATGGTTGGCGACGGACTTGCGAACATAAAGGCTGGAGTCGGCCCGCAGGCGGTCGAGGATCGGAGCGACCGGCTCCGGATTCGCGATCAGTTCGTCCAGGCGGAACGACCATGGCAAACGCGGCCGGCAGCCTTCGCTGGCCAGTCGCCGGACGTGTTCGTCGGGATCGCCAGCCCAACGCTTCATGTGCTCCAGGGTGCGTCGAAGGTCCCGGCGCAGGAACTCCCGCACGGCGAATTCAGCGGAGCCGAAACGGGTGAATCGCCGGAGGGCCGCCATGGATTCCTCGAAATGTTCGTGCCCATATTGGCCGACGAAGTCCGAAAGAACGATGCCGACGAAACTGTGACCGAGGCGCGGGGCGAGATGATCCAGCACTTCCAGAGCTGCCGGAAACCTGCCGGGGAGCACCGCCCGCAATGCCTTGGTGGTTCGGCGCATTCGTTGCATCAGGCTCCGCTCAGACAAACCCGTGAGGGTGATCTCCAAGAAGCGCCCGACATCGGCCTTGGGAAAGACCCCTCCCAAGTCCGCTGCCAGCCGGCGATAGCGGGCCTCGTCGAACCATTCTTTCAGCTGGGATGAGTCGGACACAGGCGGTGAGCTTCCGGTCTTTGGGACGATGGGATTCGCCAACGATGTCTTCGATTTCAGGCCGGGCGGACCATTTCGAAGCGGTTGGTGGTCCGGCAATACCAGTGGGGTGCGGCCATGCGGCCGACGGTTTTCAGGCGGTCGCCGAGAATGCGCAGGGAATTGGAGTCGATGAATTCGTCCCGCACGTGGACCCGTTTCACAAGACCGATCACCAGCCGGTTGTCGCCGATCTGGAGCGTGCCCCACTCCTGGCATTCGAGACTCGCCGGCGCCTCGGCGATCCGGGGCGGTTTAACGACACTGGAGGGCAACGTCGAAAGGCCCAGACCGGCGAGTTCGCTGACGCCGTAGGGCAGGGAGGCGGCAGTTCGGTTCATCGCGTCCGCCACCGCTTCGTCCACGAGGTTCACAACGAACTCGTGATTCAGCCGGACGTTGCGGGCGGTGTCCTTCGGCGTGCCGTCGTCCCGGTCCGCCGGGCAGAAGCCGACGATGGGAGGCTCGGCGCCGAGCACGTTGAAGAAGCTAAACGGGGCGGCGTTGACCGTGCCGTCCGGTCCGACGGTGGTGACCCACGCGATCGGACGCGGGGTGACCAGCGAAGCGAGTATCTGGTAGGCGCGGTGTGCGTGGGCGCCGACAAGGTCAAGTTCCATGGCGACAGGGCATCGGTCGGACTGCCATTTGAAAAGCCGGAAATGCGGTGGATGCAAGTGATGGTGAACAGGTCAGGCGCCGTCGATTCAGGGCGCGGTTTTCCGTGACCGGCGGCGCGTGCCTAGTTCAGGCTTCCGCCGTCGCCATGAATCCATTTCTCCGCCTCCTGTTCTCCATGGTCGTTCTGGGCAGTCTGCTGTCCTCGGTCCGGGCCCAGACCAATGAGTTTTCCAGCGACACGATTTCCGTCGGGGTCGTCGTGGATGATCTGGAGAAGTCACTCAAGTTCTACACCGAGGTGATCGGCATGAAGAAGGTGGGCGGATTTTCGGTGAATGCCGACATGGGCAAGAAGACGGGCCTGACCGGCGGCGTTCCGGTGGACATCACGATTCTCCGCCTGGGTGACAGCAAGTCGGCGACCGACTGGAAACTGATGAGCTTCGGCAAGGCGGCGAACCCGGCCAAGAAGACCCGCATCCAGGACGGCCGGGGACCGCAATACATCACGCTGAATGTGAAGGCGCTCAAACCGTTTTTGGACCGCCTGAAGGAACATCAGGTTCCGCTGCTCGGTGAAACCCCGATCCCGCTGGGCGGCAAGACCATGTTCGCGGTGGTGCAGGATCCTGACGGCACGTTCGTGGAACTGATCGGACCGATGGAGTGAGCCGCCGAAACCCCAGACTTCACCGCACATGAATCTCCATTCCGCGTTTCTCGGGGCATTGCTGTTGGCCACCGGCCTGACATCAAGAGGCATTGCTGCCGATGCACCTTCCGCCACTGCGGAAACCGCATCCGTTCTGCGGGCGACCGCGGCCGCATTTCTGGAGTCGCTGACACCCGAGCAACGGCGCGTGGCGATATTCCCGTCGGGCGACCCGGAACGAAAGGACTGGAGCAATCTGCCGCACACGATTCATCCGCGGAAAGGGATCTCCATCGGCGAGCTCACGCCGGCGCAACGGATCAAGGCGCACCAGTTGCTGCAAGCCGGCCTGAGCAGCCAGGGCTACCTCAAGGCCAGCGGCATCATGCAGCTCGACGAGGTGCTGCTGCATCTTTCCGGACAGGACAAACAGGAAAAGCCGATGTTCGGATTGCGCCACTACTGGCTGTCGTTTCTGGGCGAGCCGTCGGACGGAAAGCCCTGGGGCTGGCAGCTTGATGGCCATCACCTGGCTTTGAACTTCAGCTGCACCGGCGAACAGGTGGCGATGACCCCGCAGTTCATGGGATCCGATCCGCACGAGGTTCGCGACGGACTGCACGCGGGATGGCGGGTGCTGGGCGCGGAGGACGACAAGGGCCTGGCCCTGATGCGTTCCCTTCGTCCGGAGCAACGGAAGCGGGCGCTGATCAACTCCCAGGCGCCGGCCGACGTGCTCACCGGTCCCGGAAAGGACAAGGCACTGACCAAGCCCGAAGGTTTGCCGTTCAGCGAGCTGGATGACCGGCAGAAAACCCTGCTGCTGGCGCTGGTTGACGAATATGTCCGGAACTACCGCCCTGACCTCGCGACACACCAGTTGGATCGCATCAACAAGTCCGGCTGGGACAAGGTCCACTTCGCCTGGGCGGGTCCAATTGGCCCAACCGATCCGTATTACTACCGCATCCACGGTCCGGCCGTGCTGATCGAGTTCGACAACAACCATGCTCCCGGGCGGAAGGATGGCCCGATCAATCACATCCATTCGGTGTTCCGCGATCCGCAGAACGACTACGGCGAGGATCTGCTCGGACGCCATTTGCGGGAAAGCCACGGAGCGAAGTAGCCGTTCCCGGGGCGATTGCAGAACTTCTACTGCGGTGGCGGCAGAATCTCGATGCCGAACTTGGGTGCGACCGCCAGCAGCTTCTCGATATCGGCCGGGGTCACCGGCACCGGTGGGGACGCGAACGACTCCACCGGAGTTGCAAACTCCGCCATGAAGTGCTCGAAACCCGACGGGGAGACATGGACCAGCATCCGCGCCGGTGAACTGCTCTCGTTCTTGAAGGCGTGCGGAATCCCACGGGGGCCCTGGACGAACGAGCCGGCCTTGGCGACCACCTTCCGGACTCCCAACAGGAAGGTCACTTCGCCCTCCAGGATGAAGAACGACTCGTCCTCCCGGTGATGGATGTGGGGCGGTGGTCCGCCGCCGGGCAGCACGCGGGCCTCGCAGAGCGCGTAGGCGCCGCCGGTCTGTTCGCCGGTGGCAAGAAAGCGGTAAACGTCGCCGACCGCCGAGTAGGCGGGGCCTTCGCCGGCGGTGAGGAAAATAGGATGAGCGGGAGCGGACATGCGCCGGAGACTGAGCGAGTCGGGAACCGGGAGCAATCTCGGGGAAGTTCCCCGGTGGATCCGGCCCACGCCCAAGGCTGACGAAGGCGGCCCTTTCGCAGGCGCTCAAGTCAGGTGGCCGCGGAACACCGGTTCCAGAAGGGCCAATTCCTCCTCCTCGATGCCCATGGAGCCGAAGACCGCGAAGCAGTCGAGGTGGATCAGCGCGTTGGAGTTGGCGTCGCGCATCTCGATGGTCGCGAGCCGGTCGCGAAAGCAGCGGTTCAGGGTGGCGACGTCGTCGTAAACGTCGGCAAACCGGGCCAGCGTCCAGTCCGGGTTGAGTCCGCGGCGCTGGCGGAAGAACTGGGCGAGCAGATAGGTGCTGAGGGAACGGAGCAACGTCTCCTCCAGCGTGGCAAAGGGCAGGTGAGTCGCGGCCATCGGACGAAGCCGGTCCATGATCGGACAGCCGCTGGTGACCATGACCAGGCCCATGAGCGAACTGAGGCCTGACTGCAACGCCACTTCCTTGCGGTATTCCCGGGCGCCGGTGCGGACGGTGACCTCGGCCCGCTCGTGGGAAAGGGAATCCCGGAAGATCTCGATCACGCCGGCCAGGTTCCGGGCTACCGGGCAGTGGGGGTGGTCCGGACTGCGGAGCGGGCAGTGCCGGCATTGGTGGTTTTCGAGCCGGGTCCAGGCCGGGGCGTCCGGCGCTGGGGCGGGAACCAGCTGAAAGTCCGGCAGACGCAGCAAGACCTCGAACGAACGCACCGAGCCGTCGGCGAACCGGAACTCGTAGTGCAGGGATTGGCTGGTGGGACGTTCCGACATGCAGTGGCGCAAGCGGAAGAACGGGTGTTTCCGCGGCCGACTTGAGCGGAAAACGCATTGAGCCAAGGCCGTGAGGCCTTGGCTCAGTGCTATGAAGGCCCCCGATCCACTCGAACCGGGGGAATTGGGAAGGGGATTACTTGATCACCTGCTGCCACTGATTTTCGCGGGCCTGACGGGCGGCCTTGAGGGCACCCAGGGCGACGAACTCCTTGTAGCGGTCGCCCGCAAGCCGGACGCAGGGCTGTTCGTAGCCCTCTTCGGACAGCAGGCGCTGGAGTTCCACGTCGAGTCCGCGGATCCGGCTGCCGCCGCCGGTGAGCACGATGTTCTGGAGGAGTTCACCCACGCTGTCCGAGGAGGCGCGCGAGATGAGTTCCTTCACGGTGTTGAAGATGACGTTCAGCAGTTCGCCGCAGGCAACCCCGAGCTGTTCGGTGATGTCGAGTTTGCGGGCTTTGCCGTTGACCATCACGGTCGCGACGATGGGGCCGGACGGTTTGCCGACGAACGAGAACTGCTCCTTCAGCTCGCGGACCTTGATGGGCGAGAGCTCGCAGTCGGGATAGGTCTTGCGGACGGCGTCGTAAAAGAGGCCGTCCACACGGTCACCGGCGAACGCCAAGGACACCTGGTCATCGGCGGTCGGGTAGTAGCCTTGGATCAGGCAGACGTCGGTGGTGCCGCCGCCGATGTCCACGAAGAGGGAGTTGCGGACCGGGTCCACGTAGCTGGTATCGCTCAGGCGGGTTTCGTCACGGAATCCCAGCGCTGCGAGGAACGGCTCCGGCACCAGCAGCACGCGGTCAAAGAGGCCGGCGACGCACTGGCGGACGTTTTCGCGGGCCGGGGCATCGGCATTTGCCGGCACGCCGATCACGGCGCGGATCTCCGTGCCGGTCGGGGTGGCGATCAGGGAGCGGAGATGGCGGGCGAAGTCACGGGCGGCTGGCAGATCCTTCACCACGCCATCCACCATGGGCTGGACGAGGTTCAGATGCAGCCGGTGCTGCAGCGCCTTCTGGCCGTAGAGCACGGTGGCGTTGTCCGGCAGCAGGCCGTCCACGATGCCTTCCTTCGCGTAGCCGACGATGGTCGGAACGATCTCCTCGATCGCCAACTCGGGTTTTCCGGCGTAGCCCGCCTTGAGGCAGGACTTGTTGGTTCCCCAGTCAAAGCCGAGGTAGAGGATCGCCTTTTCGGTCGTCTGCGGGGTGAGTTCGCCGGTGTCAAAACGGCCTTTGCCGTTGGTCACCGCGGTGGTGGAGTCGAGTTTGGTGAACCGGGGATTCCGGACGTTAAGCGTGGCATTCATGGCACTTGGGAGATGAGGGACTGGGGAGATGAACAGGCGGCGAAAGGGTCAGGCGGCGAGCGCGGTGGTCGCCCGGCGCGGGGCGGAGAAACCGGTGCTCAGCAGGTGGTCGAGAACCGAGGGGATGTCGTCGAACGCGACGCGATTGCGGGAGGACGGCCGAGAGGCGGGGCGAGGCTCCCACCGGGCGGAGGCATCGCCGCTGTCACGGCCTACCCCCGCCCGGCGGAGTTCTACACCCACTGTTTCACACACACTGGAACACACCACTGGCAGAAAGTCTTCGCGAAGGCGGGCGCTGAGCAGTTCGTTCATGACCCACAGGTCATCCATGCGCCGCTGCTCCTGCTGGAACATCGTGTCCAAACGGGCCCGCTTCGCGTCCGGGTCCGCCGCATCGTTCCGGGACCACTCGGAAATGCTGCTGGGCAACTGTTGCCGCATCATCGCCTCCGATTCCTCCTGCCGTTCCTGGCGGCGCAGCAGGCACAGTTGGCGGAAGTCGCGGACGACCTTTTCCCAACGGCTATCGAAGTGGTTCACGCTCATGGCAGCTTTGCGACGGGTTTCGCTTCGGTCGTCGGAGGCCAAAGCAACGGCCGTGCCGAGTTGAAAAACGGGCCTTTTCCGTGGCTGGCGAAGCCCAACCGGCAACTTCGTCCCGGTTTGCGGCGGTTCGCCGGGCAAAGCCTGCCGGATGATCGCCGCCTCAGCGCGGGTGCCGGGCAAATTGTGCTCGGCGTCGCCGCTGGCTGCCGGTGTCGGGCTGAACTAGCCTCGGATCCGCATGCCTGAACCGCTGCCTACCGCCTCGTCGTTCGCTGAAATCGCGCCGGGAATCTTCCGCTGGGCAGCCTTTTCCCCGTTCCACAAGGTTGAGCTGACGTCGCACGCGGTGGCGTCGGCCGATGGGTTGCTGGTGTTTGATCCGATACCGCTGGCGGAATCCGAGGCCAGCCGTCTGCGGTCCGCCGCGGCTTGCCGTGGCATCGTGCTGACCAACGGCAACCACGCGCGGGCCAGCGCGGATTGGGCGGAGTTGTTGGACGTGGCGGTGCTGAGTGCGTCCCCGGAACCGTTTCCGGGCGAACACCAAATCCGGCCGTGGCGCGACCAGGATAGCTGGCAGGCGCGGGCGTTGCCGGGAGGAGCGCCGGGGGAAACGATGTTCCATCATGCCGGTCTGTCGCTGGCCGTGTTCGGTGACGCGGTCGTCAACCTGCCGGACCGGCAGCTGGAATTGCTCCCGGACAAATACTGCGCCGACGCGGGCGCCTTGCGGTCGTCGCTGAGGAATCTGCCGTCGTTTGAACGCGCCCTGTTCGCCCACGGTCAGCCGCTGCTGTCCGGGGCGTCGGCGAAGCTTGCCGCGCTCTTGTAAACCGACCGCCGCTCCCTAACGTCCGCCGCACGCATGTCGCCGTTGCCCTATGAGTTCGCCCTCGCGCTGCGATACTTGCGCCCCAAGCGGACGTTTTTCTCGATCATCACCGTGATCTGCATCCTCGGCGTCACCCTCGGGGTGGCGGTGCTGATCATCGTGTTGTCGGTGATGACCGGCTTTGACCGTCAACTGCGCTCCCGGCTGGTGGGATTTCAAGCCCATGTCCAGGTCCTGGGCGCGGGCGAGGCGATCACGGACTGGCGCAAGCTGGTGGAGGAGATCTCCGCCCTGCCTGAAGTCACCGGGGTGGCCCCCTTCATCAACACCCAGGTCCTCTTCGAGACGCAGCCGGAACACGGCGAGCCGGTTCCTTTTGGCGCGATGGTCCGGGGCATCGATCCGCGCTTGGAAGCCAAGGTCAGCAATCTCACCAATTCGATCGCGACCGGCGAATTCCGCCTCACCCCCAAGAGCCTGCTCGTCGGTTCCGAACTGGCCCGCGACTACAACCTCCGTCCTGGCGACCGGCTGGCGGTGTATTCGCTGCCCGCCCTCCGCCAGATGCACGAGGCGTATAAGCAGAAGCGCGAGGAGGCATCGCTGGCCGCCGATTACCTCGTCCGGGGCGTCCTTGATCTCGGCCTGAACGACCTCAACACCAGTCTGATCGTCACCTCGCTTTCCGACGCCCAGCAGCTCGGCGGCTTCGACGAAGGCGTGCAGGGGCTGAAGGTGATGCTGCGGAATCCGGATGAAGCCACCACGGAACGGGTTCGGGCCGATCTGGTGAAGCGATATTCCGGACGCTATCGGGTCACCACCTGGCTGCTCGACAACCGGGTCATGTTGGACGCCCTGCGGACCGAGCGGGCAATGATGTTCTACATCCTCTTCTTCATCGTGATCGTCGCCGCGTTCGGCATCATGAGCGCCCTGATCACCTTTGTGGTCCAGAAGACCCGCGAGATCGGCGTGCTCAAGGCGCTCGGGAGTTCGCCCGCCTCGATCGCGACGCTGTTTTTGGGCCAGAGCCTCGTCGTCGGGGTTCTGGGTGTCCTGAGTGGCCTGGGCTTTGGGCTGGTGGCGCTGCGCTACCGCAATGACTTCCTCCACTTCATGAGTGAAAAGGTGGGCTTCGACCTGTTTCCGGCCGCCGTTTACCAGTTCCGCGATCTGCCGGCGGAAACGGTGACCAGCGATGTGGTCATCATCTGCGGCGGTTCGCTGATCATCTGCATTCTGGCGGGCGTCATCCCTGCCATCCGGGCGGCCCTGCTCCAACCCGTGGAGGCGTTGCGCAATGAATGACCCCATCATCGTTGCCCACGGCCTGACCAAGGCCTATCAGATGGGGAAACGCCGCCTGGAGGTCCTCCGGGGCGTGGACCTGACCGTGAAAGCCGGCGAGTTCCTCGCGCTGCGCGGGGCGTCCGGAGCCGGCAAGAGCACGCTCCTGCATCTGCTGGGCGGATTGGACCGCCCCGAGGCCGGCTCAATCCGGGCGTGCGGCCAGGAGCTGGGCCGTTTGGGCGCCGGCGAACTCACGTCGTTCCGCAACACCGCGGTCGGCTTCATCTTTCAGGCGTATCACCTGCTTCCCGAGTTGGACGCGACCGAAAACGTCATGCTGCCGGCGAGAATGGCCCGTCGGCCTTGGGCCGAAGCCCGCGAGCGCGCGCGTGACCTGCTGGGCAAAGTAGGCTTGGGCGAGCGTCTGGAACACCGGCCGGCTGAACTGTCCGGCGGCGAGCAACAACGGGTCGCCATCGCCCGGTGCCTGATCAACCGCCCCCAGCTCATCCTCGCGGATGAACCGACGGGCAACCTCGATTCCCGCACGGGCGACGAGATCCTGGAATTGCTGCTGCGGTTGCGGGCAGAGGCCGGGACCACTCTCGTGATCTGCACGCATGACTCCCGGGTGGCCGGTCGTGCGGAACGGTCCATCGAATTGGCCGACGGCCGGATTGTCGGCGGGTAGCAGCCCGGGAAAAAGGCGTATCCGTGGTCGTAAGGTAAGGCGCGCCGTCTCCGGCACTGTCAGGGCAACGAACCGATGTTCTCGCCGAATGGCAGACCACTGACTGCCGCGGGACGAAGGTTGTTCCCCGCTGACGTTCGTCACGTCGGGTAGGCGACGGTCGAAGGGGAGGCACCTCGAATTCCGTCGGATCGGAGATTCGGTCTACGCGTTGAGCACCTTCAGCGCCTTCTTGCAGTCGCTGGCGCGGAGCACGAGCAGGCCCGTCTTCGCGTTGGGGGCGGTGGCGCAGTAGGCGTATTCGATGTTCACCTTCGCGGCGGCCAGCTTCTGCGCGATGTTGGCGAGCGAACCGGGCTTGTTGTTGCCGGGCACCAGCAGCACGTCGCTTTCGACGACGAGCGCGCCGCGTTTCTCGAAGACATCGACCGCCCGGTGCGGATCACTGACGACCATGCGGACCACGGAATGGTCCACGGTGTCGCTGGTGGAGAACGCGAGGATGTTGACCCCGGCCTCCGCCAGCGCCTCGCAGACGCGGGCCAGGGTGCCGGGCTTGTTGTCGAGGAACAGGGCGAGCTGGGTGGCCAGTTGCATGGGCCGTTTGTGAACCGGCCCCGACCCCAAGACCAGTGTGGAGTTCTTCGCGGGGGCGTCAGCGCGCCGCGATCCGGTAGGCGATGATGGCGCCGGCGCCGTGAAGGAGCAGAATTGTAAGCAAAGCCCGGGCGGCATTCCAGCGACGGGCACACATCAAGAAAACGGCTACCAGCGCAGGGAACTGGAGGAGCCCCGCGAACAGGAAAGCGAGATCAGGCGAACGCAGAAGGCGTGCCCACAGAACCGCAAACGGATACCAAAGCGCAATTTGCAGGGGTGGCGACCACTTCCTCAGCAAAACCTGCCACGCGCCAACGACCATCAGCGAGACGACAACGATAATCGTCACGATGAAAAGCCGCCGTCCCGAGCACCCAGACTGGGTGGAGGCTTGGTCTGCGGGGGCCTCAGATTGCGGGACGGGATTCAAGCGTGCGGGTAGTTCAGGCGGCCCGCGCAAAATTGGCAACCCAGCGTCCACTACTTCGCCATCACCACTTCCGCCTCGGCGGGAACCACGGCGCGCGGCGCAGTTTCCGGAGCGGGGGCCGGGGGAGCGTTCCGGTCGCCGGAGGTTTCGGCCACCGCTGCGGCGGGCAGGGGCAGGGCGGGGGACTCCGTGCGGTTCTCCGGCGCGCCTTCGGCCTTGTTGAACTTCACGCTCACGATCCGGCTGACGCCCTGTTCCTGCATGGTGACGCCATAAAGCACGTTGGCCATCGAGATGGTGCGCTTGTTGTGCGTGATGACGATGAACTGGCTCTGTTCCAGGAAGCGGTGCAGCACCTTCACGAAGCGGTTGATGTTCGACTCGTCGAGCGGGGCGTCCAACTCGTCCAGCACGCAGAACGGCGAGGGCTTCACCTGATAGATGGAGAACAGCAGCGCCACGGCGGTCATGGTCTGCTCACCGCCGGAGAGCAGGGTGATGCTTTGGAGCTGTTTGCCGGGCGGACGGGCGTAGATGTCGATGCCGGCTTCCAGCGGGTCCTCGCCTTCGACGAGGGTGATGTCGGCCTTACCGCCGCCGAACAGTTCGACGAACATCGCGCGGAAGTTGTCGCGGATCTTTTCGAACGTCTCGACGAACATCGTCTTCGTCTCGCCGTTGATCCGGCCGATGATCTCGACGAGCTCGGTCTTGGCCTTCACCAGGTCCTCGAATTGGGAGTTGAGGAAGTTGTAGCGCTGCTCGGTCTCCTCGTATTCCTCGATGGCCACGAGGTTCACCGGGCCCATCTCGTCCACCTTTTTCTGGAGCGCGGTGACCTGCAGCTGGACGGCGTCCCAATCGGTCGTGAGGCCGGCCGAATTCATTTCGTCGAGCGATACGGATTCGACCTTGGCCGGGCCCTCGTCAGCGAAGGTGATCTTGATGCCCTCGCCGCGGATGTCCTCGAGGTTAAGCTGGTATTTGGACTGGATGCGTTCGCGCAGGTTCTGCACGGACATCGTCTTCTGGGCGAGTTCGACCTCGAGCGTGCCCCGCCGGCTTTGCAGCGAGTTCAGCATCGTGCGCCGTTCGCGGAGCTGTTCTTCGCGGGCGTGGATTTCGCCCTCCTGGAAACGCTTTTCCTCGAAGAGCTGGGCGATCTGGCCGGACAGCGTCTCGCGTTCCTGCGTGAGGCGTTCTATTTCGCGGCGGCTTTGCGCGATGCCGGCCTCGAAGTTGCCGCGGCGGTCGCCAAATGCGCCCATCTCGGCATGGAGCCGGTCAATGAGCCCGGTGAGTTCGCGGATGCGGGCCTCCAGCGGCGGACGCTGCCGGCCGTGGCTGGCGAGCAACTGCTCCTCGGTCGCCAGCGAGACACGGGCTTCGGAAACTGCGGCATTCGCGCCGTCACGGCTGCTGCGCAGCTCCTCCAATTCGGCGGAGAGCTGGGCGACGAGCGCGGTGGCATCGTGTTCGAGGGACTCGGAGTCGGTCACCTGCTGGGCCAGACGGTTGCGCTTCTCGATGCCTTCCGCCTCGTGGGCACTGAGGGTGTCCAGTTCGTAGGTGACCGTTTCCAGCTTGTGATGGAGCGTGCGCTTGGAGTTCTCCAGGGCGCGGAACTCGCCTTCGCGGGAAGCGATGGCCACCTCGACCTGGCGCAATTCGGTGCGCGCCTCTTCCAAGCTGGCCTGCAGGGTCGTCTGCTCCGACTGAAGGGCGCCCTTCTGGCGGCTGGCTTCGTTGACCTGCTCGGCCAGCGCGGCGAGCTCGGCCTGAAGTTCCGCGATCTGATTCTTGCGCCCAAGGATGCTGGCCGGTGCCTTCCCAGAACCGTTTCCCGATCCACCCGTGAAGACACCCGACCGGGTGAGAAGTTCACCGGCCAGCGTTACGAAATCGAAGGCGCCCTGCGTGTCGCGGAACGCCGCGGTGGCGGTCGCGAGGTCCGGCACGATGACCGACGTGGCGAGCAGGGTTTCCAGCAAAGGCCGGACGGCGTCATCTGCCGTGATGACCGCGAGCGTCCGCGTGGCGCCGGCAATTTGCTCCAGACCGGCAGCGGCAGCCGGCGGAACCGGCCGCAATCCGAGCGCCGCGATGCTGGCGCGGCCCTTCTTGTTGGCCGTGAGGTCCGCGAGGATCGCCGTGGCCGATTCCGGCTGCTCCGTCAGCACGAGCTGGAGGTAATGGCCCAGGGCGGCCTCGACGGGCACCACGTATTCCGAGGGCACCTTGAGTTTGTCGGCCAGCGAACCCAGGACATCCTGCGATTGCTTGAGCGCGGCCAGCGTGCCGGCGCTGAAACCCTCATGCTGCGTGTCGAGCTGCTCCAGCACGGTCAGGCGGCTCCGCTTTTCAGCCTGCTGACGGACCACGCCGTCCAAGGCGTGCTGGGCGGCGATGAGCTCCTGCTGGATTTCCCGGAGCCGTGCCTGCCGTTCCTCCAACGTGCCGCGGCTGGTGGCGACGTGAAGTTTCTCGGTCTCGACCTGGAGCTTGAATTCGTCGAGGCGGGCATCGAGCCGGATGCTTTCCTCGGTCAGCGACGCCCGTTCGGCGTGGAGCTTTTCCAGACGGACGATGTTGCCCTGCTTCTGGAGATCGAGCTGGTTGATCTCATTGCGGGCCCGGCTCACCTGCTGGGCGGCGCTGAAGGCCTGCGACTGCGCGACGCGCAGGGCCTCCTGCTTCTGGAACACGTCGCGTTCGACCGTGCTCAGCGCCTGCTGCTTCTCCGCCAAGGCGACGCGCAGTCCGTGCACGCGTTCCTGCGATTCGGTGAGCTTGGCGGTGACCAGTTCGAGTTCCTGTTCGGCGATGCTGCGGCGTTCCTCGGACTGCGAAATGTCATGCAGGGCCCGCTCGTTCTGCTCGGTCAGCTCGTGCAGGCGCTGTTCGTTGAACTCGATCTTGCTGTGGTTGCGGTCCACCTCGGCCTTGAGTTCGAGCCCGCGCTGCTGCTGCAGGGAAATGCTCTGATCGAGTTCCGAAAGCTGCGTGCGGAGCTGGAGCACCTCGTCTTCCAGGCGCAGAACCGTATCCTGGCCAACTTCGAGTTCCAGCTTGGCACGACCCAGCTCGGTTTCGCGGGACTGGATCTCCTCCTGCAGCACGTCGAATTGATGCCGGGCGAGCTGGGTTTCGAGGTTCTGAAGCTCGGCCGCGATGGCCTTGTAACGGCGCGCCTTCCCGGCCTGACGCTGGAGAGAACCGATCTGGCGCTTCACCTCCTTGATGAGGTCCTCGACGCGCAGGAGGTTCTGCTCGGTGTTCTCCAGCTTCCGCAGCGCCTCCTTCTTCTGCTGCTTGAACTTGGTGATGCCGGCGGCTTCCTCGAACACCAGACGGCGGTCGTCGGGCTTGCTGGAAAGGATCTGCGTGATGTTGCCCTGGGCCATGACCGAGTAACTGGCCTTGCCCATGCCCGTGCCGGCGAACAGCTGCTGGATGTCGCGGAGCCGGCAGCCGGTCTTGTTGATGAAGTATTCCGAACCGCCGTCGCGGAAAACCCGGCGGGTGACGGTCACCTCGTTGTATTCCACCTCGATGCCGGCGGCGCGAAGGTGGTCCGCGTCCACGTCGCCGATGGTCAGGCTGACCTCCGCCATGCCCAACGGTTTGCGATGGTCGGTTCCGTTAAAGATAACGTCAGCCATTTCGCCACCCCGAAGGGCTTTGGCCGATTGCTCTCCGAGCACCCAACGGATCGCGTCCGAGACATTGGACTTGCCGCAGCCGTTGGGGCCGACGATGGCGGTCATGCCCGGCTGAAAATTAAGCGACGTCTTGTCGGCGAACGACTTGAACCCGAGCGCAGTGAGGTTTTTGAGATACATCGCGGACTCGATTGAAGGAGCCGGCCCCCGGATGGGCAAGGTCAAACCCACAACTAATGGGGGTGAGTTATTCACAACGCCACAAGATGCAGACCTCGGTGTGCCGAACTGGCCCGAGTTTGGGGCGGGGTTTCGGCGAGAGTGTGGCGGCGACGATGAGCGCCGCTCCGGTCGGATGGGTCCCGGCGTCAGTGGACGGGGCAGCCGGCGATGGCGGATCTCAGAAGGGCGCTTCCCAAGCTTCCAAAGCGTGTCCGGGGGCGCTGTGGAAGAAGGCCGTGCCGTCGGCGGTGAAGCGCATCCAATTGCGGGGAGCGGAGACTCCCACGCGGAGTCGTTCCCGGCGGGCCTCTCCATTTCCGGGAATGGCATCCCAAAAAATCATCGTCCGATCACCGGACGTCGCGATCAACTGGCCATCACCCGAAATGGCCAACGCGGTCACCGGGCCGGCCTGGGCTCGCCAGCTTTCGGATGCAAGCTCAGTGCGGCCGCCATGGTCAAATACCCGGACCCAGCCATCCTCGTTGCCGACGAACAACCGGCGGCCATCCGGGTGGAAGGCTACCGCCGTGTCGTAGTCGGCGGCACTGCCGACGGGAACGAAGGGCGCCTTCAGGTCGTCCACCTGATAGAGCCGCGCCCGACGGCCGATAAAGCCCGTGACCACGAGCGTTCGGCCATCCGGCGAAAGATCCACGCAGTTCACCGCGCTGGGGCCATACAGCATCCGCTGGTCGCGGGTGCCGGCGGCCGTCCGGTTGGCCAGGTCCACCGTCAGCAGTTTGCCGGGAATCAGCCCGACCAGCTTCTGCTCGTCGGCGGAGAGAGCTCCCCGCACGGTGTAGGGGAAGCCCGGATGCGAGCGGATGCCCTGGACCTTCCAAGTGGGCTGGGGCGGTTTGCCGGCCGCTCCGGGAGCCGACCACGAAACGATTTCACCGCTCTGGCCGTCGCGGGTCACCGCGCTCCCGTCCCGGCGAACGGCCAGCGGATAGTGCCATTTCAGCCAGGCCGTGTTGGTGTCGGCGCGATAAAGTGCAAAGCGTCCGTCAGCGGAGATGCAGGGATGCTCCCAGCGATTCCACGTCCACACGCCACCGATCCGGTGCGATGAGGTTTCCGCAGGAGGCGCCCACAGGCGCAGGGTTCGGTCATCGGAAAGGGTCGCCAACGGCCCGTTGCCCGGCAGTTGCACCAGATCCCGGATTCGTTCGCCGTGCCCGAGGCGGAACTGGACTTGCCCGCCGAGCGCGGATCGGCTCAACAAATTGTCCGGCGGAAACCGGGGGCCGGTTCCCGGGACTGTCTGCGCCAGCCCCGGAAAGGCGTCGTCATCATAGGTCGGGCTTTCGGAGGCTGGCTGCCGGAAGCGAAACTGCCGCAGGGCGGTGTCGGAAGTGCCCACCGAGAGCAGGTCGCCATCCGGGGAGAACGCGATGCGGTTGATCTGCGCCTGGGCGTCGTGGGCGAACAGCAGCCGTTGGTCCCGGAGGTCCACCACGGCCAGGACGCGAGGGTTGCCGACCTCGGTCGCCGTGGCCATGGCGAGGCAGGTGGCGTCGGGACCAAACGCCAGCAGCGCTGGCGAGCCGGTTGATCGGCTTACGTCGTGCGTCGGCGGCGAATCGTCCGCAAGCCGGGCGGTTACCTCGCCGGTGGGCAGGACTTCGATATGCAGGCGATTGTCCCGTTCGCGTATCCAGGCGATTTGGGCGCGGTCCGAAGTTTGGGCCAATGGTGCATAGATGCCGCGGGGCAGGGCAGTCAGCTGGCCGGTCCGCAAGTCCAGGATTCCTCCGGGCTGGCCGTTGGCTGCCGCCCACACGGTGTTGCCGGAGAAAAGCAGGCGGTCGGCATCCAGCCAAACCGCCCCGATATGGCGGCGTCCGGCGGCGTGAATCAGCTTGCCGGACTCGGACTCGACCACCAGCAACATGTCCCCGTCGGAACAGGCGAAATGACGTCCGTTCGGAGCAAACGTCAGCGCGTGAAATCCATGGCCGAGAATCTCCCGGTCTTCGATCGCCGGCGTGGGCGGAACGGCCGGGCCAAGCTCCTGGACGCCGGTGGCGGGATCCACCCAGCGCAGCCGGCGGTCGGCGCCCAACACGGCGAGGCGGCCACGGACCGGTTCCCACGCCAGGCAACGGGGATCGGAATCGAGCAGGTCCGCGCGGCGGGCATCATCGCTGCGGGCAAGCCAGCGCAGCAGCCGCCACTCGAATCCCCGGCGCGCCGGATCCAGTCCATCCAGCAGGCGCCGGGCGTTTCCGAGATCACCTTGCTGCCGGAGGGAGAGCGCCTGGGCCAGGGTGGCGAAGTAGGCGCCTGAACGGGCCCGCTCTTCGGCCTGGCTGGCCTCCGTTGCCCGGATTTCGGCGAGCTGACGGGCCGCCTCGGCGAGCCGCCATTGCCAGAACACGCCGGTGACGCCCAGTCCGGCCGCGGTGACGGCCAGCAAGGCCAGGGCGACCACCAACGGACGCCGTTTGGTCCAACGCCAGAGCCGCGCGGGTGCCGACATCGTAAACCGGCACGATGTGGGGATGCTCCAGCGTCGCGGAAAGTTCGGCCTCCGTTTTCAGACGGTCCACGCCGCCTCCGGGCGTGCCGGCGGAAGCATGGACGATCTTGAGCGCCACCAAACGGTTCAGCCCCCGGTGACGGGCGCGATACACGATGCCCATTCCGCCCCGGGCAATTTCCTCCAACAGTTCGTAGGCGGCGAGGCCGGCCGGGCGGTAGTCCTCCGAATGCGGCGTTTCCAGGGCTCCGAACAGGCTGTCCGCCATGCAGGCTCCGCACATCCCATGGGTGTCATCCGGCGCGAGCGGGCGCTGGCAACGGACACAGGTGGCGGACATGCAGGGAGACTTGGCGGAACCGGGGAGCCGGCGACAGGAACCTCCGCGTGGTCGGCGTTTCGGGCCGGGCTGGGGCCGGAAGCTTCCGGGCGGTCGAGCGCCGTTGCCCCAGTGGGAACGCCGAGGGCGTCGCCAAACCGTGCACGCACCCAGACCCAGGATGGCGCGGGGACTGGAATTGATGGGGGTGGTCTATCCAATCGAGGAGCGGCGCGCTTTCAGTCGGGTCCACGCCAGCGTTGTGCCGGCAAAAATGAGGGCACCCCAGGTGGAGGCTTCGGGCACCGCCACATTGTCGAACGTGATGGCCCCGATGCCGTTGGAATTCTGCGGAACGCTGCCATTGCGGGCATTGGTGCCGGAGATCACAAACTCGTCGCCCGGCTGCGCGCCGGTCACGTCGAAGAAATACCAGTCGGAATCCAGATTGGCCTCGACGAAGGAGAAGATCAGCCCGCTGTTGCCCGATCCCCCCGCCGTCTGGCGCACCCTGAGATCGTTCGGCGAGATATCGGTGAAGTCCGTCTCGTCCACCAGCACCCCGAGCCGGAAGCTTGATGCCTGGCTCACGGTGATCCGGGCGAAGTCCTGTTCCTGCAACGTGACACCACCCGAGGCATACCAGATGCCGGTCTTGACCGAGCCGCCGAGCGGGTTGTCCACGGTGGTGTAGTTGGGGCTGGTGACGTGCCCGCTGTAGAACGTGCTTACCAGATTGATCACCGAGGCGTAGGCCGGGTTGCTGAGCTGGGCGCCGCCAGGGCTGGTGGTCAGCAGGTGACCCGCGCTGCCGTAGATGTTGTTGCCATCGGCATCCAGTGGCTTGGAGACGCCGGCCGTGCGCCAGGCACCGCTGGTGGTGAGGTCGTAGCCGACGTAGGTGACGGTGGCTCCGAAAGCGGGCAGCGCCGCGGTCAACAGGACGGAAGAGAGGGCAACTCGGCTCATCGCGAAGGTTGGTTCTACTGACTGCTACAACGACCGGACGAAAAAGTAACACGGTGGAATTGGTTTCGCTCAGCAGGGGCGGCCGCGGGTGGGCCGAACGATCCGAAGCCGGAACGAGCCAAGTGAAGGGGCGCGGACGGTCACGACCGCGTGGGCGCATCAGGACACTGCTCCCATCTCCCTCTCCTGCACGCGGAGTAGAGCAGAGGTCCGGGGAGAGGAGTTGGCCCGAAAAGCCCGCGACCTCTGGTTGTGCGCCCCTACCCATGAACCGGGTCGGGGAGCGCCGGAGTTACGACGGCACCCGGGGGCGAAAGCGGCCGGCGCGCCGCCGGTGCTCCCGGGGTTTTCGCCCGGGTTCAGGGGCACAGCTCGCGAGCCTTCGCAGCTCGTGAATTCTCTCCCCGATCGAGGCAGAGGGGAGAAGGCCGGGGAGAGGGGTGCGTCCGAAATTGTGATTCCGGCGACGGACGCCCAGAACCATCACGGTCCTGACGCCAAAAGACACGCGGACGTGACCGTCCGCGTTCCGACTGCGCGGGAGGCGGAGTCCGCCGTTCAGACCGAACGCCGGGAACGTCGCCAGACGCCGGCCGCCGCGGCCGCCAGCCCGACACCGGCTGCCCAGGTGCCGGCTTCGGGGACGGCGGAGACGGTGTCGTTGCCGGTGAGGGTGAAGCTCCAGCTCACCAGTTCCATGGTTCCGCCAGCGGCGAGGTCGCCGAGGTTGAAGCGCCAGTCGCCGTTGCCAGTGCCGCCGTTGAACGCCGACAGCAGCGCCGTGCGCGCCGGGTCCAGCGTGGCGTCCCCCACCCGGCCGTCGGGTTGGAAGGTGCCGTTGAGCACTCCGCTGATGAGGGACACGGCATGGATGTCGGTGAGGGGCGGATCGCCGACCGGCGCCTGGTCCCGGAGGGTGATTTGCCAGCCGTCGTAGCCGAAACCGAGCGGGTCGCTGCCGGTGATGCCGACGCGGTTCAGTAGCACGGCGGAGGGATCGCTCACGGTGGGAGCGACGCCCACGGGGCTCTTGAGCAGCGAGGCAAACATGTCGCTGGCCCAGCCGGTATCAGAAGCGGTGCCGCGGAGCTCGAAGCTGATGGTCAGTTCGCTCAGCGACAGGATCGCGGAACTGGTGACGCTGTGCAGGAACGAGGTGAGCACCGGCTGGTTGTCGGCAATCGCCGTGGTGACGACCGTCGGTGTGTAGGTCTCAGTGACCAGCGCGGCCGAGGCGGTGCCGGCGGCCAGGAGGGCGGCGGCGGTGGTGCGGATCAGTTTCATAGGCGGGAAGTTTTCAGTGGTCAGTAATCAGTGTTCAGGGCTCACGGATTGCTCACGGCGCGGTAGAAGCGCACGGGGTCGGGCGGGTTGACGTCGGTGTGGGTGAAGACGCCGTTGGGAGCAGCGGTGTAGATGGCCTGGGGCGCGAACTCCTGCCAGTCGTAGTTGGGTGGGCCGGCGGTGCTGTATTGCACGCGGAAGCTGCCGCCCGGGACGCCGAGGAAAGTGACCACGAAGTCATCGCCGCTCGGCACGAGGGTCAGGTCGTTGGGCGTGCCGCTGCCACCGCCCGAGGTGCTGGTCTCGGTGACCGTGACGGTGCCGGTGACGGTGTTGCCGCCGGGGCCGTCGCTGAGGGTGTATTCGAAGCTGCCGTTGCCGGCGTTGTTCGCCGGGGCGGTGTAGACCACGAAGTTGCCCGTGATCGTCACCGTCGCGCCGGCGGGCAGGGCGTTGCCCACGGCGCTGAGCGTCAGCGGGTCACTGTCCGCATCGGTGTCGTTGGCCAGCAGCGTGGCCTTGAGCACCTTCGCCACCGTCGTCGTGTTCGGGCGGTTCAAGCCGTCCCCGGCCGCCACCGGCGCGGCGTTGAGGCCGGTGCCCTGGACCGCGAAGTCGAACGGGTTCTCGTCGCTGTCGTCATTGGCCAGGCTCAACGTCGCGGTGCGAAGGCCGTCGGCGCTGGGATTGAAGGCGACCTGGAACGTCGTGGTTCCGCCGCTGTCTGCCACCGGCGAGGATGGCTGGACGGTGACGGTGAAGTCCGCGGCGTGAGTGCCGCCGACCACGACCCGGGGCGTGCCGGTCAGGTTCAGCGCGGCGGAGCCGGTGTTCCGCACGGTGAAGGTGCGGGTCACGGTGCCTCCCACGGTCAGGGCGCTGCCGAAGTCGGTGTGGTCGGCCAAAGCCGGGGTAGGGTCGCCATCGGTGAGGTCGGTGGCGTTGCCTTCCACCGCGATTTCCGGCGTCGCGGCGAGGGTGAAAATGTAGGCCGCCCCCGGATTGCTGGCGAGTTCGTTGGGCGTGCTGTTGATGCCCGTCGTGCCGCTGTCCTCCCCGGTCGCCCCGACGACCACCGTGTCGCCCGACACCGCCACCGACCTGCCGAACTCGTCACTCGCAGTGACCTGGCTGGCCTTCAGATACGCCTGCTGGCTCCACGTCGTGCCGCTGCGCACGAAGACGTAGGCCGGCTGGCGCTCTCGTTGGGCGTGCTGTTGATGCCCGTCGTGCTGCTGTCCTCCAAGTTCGCCCCGACGACCACCGTGTCGCCCGACACCGCCACCGAGACGCCGAACTGGTCGCTCGCGGTGACTTGGCTGGCCTTCAGATACGCCTGCTGGCTCCACGTCGTGCCGCTGCGCACGAAGACGTAGGCCGCGCCGGCACCGCTGGCGCTCTCGTTGGGCGTGCTGTTGATGCCCGTCGTGCTGCTGTCCTCCCCGGTCGCCCCGACGACCACCGTGTCGCCCGACACCGCCACCGAGACGCCGAAGTTGTCACCCGCGGTGACTTGGCTGGCCTTGAGATACGCCTGCTGGCTCCATGTCGTGCCGCTGCGCACGAAGACGTAGGCCGCGCCGGCACCGCTGGCGCTCTCGTTGGGCGTGCTGTTGATGCCCGTCGTGCTGCTGGCCTCAAAGTAAGCCCCGACGACCACCGTGTCGCCCGACACTGCCACCGAGTAGCCGAACTGGTCACCCGAGCCGAGAGTGCCCGGATTGTTCATCTTTACATACGCCTGCTGGGCGATGGGATCAATGGTGAGGGGATACCGCGCCCCCGCCTCCTCCACGAGCAGCCGCACCGTGTCGCCGCCCGCCGCCTCGAAGCGTGAGGGCAGCACCTTGCCGTCCGCGTCCCAGACCTTCAGGCCGGCGTAGTTCACCACCGTCGCGCCGCCCGCGTCCTGGAAGAGCACGCCGAGGGCGTCGGCGCTGACGACGGGCTTGAGGCCGCCGCGGGTGGAGAGGAGGAAGGAGAGGGGTTTGGAAGGCGCGCCAGCGTCTTGGAGTGCGCCAGTCCCCTGGCGCTTTTCCCCCGCCTCCGAAAGCGGCAGAGGACTGCCGCAGTCCAAGACCTCGCGGAGTCCGGGCCGTTCCTTCACGGTGAAGCCGTGTTCCAGCCCGCGTTTGTCGTTCACCCACCACTCCTGCACGTTCGCGTCCCACTGGTAAGTCAGCCGCTGGCCGTCGGCCTTCACGGCAGGCGTGCCGCCCACGGGCTGCTGGCCCGCGCCGAAACCGTAGCTCTTCAGCTCCAGGCCCCACGTCCAACTCCCTTCGCGCGGGGTGGAGAGGAAGCCGCGCCCGTCGAAGCGCGTGGTCCACTGCTGGCCCGGATTGCGCGCCTGCCAGCCCGTCGCCGTGGGCATGAAGGCGTGCCGCCCCGCCTCGTAGGCGGCGCGGATGCTGGCCCAGTCGGACTTGGCCAGGCCCTGTGGGGTCTGGTCGGGGGAAGTGAGGTGCTGGGTCTTGCCGCCGCTCGCCGCGCCCAGCGCGAGGTTGGCCGGGGCGGGGGAGTCCGCGTGGACCAGGGCGGCCGGAAGCGCGCACCACGACAGGAGGGCGAGACAGGCGGCCCGGAAGCCGGCGGCACGGGGCCGACGGGAAACCACGACCGGGCGCAAGGTAGGCAGATTCATGGCAATAGACTGGAAATCCTCAAAGAGGGTGACGTATCCCGGCCACCGCCTCCTCCACAGATTGGGTGATCCGGAAAATGTCCCTCCAGTCGCTGCTACAACGTCGGCCGCCGGCGGTAACACGATTTGTGAAATCTGTTTTCGGGCGGGGCGCCGGGGAGGCTGGGGGGAGGAAGGGCGAATCCGTGCCCCACTGGCGCTGCGGCCGTGGGGTTAATCAGGGGAATGGGTGGGCGGGTCCCCCGGGGGCGTATTCCGGCAGCGCGGCCGCGCCGCCCCAGCGGGATTACTTGGCCGCGAAGACGACCGGTGGTCAGCCCCGGAGCATGGCGAGGACGTGCCGGATTTCCTCGTCCACTTCGCGCAGGTCGCTGACCTGGCTGGCGATTTCCTCGCGGAACAGGTCGCGGTAGCGCCCGCGGAATCGCTGAAGCGCCATCTTGAAGGCGCCTTCCGTCAGCCCGAGTGGCTGTGCCAACTGGGCATAAGCCGCGTCTGCCTGGGGGCCGTCGGCCAGAACCAGCTTGAAGACGGCGAAGCGGGCGGCCTGGCCGGCGGCTTCGCATTCGGCCTTCAGCCGATCCAGCACGCGGTTGACCACGGCCCGGGCCCATTTCCGCTCAAACTCCCGTTCGGGCGTCTCGTCATGGCGCAGGGAATCGAACTCGGCGTCGGTGAGTTCATCGAACGAAACGGGCGCCTCGCCGGGGCTCCGCTTGAGGCGGTGGGCGTGCTTGTGCTGGTTGTGCAGGTGGTTGTGCAGGCTGGTCAGCAGGAACGTGCGGAAGCGGCCCTTTTCCCGGTGGGCAGCGGCCAGCGCGCCCTTTTCCAGCAGGTGTGCAAAGAAGCCCTGGGTCAGATCCTCGGCCCGGTCCGGCGAGCCGGTGAGGCTGGTGACGTAGGCGTGCACGGGGGACCAGTGGGCGCGGCAAAGCGATTCCAAGGCCTCGAACTGGGCGGGCGGACGGGTGTCCGCCGCGTCGCCTAGCAGGGTCCAATGGGTCGTGGGAAAATAGCCTCCGCCGCTCACGTCAGGGCGCGGACAATGCGTGGATGAACGCGTGGCCGGCAACTGCGGACTGTGCGGCAGGATGATGCGGGGCGGGGATCCCTTTCAGGCTCGCTCCCGGACGGTGGCGGCGGCCAAACTGAGGTCACCGATTCATGGCGCAATTCCTCCGGCAACTCTGGCAGTTCGTCCGTCCCCATCAGCGGCGGCTGTGGCTGGGCGTGGTGGCGGGGCTCGCCTATGCGCTGGGCAGCGGCCTGCTGTTGCTGGCGGTGAAACTGGTGATTGACGCGGTCTTCCCGACCGAAGGCACCGAAACCCTCAAGCAGTTGGAGCGCTGGCCGGAACTTCGTGAGCCGCTGCTGCGGGCCTTCACGGCCATCCGACTGGATGCGAAATCCCCCTACCTCCTCTGGATCATCGGCCTGCTGCCGGTGGCGATGCTGCTGCGGGGGCTGGGCCTTTTTCTCAACCAATACTTTCTGCAATGGGTCGCGACCTACGTGGTGCACGACCTGCGGGTGAAGCTGTTTGCCCACCTCCAGACCCTGTCGCTGCGGTATTTCGGGAAGACGCAGACGGGTGACCTGGTATCGCGGCTCACTTTGGACACTCAGGCGATCACCAACGCCATCATCTGGTCGTTTGCCACGCTCAGCCGCGAACCGTTCACCGTCGCGGGCATCGTGACCTACCTGATCCTGCTGCAGCCGCGCCTCACCTTGATTTCGCTGGCAGTCTTTCCGCTCATCGCGCTGCCCATCGTCATCTTTGGGCGCAAGGCGCGGAAGTCCTGGAAAGCGGCCCAGACCGCGACGGCCGAACTCGCTTCCCAGATGCAGGAAAGCTTCACCGGCATCCGCGTGGTGAAGGCGTTCAATCTGGAAGCCGCCCTGTCCGAGCGTTTCGGAAAGACCTCGCAAAGGATTGCCAGCCAGCTGATGCGCCTTTTCCGGGCGGTGGAGTTGCCGGGGCCGCTGATCGAGGCGTTTGGCGCGTGCGGTGTGTGCCTGCTGCTGGCCTATGTGGCGAGGTTGCCGGAGAGCCAAAAGCCGTCCGCGGGCGATTTTTCGTCGTTCTTGGGGGCGCTGTTCTCCCTGTATGCGCCCGTGAAGGGTCTCAGCCGCTTCTGGGGCTTTCTCGAACAGGGGCGCGCCGCCGGCGAACGGCTGTTTTCCCTGCTCGAGGAGCGGCCGGAGATTGCGGAACCGGCGGATGCCCGGCCGCTGAACGCCCGCGGTGCTGCCATCGAGTTTCAACGCGTGAACTTCGCCTACGAGGGCAAGCCGGCGCTCACGGATTTCTCACTGACGATCCAACCGGGGACGATGGTGGCCCTCGTGGGAGCCAGCGGTTCCGGCAAGACCACGGTGACGAGCCTGCTGCTGCGCTTCTACGATCCTGATTCGGGCGGCATCCGCATCGGCGGCATCGACCTGCGGCAGGTGCGGTCCGGTGACCTGCGCGACCAGATCGCGGTGGTCACCCAGGAGACCGTGCTGTTCAACGACACCATCCGGAACAACCTGCGATACGGGCGGCTGTCGGCGACCGATGCCGAAATCGAGGCGGCGGCCGGCCACGCGTATGCGGATGCCTTCATCCGCAGGAAACCCGGCGGCTACGACGAAAACATCGGCGAGCGGGGCAGCGAACTTTCGGGCGGTGAACGCCAGCGACTGGCAATTGGCCGGGCGATCCTCCGGGATGCCCCCATCCTGATCCTCGACGAGGCCACGAGCGCGCTCGACACCGAATCGGAGCGGGCCGTGCAGTCGGCGCTGGAACGGCTGATGCAGGGCCGCACCACCCTGTGCATCGCGCACCGTCTGTCCACCATCCAGAAGGCCGACCTGATTGTCGTGATGAGCGGCGGCCGGATCGTGGAAACGGGCCGGCACGACGAGCTCCTCGCACGGGACGGCGCTTACCGTCGTCTGCATGAGCTTCAGTTCCAGAGCTGAAATTTCATGGTTTCCCGTGCCGGCAAAGCGTTGTGGTTGGGAATCGTCTGGTTGACGTGTGCGATCGCGAACTTTGGCAACGCAGCAGTGCTGCCCCATGCTCCGCTGGTCCCCACGGAGGCGGAATTGGCCCGCCTCAGCCGGGTGCGCTCGCTGCTCAATTCGGCCACCGCCACGCACCGTCAGCCCGTGCACATCGTCTTCTACGGACAGAGCATCACTCTCGGGACCTGGTGGCGGACCGTGGCGGATGAGCTGCGCCGGCTGTATCCGCACGTGGATTTCCGGATCGAGAACCGGGCCATCTCGGGATTCCAGGATTGGGCGCTGGCCCGCACGGTCGTTGCCGATCTCATCCCGCTGCAGCCCGATCTCGTGATCTTCCACGCCTACGGCACCGACAACGGCACCGATCTGTTTCTCCGGCAGCTCCGGCAGCACACGGTGGCGGACGTGTTGGTCCAGTCGGACCACCTGCACCTCGACATCTCGATGGATGAGGAAGTTGACCCGGCCAAGCTGGTGCCGCGTGATGTCATTCCCTACCGAAACTACGTCCGCTTGCCGGCGGACTGCGACCGCCATGGTGCGTGCGTTGCCCGGGTGCGCGATGCGTGGAAGGCATACTGCCGAACCAATGGGGTCTCCCCGTCGGCGCTGCTGGCGGATGGCATTCATCCCAACGCGGACGGCAACCTTCTGATGGCCGAATTCGTGTTGGCCTACCTGCACCCCGGCCCCTTGACGGAGGACCCGGATCGGAGTCCGCGGGTGAAAACCGCGACCCTGGGGCAGGATGCCTACTGGCGGTCCGGCGTGCTGGAATGCGATTTCACCGGCAGCAGCATCATGGCGAAGTGGACCGGGCCGCTGAATGGAGAGGTCGAGGTGTGGGTGGACGGCAAGCGCGCCGGGGAACGGCCGGAACTCCTTGGGTTCAGCCGGGTCTCGCCGGGCCATTTCTCGGGCTGGCCTGCGCTCTCGCAGGTAAGCTTCGTTTCGCCGTTGCAGGAGGAAACCTGGACCTTCACGCCGTTCAACGTGACGGCCGGCGGACTGAACTTTTCCTTTCGGGTCAGCGGTTCGATCACCGGTCCGGACGGCGAGGGCACCAACACGGCACGCTTCGTGTCCCGGTCCGGACGGGTGGTGATTGAGAGCGGTGATCATTGGATTCCTTTGGCCGTTCATTTTTCCGGTCAAAAGCCGTTGCCGGAGGGTTTTTCGGCGGTCTGGAGCACCGAACGCCATTACCACGATCCGCTGCTGCCGGGGCAACAACCGCCGGCAGACCTGCGGACGCGCGTCCGGCTGGTGCAGGGGTTGTCAGATGGTCCTCATCGTCTCCGCTTGGTGCAGCGAGGTGCCCAAACACCCAGCCTTCTGGCGTTGCAGGCCTACAGTCCGTCCGGCCAGGCGATGATGCAGGATGCGATTTCAACGCCTCCGATTTCGGAGCGACTCAGCTGGTCGGTCGACGGGGATGCCACCGTCCTCCGCTGGTCGGCAGAGCTGCAGGATTGGACGTTGGAATTCACGCGGGAGCCTTCACTTCCGCGCCAATGGTCGGCGATTTCGCCGGCGGCGTTTCAGCGGGTGGAGAACCAGTTCCAGTTCCGATTCTCGCTGCCATTTGGGGTTTCCGCACAGTGGTTTCGCCTTCGGGCGCCCGAAGCCAATCATCCGGAATCGGCTGGCGCCTTGTGGAATTCCACGCCTAACAGCCCGTGAGTGAACCCGAAATGTTTACCGTGCAGTCCTGACCTAGCTCCCTATGCCGCAGGGACAGTCCTCAATGCCCGCATCCGATCACATCCGCAACAAGCTGTCGCAGGTGCCGCACCGGCCCGGGGTTTACCTGCACAAGGACCGGTTCGGTTCGGTGATCTACGTGGGCAAGGCCCGGGATCTGCGCAAGCGGGTGTCACAATACTTCCATCCCTCCCGGCGGCTGGGCTGGGATCTGAAGTTCAATGCCCTCGTCGAGGCCATCCACGACTTCGACTGGCACGTGGTGAAGTCCGAGCCGGAATCCCTCCTGCTCGAAGGCAAGCTCATCAAGGAGTTCACCCCGCGCTTCAACATCGATTTCCGCGACGACAAGCGGTTCCTGCTGCTCAAGGTCAACCTCAACGACCCCATCCCGCGCTTCACCCTCACCCGCCTGCGCAAGGACGACGGCTGCGTGTATTTCGGCCCCTTCGCCCACAGCGGTTCGGTGCGCCGGGCGCTCACGTTGATGCGCCGGAAATTCCATCTCCGCGGCTGCCGTCCGCTCACGCCCACCGAGAGCGACTACCGGCACTGCCTGTTCGGCAACCTCAAGCACTGCACCGCGCCCTGCATCGGCAATGTCACCCGCGAGCAGTATCTGGAGCAGGTCAGGGCCGGCATTGAATTCCTCCAGGGACAGACCGACGAGCTCCGGGCGGAACTCGAATCGGAAATGAAGAAGGCGGCCGGGGCGCTGGAATTCGAGCGTGCGGCACAGCTCCGCGACGCGATCGAGGACATGAAGCGCACGGTCCAGAAGACGGAGAAGTTCGAGCGTATCCCCTACAAGCTGCCCGTGGCGATCAATCCCGAGTCGGACCTCCGGGAGCTGGCCCGGGTGCTCGGCCTGCCGGCGCCACCCGCGCGGATCGAGGGGTTCGACATCTCGAACATCAGCGGCACGTTCATGGTGGCGTCGATGGTGAGCTTCTGGCACGCGCGTCCGGACCGCGCCAATTACCGCCGCTTCCGGATGAAGTCGGTCACTGAGCAGAACGACTTCGCCTGCATGGCGGAAACCATCCGGCGACGCTATTCGCGGCTGCTGCGGGAAGTGCGGAGCGGGCGTCCTGGCGGTGATGGTGATGAAGGAGGCGAGGCGAGTCCCGCGGAGTTGCAACGGACGGTCAACGACGTGACCCAAGTGCTGCGGGGAGGAAATGTCTGCCCGCTGACAGATGCCGCGGCGGCTCCGCTGGCCTTGGGCAAACGGTCTTCTGTGACCCAAGACCCCGACGACGAGGCGGGGCAGGCCACGTTTTCGGCGAGCAACACGGAACTGGAAGCACCGTGGGTTCCGCGGGCCTCAACCAAGCCGAAGTTTCCGGACCTGATCCTGATTGACGGTGGCAAGGGCCAGCTGAACGCGGCCTGCGAGGAGCTCGGGAAGCTCGGACTCGGGCACATTCCCATCATCGGACTCGCCAAGGAGAACGAGGAGATCTACCGGCCGGGGCGGAGTGAGCCGCTCGTGCTCGGACTGGACCATCAGGCGGTGAAGCTGCTGCAGCGGGTGCGTGATGAATCGCACCGTTTTGCCAACACCTACAACGCCCAGCTCCGGCTGAAGAAGATCAGCGAGAGCGTCCTCGATGAGTTTCCCGGCATCGGCGAGGCCAGAAAGCAGGCGCTGCTGAAGCGTTTTGGATCCATTCAGCGGCTTCGACTCGCGCGCATTGAGGACCTTGAACAGGTGCCGGGGTTCGGCGGCACCATGGCCTCCGAATTGAAGCGCTTTCTCGATGCCCGCTCCGAAACCCCGGGGCGCTAGCTCAGGCCGGCAGCCTTCAGTTTGCCACGGAAGTTCCGATAAACCACCTGAACCCTCAAGCCGCTGCCGGATCGTTTCCGCACCAATCGCCGAATGGGTTGGATGGCCAAAGGAGCAGGTGAGTTCGGCGGAAGGTGGAATTGAATCCACCCGCCCGGTTCGCGAGGTTGTCGGGCAGTTTGTCATGACATTTCATCCAGCCATCTTTTTGAGAATCATGATCCTGGTCGGCGTATGGCTGACGGCCAAGGGAGCGGACCAGAACGATCACAATGCCCATGCTTGGTTCAGCTACATAGGCGATCACCCCGTGGCTGGCAGCCGATGGGGAGCGCATCTTGAGGCGCAGGTGCGCCGGTCGGACTGGGGCCACGGTTGGCAGCAGTTGCTGATCCGGCCGGGCGTCAACTACACGCTCAACGACCGGGTCGCCTTCAGTGCAGGGTATTGCTTCGTCGAAACCCATCCCTACGGCGACTTTCCCGCGCTGGATGACTTCCCCGAGCACCGGATCTGGGAGCAGGTCACGCTGTCGGTGCCGTGGCTGGGGCTGACCTGGGCCAACCGGTTGCGCTTGGAGCAGCGGAACATCGCGGAACTCCGGCCGGGGCTTGCCGGTGGATTCGAGGTGGGCAACTACCGCTACGAAAACCGGTTTCGCTATCTGCTGCGGACCACGCTTCCGCTGGGAGTGGACGGGAAGAACTACCTGGTCGCCTGGGACGAGGTGTTCATCAACTTCGGTCCCGAGGTGAAGGGCAACACCTTCGACCAGAATCGCGCCTTTGTCGGGTTTGGACGAAAGCTGGGCCAACACATGAAGGTGGAGGCCGGATTCATGGAGCAGACGATTCAGCGTCGCCTTGGCCGCATCTGGGAGCACAACCACACGCTGGCTATCTATCTGACCTCCAACGCCCCGTTCGGTGCGGCGTCGCCTTAGTCGGCGGCATCGGGCCAGTCTTCCAGTTCTTCGGCCAGCGCCGCAGTGAGGGCATCCACCAGTTCCGGTTGCATGAACACGAAGTCATCCGGAATGCGCAGGCAGACCAACCGCTTGTCGGCCAGCGCCTCCGGAAACCGTTCGCGCAGCTTCGCGACATGCGACTTCTCCATCGCGAAAACAATGTCCGCCCAGCCGATGAGCCCCTCGGTCACGCGCACCCGTGCCTGCGGCTGCGTGCCCGCCGAGCGGGCCTGAAACCGCGCGGAACCGTCGAACATCCGCTCCGCGGTCAGGCTGCGGATCTCATTCCGGCTGCAGATGAAGAGGAGTTTGGTCAAGGTTCAGTCGATGCCGTCCCAGTAAAATTGGACTTCACCGGTCCTCGGATTTCTGGCGATGGCATACACTTCACTCGAAAAGCCGCGTGGACCTAGTTTCCGACTCTCAAACGAGTGTTCATGCAAATAGTGCTCGATGCCGTCACCTGTCAGATTCGGCCAATCGCGCCCGTGTGCGTGGCTGGATTCGTATTGGCTCCACTCGGCCTCACTGATTTTGCCGATGACCGTGGGCAGGAGCGCCCGGAAGGTGGCGTCATCACAGCTGAACCGGATGACGATGCCCGCCGAGTCGCCAAACCCACTAGATTCGCCCACAATATTGGTGACGCCCGGCGGCGGCGGTTTCCCAAAGGCCGCTTGGAACACGCGCTGCGGGTTCTTGACCGGGCTCCACATCCACATGTAGCAGCCGCCGACCAGAGTGATCAGGACCAGTGAAACGCCAAGCCCGACGCCACCTGTCCATTTCGCCCACCGCTTCTTCTTCCAGACGCCAATTCCCCAAAGGGCGGCCCAGACCAAAGTTCCCGCCGCGAGGAACAATATCAGCAGCAAAGGGGCTAGGATGAAGGGGTTGAGAATTGGCATAAAGACGGTCGTGGTGATTCGGAAGACCTGACCGCGGGCGCGGTTTAGATCAGGACGCGCAATCCGTAGCGGGCAAACTGCTCATCGGTCGACACTACCGGGAGGTCCCGCAGTTTGGCGGTGGCGATGATGAACCGGTCGCAAGGGTCGTGGTGATGCGGGGGAAGCTGGGCAGCGGCGATGCAGGCGTTCAGTTCGAGGGGCAGAACCGCCAGTCCGTGGTGTTCGACCACCTGCTCGAACCAATCCTGGGGCGGTTTCGGCAGGGTCAGCTTTCCCTTGGCCACCTTGAGCGCGATCTCAAACCCGCTGATGGCGGAGACATAAACCGCCGGGGCCTCGTTGATTTCCTTCTGGGCCGAACGGCTCAGGCGCTTGCTGCCGCTGGCGAGCCAGAGCAGGGCGCAGGTATCCAGAATCACCGGGCCGCCTCCGGCCATTCGTCGTCGGCCAAGGGCTCGACCGGGTCATAGTTGATCCCGATTTTTCCGAGCTCGGGATGGGGCTTGGTCCGGTTCACGCGCCGATGGGGCACAAGGTTGGCGACCGGCTCGCCGTTGCGGCAGATGACGACGGTCTCGCTATTCGCCTCCAACTGGGTCAGCAGGCTGGAAAAATTGGTCTTCGCCTCGTGGATGTTCACCACCTTCATGGCTGCGAGATTAGTCCGGTTAGTCCACTGATTCAACGGCGAGTTGGGCGGGGAGAGTGAGCCTCGTCACCTCGGCTCCTATGGGTCTGATTGCTGCGCCGTTACTCGCCCGCGCGAGCCAACCGTCGCGTTACCCGTTCCCGCCCCAGCACCTCCAGCAGGTGATACAGGCTCGGGCCGACGAGCTTGCCGGTGCAGGCAACGCGGCAGGGCTGAACCAGTGCGCCGGCCTTCACGCCGAGTTCGGTGGCGAGGGCCTTGAGCGCGGCTTCCAAGGCGGCGGACTTGAACTCGGGCACGGAGGCGAAGGCGGCGGCGAGTTTCTCCAGCAGCGGCCTGGCGGTAGGCGTGAGGACCTTGGCCTTCGCTTCGGGATCGAAAGTCACCGCGTCGTTCGCGGCGAAGTAGAAGTCGGTCCAGACGGGCAGCTCCTTGAAGAGCTTGCCCTTTTCCTGCGCGGTGAGCAGGGCGGCGCGCACGTAGTCGGCGGGGAAGCCGGTGGTCTCGATGCCCCCATTGCGGAGGTAGTCCACGCCGAGCGCGACGAAGCGATCGGGGTCCATCCGGCGGGTGTGCTCGAAGTGGAGCGCCTCCAGTTTCTTGGCGTCGAAGCGCGCGGGGCTGCGGTTCACGCGATCGAGGTCGAAGCGCGATACGAGTTCCGCGACGCCGAGGAGTTCCTGACCGTCGGTGGGTGACCAGCCGAGGAGCGAAAGGTAATTCACCACGGCCTCGGGCGTGAAGCCGTCGTCGAGGTAGTTGGTCACCACGGCGCCGCGGTCGCGCTTGCTCATCTTGGAGCCGTCCTCGTTGAGGATGAGCGGAATGTGGGCGTAGCGGGGCGGCTCGACCCCGAAGGCGCGGAACAGCGCAATGTGCTTGGCGGTGTTGCTCAGGTGATCCTCGCCGCGGATGACGTGGGTCATGCCCATTTCCAGGTCGTCCACCACGTTCACGAAGTGGAACACGGGCTGCCCGTCGCTGCGCCAGAGCACCCAGTCGGGGTCCTGCTCCTCGCGGTCGGTGAGCGGCCGGACGACGTCGCCGACGATGAGGTCGGGGATCGTGATCGGCTCGCGAGTCATCCGGAAGTAGAGGGCGCCGTCGCGTTCGTAGGCGAGGCCCTTGTCGCGGAGTTCGTTCACCCGCTTCCGGTAGAGGTCCCCGCGCTGGCTCTGGAAGTAGGTGCCGCGGTCGCCTTTGCTCGGGCCGGTGGCGTCGCCGTTCACGGGGCCTTCATCCCAGTCCATGCCCAGCCAGCGGAGTCCCTGGAGGATGACGTCCACGGCGGCCTGCGAATTGCGCGCGGTGTCGGTGTCCTCAATGCGCAGGATGAACGTGCCGCCGTGATGGCGGGCGAACAGCCAGTTGAACAGCGCCGTGCGGGCACCCCCGATGTGGAGGTAACCGGTGGGCGACGGGGCGAAACGGACTCGGACCGAGGACGACATGGGCGCGGAAATTGCCGGGCGGGCAGGGGAAAGACAAACCGGGATTGCGGGTCCCAAGGGTGCGTATGAGCGCGGCGGGCCACGGACGGGCAAGTTGACGCGCCTGACCGCGCCACGGCGGCGCGGCAGGCTTGTTCAGCAGTCCGCCCATTCTTCCCGGAGCGAGTCCGGCGAACGCCCGGCGGCCCGCAGCGCGCGGAGGCTGAGCGCGGCATGCCGCTTGGCAAGGCGCACGCCCTGTTCATCGCGCAGCAGCGGGCAGTGGAAAAATGCCGGAACCTTTCGTCCCAAGGCGCGATAGAGGAGGATTTGCCGGGCGGTGGACACCAGCAGGTCTTCGCCGCGGACGACCTCCGTGATTCCCATTGCGGCATCGTCCACTACGCAGGCCAGCTGATAGCTGGGCACGTCATCGTGACGCCACACGACAAAGTCACCGAAGTCCCGCCCCGCGACGAACCGACGCGGGCCCATACGGCCATCCACGAACTCTACTTCCTCTCCGTCCGGAACCCGAAAGCGCCAGGATGCAGGGCGCATTCCCGGCGCCGATTCCAGCGTTCGCGCCCGGCAGGTCCCGGGATAGAGCGGCTCATCGTCCGCCGCATGCGGTGCGGTCACCGCGGCCTGGATGTCCTTGCGGGAACAGGTGCAAGGGTAAACGAATCCGCCGGCCTGAAGTTGCCCGAAGGCCGCTTGGTAAAACGCGAACCGTTCGCTTTGGCTGTAGGGAGCGAACGGACCGCCCACGTCCGGCCCTTCGGTCCATTCACAACCCAGCCAGCGAAGGTCCTCAATGAATCCCTTCACGAACTCGGGCCGAACGCGGTCGTGGTCCAGGTCGTCATTCCGCAGGATCAGCGTGCCGCCTCCGGCGCGGGCGCGAAGGTGAGCGGTCCAAAAGGTCCGGGCATGTCCAAGGTGCAGAAACCCGGTCGGTGAAGGCGCCAGTCGGCCGCGGTAGGACGCGATGGCCATGATGATCAGGGGCCGGTTTCCGGCCGGAGTCCGGGAATGATGCGGCCGAGCAGCCGGCGCGCCTTGGAACAGTCGAGGGAAGTGTCCGGCGCCCGTGGCGGTCCCTGGTAGCTGCGCAAGGATTCGGGGGCGATCATGCCGCGCAGTTCCGGGTGCCGGCGGGCGAGGAATTCCCCGATTTCCCAGCGCGACAGCCGGCGGTCGCCGGCGACGTGGACGGTTCCGGTGGCGCCCGCCAGCAGGAGTTCCAGCACGGCGGTCACGGTCGCGTCCACGGTCAACGGGTTGCGAAACTCGTCTGTGAACAGCGAAAGCTTCCGGCCGGACCGGACCGCCGCGAGCATCTCCTCGTTGAAGGACCGGTCGCCGGTTGGTGAGGTGCCGAAATTCAACGAGGTGCGCACGATGAGATGGCGTGGATGCCTCCGGACGTCCGTCTCGGCGGCCACTTTGGTCTCACCATAGACGTGCAGGGGATTTGGCTCGGCTGTCTCCGTGTAGTTCCCGCGGCGACCGTCGAAAACGAGATCCGTCGAGAAGAAGATGAAGCGGCCGTCGGCCAGGAGTTCGGCCAACTGCCGGGTCGCATCCACGTTGGTGCGCCGGGCAAGTTGTGGGTTGGCGTGGCAGGCGGGCGTTTTGCTCATCGCGGCGCAGTGGACCACCACGGCAGGCTGTTCCGACTGGAACCGGGCAGCCACCGAGGACTGATCCAGCAGGTCCAGGTCAGTGCGGGTGAGCGGAATCACGTTCCAGCGGCCCAACCGGGCGGCGGCCGCGGCGAAATGGTGCCCGATCAGGCCGCCGGCGCCGGTGACCCACAGGTTGGACAGGGGAGACGGGGAGTTCATCGCTGCATGGTGACGTCGCCGCCAAGGATTTGTTCCACGTGTCCGTGCTCGTTGCGCACGACCAACGCCCCTTCGTCGTCCAACGCCTCGGCCACGCCCTGAATGGTCCGGTCGCCGATCTTCAGCGTCACGCGCCGGCCAAGGGTCGAGCACCGGCGCATCCATTCGTCGCCAACCTGGTGAAAGTCGCCTTCGCGCAGCCGCGCATAGACGTAATCCAGCTCGCGCAGCATGGCGGCGGCCAGGGCCGGCCGATCAATTTCCCGGCCGGCCTCTGCGCGCAGGGACGTGGCGAGGTCCCGGAGCTCCGGAGGAAAATCTTCTGCGGCTAGGTTTACGTCCACGCCGATGCCCAGCACCGCGTGGCGGATGTGGTCAATCTCGGTGCTCAGCTCGATCAGGATGCCGGCGCACTTCCGGGTGCCGAACATGATGTCGTTCGGCCACTTGATGCCGGGACGGAGTCCTGTTTCGCGTTCAATCGCCCGGCTCACGGCGACCGCGCTGATCACGGTCAACTGGGTGGCGGCCATTGGGCTGAGGTTTGGCCGCAGCAGCACGGAAAACCACAGCCCTTTGCCGGCCGGCGACAGCCAGCGACGCCCCAAACGGCCCCGGCCCTGGTGCTGACTTTCGGCGAAGACCACCATGCCTTCCGCCACGCCGTCGTGGGCGAGCTTGTCCACGAGGTCGTTGGTGGAATCGGTCTCCTTGAAGACGCGGATTTCGCGGCCCACGACCTGCGTGCCACCGAGGCGGGCGTGCAGGTCGTCCGCGTGCAGCGCATCCGGGCAGGCCCGCAGGACATAGCCGTGATGCGGGCTCGCCCCGATGTCGTAGCCCAGCTTCCGGAGTTCCTCGATGCGGGCCCAGATGGCGGCCCGGCTAACCCCCAACTGCTTGGCGAGCTCTGCGCCGGAAGCGCCCGTTTCACCGGCCGACCGCATGGCGGCCAGGATGACGGTATCGGGTGCGGCGGGTGGGGCGGTCCGACGGGAAGGAGTGCTCATGCGAAATCAAGGCCGAGGTCCACCGCCCGCGCCGAGTGGGTGATGGCACCCACGGAGATGAAATCCACGCCGGTTTCCGCGATTGCGCGAATCGTGTGCAGCGTCACGCCGCCGCTGGCTTCTGTCCGCGCGCGACCATTAATCAGGGCGACGGCCTCGCGGAGAGTCGCCGGCGGCATGTTGTCGAGCAGGATGATGTCGGCACCGGCGTCCGCCGCGAGGCCGACCTGTTCGAGCGTGTCGGCTTCGACCTCCACGCGCAGGTCGGGGTAGAGCTGCCGGGCCCGCTGGACGGCGGCCGCCACGGGATTGGGCGCGGCCCCGGAAAGAGCTGCGAGGTGGTTGTCCTTGATCAGCACCAGATCGAAAAGCCCGACGCGGTGATTCGTGCCGCCGCCGCAGGCAACGGCGTATTTCTCAAACCGCCGCCAGCCGGGCGTGGTTTTCCGGGTGTCCAGAATCGCTGCCCGGGTTCCCGCGATTGCGGCCACGTGCAGTGCGGTGGCGGTGGCCACGCCGCTGAGACGCTGCACAAAGTTCAACGCCACCCGTTCGGCGGTGAGGATCGCCCGGGCGCTTCCGCGGATCTCCAGGACGCCTCCGCCAGCGGCCACCGCGTTGCCGTCCTGCGCCAGCCGCCGGAGCCGGACATTCGGGGAAAGGTCCTGAAAGGCGATCTCGGCGAACGCCAATCCGGCGAGCGTCACCGGCTCCCGGGCGTTCATCGTGGCAACGGCCTGTGCGTCGGGCGGAATGCAGGCCAGCGTCGTCACGTCGCCGCCGCCGATGTCCTCGTGCAGGGCGGCGCGCACGGCGGCGCGGATTTCCTCTGGGTCGAGCGTGAGCACGGGCGGAGGCTGGGGAAAGCGGGGGCGCTTGGCAACGCAGGGGCGACACTTGCCGGCCGGGTGGCGGCCATTAACCTCGCGCCGCCATGCGCACTGAATCGCTGCAGTTCCTCGAAACGCTCGTCAACACGCCCAGCCCGGTCGGCCACGAAACCCGCGGGCAACGGGTCTGGCTGGATTACGCGGGCGCCTTCGCCGACGAGACGTTCAGCGACGCCTACGGCAACTGTGTCGCCCTCGGCAACAAGGGCGGCTCCCCCCGCATCATGCTGGCCGCGCACGCGGACGAGATCGCGATGGTGGTGAACTACGTCACCGACGAGGGCTTCATCCACGTCCGGCGCACCGGCGGTATCAATCCGGCCATCACGCGGGCGCAACGGGCCATCATCCATTCGCGCAACGGACCGGTTCCGGGCGTGTTCGGTTCCGTTGCGCCGCACCTGACCAAAGGGGACAATGACAAGAAGGATCCCGCGATCCACGACCTGTTCCTCGACATTGGCGTGAGCAGCCGCGACGAAGTGCTGAAGTTGGTCCGCATCGGCGACCCGATCACGCTGAACGACCGCTTCGAGCGGCTCCGCGGAGACTTGGCCGTGGCCCGCGCCTTCGACAACCGCATCGGCACCTGGGCGGTCGCCGAGACGTTGCGCCTGCTGAAGGACCACGCTGGCAAGTTCGCCGCGGAAGTCTGCGCTGTCTCCAACGTGCAGGAGGAAGTCGGTCTGCTCGGTGCCCGCCAGATCGCTTACACCCTCAAACCCGACGTCGCGCTCGTCGTGGACGTCACGCACGCCACGGACTATCCGACCATCGACAAGCGCCAGCACGGCGACATCCGGATCGGCAAGGGCCCGGCCCTGACCCACGGCGGCTGCAATCATCCCGAAGTGGTGGCCCGTCTGGAAGCCGTGGCCGAAAAAGCCGGCCTCGCGCTCCAGCACGAGGCCATGAGCGCGACCAGCGGCACGGATACCGACGTGATCTTCTGGACCCGTGGCGGCATCCCGAGCGCGCTGATCAGCCTGCCCAACCGCTACATGCACTCACCGGTCGAAGTCGTCTCGCTGGCCGACTTGGAAAAAATCCCCGTGCTGATGGCGGAGTTCGTCCTGAGCGTGGCCAAGGGCGAGCAGTTCAAGGTGAAGATTTGAGGCGGGGAATGAGTGGTCAGTGTTCAGTTTTCAGTATCCAGTCGGGGCGAGGCAGTCTTGCCGAATCAATGATGACTGGGCACTGAATGCCTGCCTCTCTGCTGCCAGCCGCAACCGCGACGTCGCCTTGAAACCGATCCTGTTCACCCTCGGAGATTTTTCCCTGCACACCTTCGGGGTGTTGGTCGCGCTGGGCTTCATGGCGGGCCTGTGGGTCGCCTCGCGCAACGCGGTGCGGGCCGGCTTCAACGGCGAATTCATCTACGACCTGGCGCCGTGGCTCATCGGCGGCGGATTGGTCGGAGCTCGGATTCTTTACGTCATCAGCTACTGGGACCGCGACTTTGCCGGCAAACCGCTCGGTGAAATCTTCGCCGTATGGCGTGGCGGCCTGGTGTTTTACGGCGGGCTGATTGGCGCGACCGTGCTCGCCTTGGTCCGCTTGCGGATGCTGAAACAGCCGGTTTGGCGCGTCGCAGACTGTCTGGCTCCCAGCATTGCACTCGGGCATGTCTTCGGGCGGCTCGGCTGCCTGGCCAACGGCTGCTGCTACGGCCGGCCAACCGAAGCGCCCTGGGCGATCCGCTATCCGCGCGGGCATGAGACTTTTCCCCTCGCAGCCCTCACGCCCACGGCCGTGCACCCGGCGCAACTTTACGAGGCGGCGTTAAATCTGGCCTTCTTCGGCGCCTTGCTGTGGCTGTTCCGCCGCCGCCGGTTCGATGGCCAGGTGTTCGCCGTGTATCTGATCGGCTACGCATTCATCCGCACCGTCGCCGAACTGTTCCGCGGCGATTACTCCCAGCAGTCCGCGCCGCTCGCCGGTGTGTTCACGCCCGGACAGACGACCAGTGCCTTGATCCTCGCCGTGGGCGTCTCGTTGTGGTGGTGGCTGCGGAACCAGCCCGCCCGCGCGCAATCCTGACCCGTCATGGCCGAAACCGACGTCTTCACGGTGGATGCCTCGCGGCCAGGCGAGCGTCTCGACCGCTACCTGGCCGAGGTCTATTCGCAGTGCTCGCGCGGCGAAATCCAGCGGCTGCTCGGCGAAGGCTGCATCAAGGTCAACGGCCGGCCGCCCAAACCGTCGCAATCGCCGCGCTGTGGCGACGTGATCGAGGTCCGCTGGCCGTCGCCGAAGAGCACCGAAGTCGAGGCCCAGGACATTCCGCTCGATGTGCTGTTTGAGGACGCGGATCTGCTGGTGATCAACAAGGTTCCGGATATCGCGGTGCATCCGTCAGCCGGGCACGAGGACGGCACGCTGGTCAACGCGTTGCTGCACCACTGCGAGGGCGAACTCAGTGGCATTGGCGGTGTGCAACGCCCCGGAATCGTTCACCGCCTTGACCTCGACACCAGCGGCTGCCTCGTCATTGCCAAGAACGATCATGCCCATCGGGAACTGCAGGATCAGTTCGCGCTGCGCCGGGTGGAAAAGATTTACCAGTGTCTCGCCTGTGGCATTCCCGAACCGGCCGAGGGCGAGATCCGGACCTTCATCGCCCGCCATGCCAGTCACCGGAAGAAGATGGCCGTGGTTGAAGAAACCCGCCGCGGCGCCCGACCCGCATGGACTTCTTACAGGGTCTTGGAACGCCTTCGGGCCGCCAGTTTCGTCGAGTGCCGTCTGCACACGGGGCGCACCCACCAGATCCGGGTTCACCTGCAATACCTCGGACATCCGATTCTGGGCGACGAGGTTTACGGCGCCCGGCTCAGTCTGCGCGTGAGGGAGGAAACCGGTTACCAAGCCGAGCGCCAGCTCCTGCACGCCCGCCGACTGGCCTTCCGGCATCCCCGGACCGGGCAATGGCGCGAGTTCGATGCGCCGCTGCCCGAAGACTTCAAGGAAGCCATCAGCCGGCTGCGGCTCCCGTCCGCGGAATCCTGAGCAACGCGTGGCGGCCCGCGGACTCGCTGGCCAGTGTCGCTCGCTGGAGACAAACCTCCGCAGTTTCAACCCAGAGTCATGGGATTCTGGACTTGCCTGCGGGCGCCTTCGCCGATGACGTTGGCCCGGTGAAGAAACGAACCCCAATCGCGATAACCGCCGGGCTGGCCGCGGCCACGTCGGTCGGCGTTGGCCAGATTCCCCTGAGTTCAATCACTTCGGGCTTCTATACGCAGAATTTCGATACCTTGGCAGCCGCGGGAACCGGCATCACTTGGACCGACAATTCGACGCTACCCGGATGGTATGCCAATCGGACGACCTACCGGGCCGGCACCGGGGCGGACAGTGCGGTGGGGCTCTACAGCTTCGGCAATTCTGCGGACCGCGCGCTCGGTTCGGTTGGCGGCACTCCGGGAACCCTTCATTTTGGAGTTCTGTTCTACAATGACACCTTGAACCCGTTCACCGGATTCAATTTCGATTTTGACGGGGAGCAGTGGCGGAAAGCCACCGTGGCCCCGGGCGGTGGTCCGCCGCAGTCGATGAGTTTTTCCTACAAGATTTCTTCCGCGCCCGTCGGCGTCGGTGACGCAGGATTTGGGTCGGTAACGGCGTTGGACTTCGTGTCGCCGGTCATCACTCCGGGGTCCAGTTCGGCCTTGGTTGGGAATTTGGACGCCAACGACACGGACCTGATCCTTGGACTCACATTCTCGACGACGTTGGACCCGGGCGAATACATTATGTTCCGTTGGACCGATCCAGATGATGCCGGCGTGGCCGACCACGGCCTGTCAATCGACAATCTTTCCATCGAGATCCCCGAAGTCTCGCCGGCCATTCCGTCCGCCGCATTCCTGATGGGCTCTCTGGGCCTTCTGGCGCTTCGCCGGAAGCGGTAGCGGCGGCCTCGTTCCAAGCGGAACAAACCGCCCGCGGGCGAACAGTCGGTTCAAAAGCAAAAGGCGGCTCCAGCCTCGCTGGAACCGCCTTTGTCATGCTGAGATCGTCGGACAGGAGCCGTTACAGCTTTTTGATCCGGATGTTGCGGAAGCTCACCGGATCGTTGTGGCCCGCGAAACCGAAGTGGCCGGACGTCCGGTTCTTGCCCGGATGAGGCGAGTTGGCCATGAACTGGTTCACGGTGGCCACGTCGCCGTCGAGGATGAGGTTGCCGTTCAGCTCCACCCGGATGCGGGAACCCTTCACGGTCACTTCCTGGAAATTCCACTGGCCCGGGGGCCGCTGATAGCCGGTGGCGGCCGGGATGATTCCGTAAACTGAGCCGTGGACCTGGCGCGGATCGAGCTTGGCCTTGTGAACCTGCTCGTAGTCCTCGGCCAGCACCTGCAGTTCACACATGCCTTCGTAGGCGGTGTCACCCTTGCCCGGATAACGGATCGCCAGTCCGTTGTTGGCCCCGGAGGGAACCATAAACTCCAACCGTGCGGAGAAGTCGGCGTATTGTTCCTTCGTGAAGATCGTGCCGCCCTTGCCCGCCTTGCAGCGGACGGCGCCGTTCACGATCTCGTAATTGTCCAGCGGTCCCTCCCAGCCGGAGAAGTCCCTGCCGTTGAATACCGGCTGAAAGCCCTCCTCGCCGTGGCTGGCAAGCAGCCGATCCGCCTCTGTCTGGCCGATCTCGCGGATGAACACATTGCGCCAGCGGATTTCGCCGCCGTGGGTCTGCAGTTCGATCGGGCCCTTGGCCGGGATCGGCAGCTTGCGGTCGTAGTAGTTCTCCATCAGCGCATGCTTCACGACCTGCTTGCCGTTCAGCCACACGCTGACGCGCGAACCCACCATCACGATGCGGAACGAGTTCCACTCGCCGAACGCCTTGTCCGCCAGCACTGCCGGATCCTTGCCGGGGGCGCCCGGGGAATTGTTCCAGAGACCGCCCGAGCCCTTGTCGGCGCCCAGGTTGAACTTGGCCTTTTCGGTGAAGTCCCAGATCTGCACCTGGGGCACGCCGCGCAGGTAGATGCCGGAATCGGCGAGGGCCACCGTCTTGTAGTCCACCAGCAGCTCGAAATCGCCGTAGTCCTCGACTGTCGTGGCGTATTTGCCGTGACCGTCGTTCACGAGTTCGCCGTTTTGGACGCTCCAATGCGCCCGCATGTCGGCGGTCCACTCGGCGTCCTGCTTGGCGCGGGCGGCGGGATCCATCGCCAGATACTTGCGGTGATCAAAGGTGTCTCCTCCGCGCCAGCCGGTGAGATCCTGGCCGTTGAAGAGGGCCTTGAAGCCGGCCGGCGGCTGGTTCAGGGCCTGGGCGAAGCCGGCGCAACCGGTGGCGGCGACGAACGCGGCCGACGCGGTGAGCGCGGCGAACTGACGACGGGACAAACGGGAATTCATGAGTGCCCGAAGGCTCTAGGCGGACACCCGCGGCGGGTCAATCCGGGACCCGCGTCCAAGTCAGTTTTTTGGTGCCCCCAAAGCGGGGATAAATCCAGTGGGCCGGGGCTGGGGCGACGGTTCCGATTGCCAACTCCGCTGAAATTGCCGGCCGGGGCGCAAATGATCACCGCGTTCGCCATGGCGGCCCAGTTGCCGTGGTATTGTCATTGCCGGCGAACTGCCGCGGCAAAGATTTCGGCGGCCGACCGCAAATTGCACTTGTAATGCCGGCGCCGCGACCACTTATCGCGCCCGGTGAAAGTGCAGGGTCGGATGACCACATTGCCCGGCGGTAAATCGCGACGGGATTGCGCCCGGCGACAGGCCGGCAGAGCGCTTGGGTTTTGCCGTCTCGTCACGGTCCTCCTGATGAGTTGGCTCAGCCTGTCGGTGACCTCGGCGGACACTCTGGCGGACGTCCGTGCCCGCGGCGAACTCCGCTACGGAAACGACGCCGAGGGCGGCGCCCCCTACATTTTTCACGACCCGGCCAAACCCGAAGAGCTGCTGGGCTTCGAGGTCGAATTCGCCGATGCTCTGGCAGCGAAGTTGGGCGTGAAGGCGCGCTTCGTGCAGAACAACTGGGACATGCTGCTGCCGGCGCTGTCCGACCCGGAGAAGTTTGACGTCGTCATTGCCGCTCTCGAACGCACTCCCGAGAACCTCGCGAAGGCGGCCTTAAGCCGGCCCTACTTCGCCTACGGCCAGCAACTGGTGGTTCGCCGTGACACGGCCAACGTCACCACGCTGGCAGACTTGCGGGGCCGTCCGGTCGGGGTGCTGTCCGCCTCCGCCTCGCACCGGTTGGCGGAGGCTGCGGGCGCGGTGGCCAAGGTCTATCAGGACAACGTGAACTACTTTTCCGACCTCGAGGTCGGCCGGCTCGACGCGGTGCTTACGGATTCGCCCATCGCGTCCGAAAACCTGAAATCACATCCGCAACTCAAGCCGGCCGGTGAACCCTTCGAGCCGGGTTACTACGCCGTCGCCATCCGCCCGGCCGACACCAACCTCCTTGCGGCAATCAATGACGCCATCGCCGCGTTCCTCCAGGACGGCACGCTCCAGCGGATTTACTCCCGCTACGGACTCTGGAACACCCAACAGGAGACCCTGGCCACCTGGCAGGCTCCGGCCGACGCCGGTCCGGCGAAGCGGCGCACGGCCTGGACGGAATGGCGCACTTACGTTCCGATGCTGCTGCGGGCTTCGATCACCACCATCTGGGTGACGTGTGGCGGCATGTTGCTCGCGGTCATCTGGGGGCTTTGCCTGGCGCTGCTGCGGCTCTACGGCATCGCGCCGTTGCGGTGGCTCGCGATTGCCTACATCGAGGTGTTCCGCGGCACTCCGCTGCTGCTGCAGATCTACTTCATCTACTTCGGTCTCGCCCAGCAGCTCGGACTGAAGCTCTCCGCCGGTTTGGCTGCCGTGCTGTCGCTCGGGCTGAACTACGCCGCGAACGAGGCCGAGAATTACCGGGCCGGCATCCAGGCCGTGCCCAAGGGGCAGTCCGAAGCCGCGCTCGCGCTGGGCATGAGCCAGTGGCTGGCCCTCCGCCGGATCATCCTGCCGCAGGGGCTTCGCATTAGCCTTCCCAGCGTCACCAACGACTTCATCGCCATGTTCAAGGACTCGTCCATCGTCTCCGTCATCGCGCTGGTGGAGCTCACCAAGGAGTTCCAGATCCGGGCGCTGGACACCGGGGATTACCTCGGGCTTGGGGCCATGACCGCGGCGATTTACTTCGCCATCAGCTACCTAGCCTCGCTCGGCGCGGGTTGGCTGGAAAGGAGGCTGCACCGTGATCGCCGTTGAACAGCTCACGAAATCCTTCGGCGACCGCGCGGTGCTGCGGGGCGTGGACCTCACCCAGGCGCGGGGGGAAACCGTCGCGCTGATCGGTCCGAGCGGTTGCGGGAAGAGCACCTTCCTGCGCTGCCTGAACCGGCTGGAAACGCCGGATGCCGGCCGTGTCCGTCTGGGCGACCTCACGATTGAAGGCGGCCGTGGAGTTTCGCGGGAACAGCAGCGGCAGCTTCGGTTGCGGGCGGGCATGGTCTTCCAGCAGTTCCACCTGTTCCTGCACCAGACCGCGCTGGAAAACGTCATGGAAGGCCCGCGCCACATCCTGCGGCTTTCCCATGCCGAGGCGGAGGCGCGGGCGCGGGATCTCCTCCGGAAAGTCGGTCTCGAAGGCCATGCCGACCATCTTCCCGGCCAGCTTTCCGGCGGCCAGCAGCAACGGGTCGCCATCGCCCGCGCGCTGGCCATGAATCCGGAAGTCCTCCTGCTCGACGAACCGACCAGCGCACTCGACCCGGAACTCCGCGACGAAGTCCGCGAAGTCCTCAGTCAACTGGCCGACGAGGGTTTGACCATGCTGCTCGTCACGCACGACCTGCAGTTGGCCAAACGCATCGCCGATCGCGTGGTCTTCCTCGATGACGGCCTTGTGGTGGAGCAGGGGACGCCGGAGCAACTCTTCGGCAATCCCCGGCTGCCCCGCACCCGCGAATTCCTGGAACGGGTGCACTGAGCCGTTCTTACGGCGTTGCGGGGCTCAGCGAGTCCAAGGCGAACGTCGTGAACCGGAGCTCCGCATAGGGATTTTTCGCACCGGTTTCGTAGAGCAGCCCGATACGGCCGTCGGGGAGCGCGGCGAGGCAGGAATAGGCGGACGGTTGCGCGGTGATCAGGCGCGAGACCGGCCAGGTGCGGCCGTCGTCAAAACTGGCCCGCACCGTCAGGCGTTCGCGCTTCCCACTGGCCGCGTTGGCGAAGAGCAGCACTCCCGGTTTCCCGCCTTCCGGCCAACGCAGCCGACGCAGGCTCGCCTGGCAAATCGGGTCCGGCAGTTCGGGGACGACTCGCTGTTCACCCCACGACATGCCGCCGTCATGGCCCACGGCGGTTTGCCGGGCCTTGAGGGCGGGATCGTAGCTCCGCATGTTGAGCAGCAGGGCACCGTCGGCGAGTTCCGCCACTTCGCACTCGTTGACCAGGTCCTTTGGCGTGGTGCCGCCCAGTCGCCAGTTCGCACCGTGGTTATCCGAGTAGATGACGTGCGAAAAGTAGCGCTTGGTCCCCGACTCGATGTGGTCGCACGGGATGACCAACCGGCCGGCGCGGGAGCCGCGCTGAAGCTGGATGCCGGCGCCCGGTCCAGTGGCATACCACGTCCAGTTGGTGAGCTTCACGTCCGCCGTGATCTCGCGCGGTCGGGCCCAGGACAGCCCCTCGTCGTCGGAGTGGGTCACAAACACCCGGCGCGTGTCGTGGCTCCGGCCCGCGATGATGTCGGGCTCGTGGTCATCGCCGCGATTCCAGGTGAGCAGCAGCCACACTTTGCCCGTGGCGGCGTCCACCACGGCACAGGGATTGCCGCAGGTGTTGCCGGCATCTTCCCACAGCAACTGCGACGGACTCCAGGTGCGCCCGCCATCCGTCGAACGCCGCCAGAGAATGTCAATGTCACCGCTGTCGCCCTGAGACTTGCCCCGGCCTTCGCAAAACGCCAGCACCGTTCCCGACTTCGTCACGGTGAGCGCCGGAATACGATAGGTGTGATAACCGCCCTGGCCGCTGGTGAAGAGCGCGTCACCGGGGGCCTCGGCGCGGGCTTTCGCGCTGACAAACAGCGCACCGGTCAACGCTGCAATACAAGCGGCGCCCGATAGCCAACGGGCCGGGCGCACCGTGAGGCGGAAGCGAATGGGAATCATGGACGGGTGGCTCTGTGATGAACGAGATGTTTCTCGGCAAACTCCAGAAACCGCAGCCAGTCGGACATCTCCACCGAATGTCCGCCCGCGCGGTTGTGGTAACCGACATGGCCGGACGCGACCACGCGGTCCACCGGGAGCGACGCTTCGGTTTCGAGACCGGTCTTGCCCAGCAGGCGATACACTTCGCCGGCGTGGTAGGCGGACAGATATTCGCCCCGAGGATCTGCCCACAGGTCGTCCGCGCCGCTCGCGACATAGACCGGTCGGGGCGCGAGGCACGCGATGAGCATGTGCTGGTCCACGGGCAGATCGTCCTCGTTGCGGGCGAATTTCGCAGCGTTCCGGCAAAGCCAGTAAGGAAACCGCGTGACCATCTTCTCCATGTTTTCCCCGAAGTTCCGCTTCCACAGCGCGGCCCCGCCGCAGCCGCTCTGGGCCAGGATCGCGAGGGCGAACCGCTGATCCTGCGCGCAGGTCCAGAGCGTCGCCTTGCCCATCTTGGAATGCCCCATCGCCGCGATGCGCTTGGCGTCAATGTCCCGGTCCGTCTCCAGGTAATCCATGGCCCGCGACGCCGACCACGAGACGGTCGCGATCACGCCCCACTCGTTGGCCTTCGGGAAACTTTGGCCGGTGCGATAGAACAGCGGATGCACCCCTTTGAGGAACTCCACCTCGTTGTGCCGGACCAGTTCGCCCTGTGGCACCACGACAAAGCCAAAACCGCGCTGGAAGAACTCGCCCAAGGGCAGCCCGTTGCGGGTGAAACCGGGCTTGTCCGGACTCGCATCATGGCCGTCGTCGCGGGTGCCCGCGAAGCTGTGCAACAGGAATGCCGGAACCGGTTGGGTCGCCCCGTTTGGAGTGAAAACGAGGATCTGGAGTTCGGCCGAGCCCTTCGCGTTCTCGAACCGAATCTTCACGTCCTTGCGCGTGGCCTTTCCGCCCATGTAGGCGCGGTCGGTCATCTCCACGGCAAAGGTCGTCTTCAACGGCGACTCCGGCTGCGGCACCACGCCGTAAATCAGATTGCCGAACAGCGCCATGATCTCCGGCCGGCGGACATGGAACCACTCCTCGGGCGTGGTGACCGGCCGTCCGGCGGCTGTGATCAGGATCGGCGGCAACTGGTAGGGCGGCACCGCGGCCTCGTCGCGGACGACGTCGAAGTCGTGGTTCTTGGGCTCGTCGGCGGGCAGTCGGCACAGGAACAACAGCGCGATGAACGCGACCACCAGCGAAGGCAATCGTTGGGCAGGAGATTTCATGGAAGGAGCACTTCGATCCGCTGAAGCTCCAGTCCCGCGTCTTCGATCACCGTCAGCGCGTAGATGTCGGTGATCTCGAGTCCGTCAGGGGTGGCGGAGAGTTCCGGGTGAAGCGGGCGGAGGTCGGAAACGGGCAGGTCCACCGTCCACGTCTGGCCGGCGGGAGCGAGCGAGCGGGCGGGCACGTCCACCTCAAACTTGCCGGCGAACACGCCGCGCATCTTCTGCGTGCTGAAGCCGAACCGCACGGTGTGCTCCCGCTGCGTGCGGCCCACGAACCGCACCCGTGATTCCGCCCGCAGCTCGACCGGCCGGCCCGTGGTGCGGAAGGCGGAGATGCCGACGACATGCAGCATCACCGGCGGCCGGTCGGGAACCGGCCAGAGCAACGGTTCCGCACCGAGGCGGGCCGCCGAATCGTCCTCCGTGGGCAGCCAGCGTCCAATGGCCACGGCCGGGAAACTGGCCATGTCGCAGGTCCAGGAAGTCATCGGGGCGGGTTGAGGTTCCGCGGCCAGTGGCACTTCCGCGGCGAGCGCCAGACGGACCTGTGAGCCGGCCGGAATCTCCACGCGGCTTCCACCCGGATTCCCGGTCACGCGGGCCAGTCCGGCGTTGACCCGCACGATGGACTCGGAGTCGGTCGCCTGAAGGTTGAAAAGGGCGTCGCCCGATTCGAGCACGGCGGTCGGCGTCCGGACAGTCAGGGGAGCAGCGGGACGGTCGGTGGCCGGGCTGCGCCAAAGGTTGCCATGTTCAAGACTCAGTTGGGCCGCGTCCGCATCCGCGCGTCCGAGCCGCAGGGCGGAATGTCCGGCCACGGTGAGCTTCGAGCCGTCGCGAAGCTCCAGCTCAATCCACGAATCGCACGATCGTGTCTCGACCATGTCGCCCGCACGCAGCGTCGCGCCTACCGGCACCGGGCGTTCCGCGGAACCGCGCGTGCCGAAGAAGCCGCTGGCCCCGGTGACCTTGGTTACGCGGGCCAGTTCGCGTCCGCCGGCCCGCAGCCAGAAGGCACCGAAGCCCAGCAGAAGGACCGCTGCCGCGGCTGCCGCCCACAGCCAGGCAACCCGGCGCGTGGGAGGGCGGGGGAAAGGGACGACGTCCGGCGTTCCAGCCCGGGCGGCCGCGGTCCGCTCGAACTCAGCGACGGCGACCGCCTGCTCGGCGAGTTCGCGCAATTGCGCGCGGGCCTGCGGATCGGCGATCAGCTCGGCGTCCAGGGCGGCGCGTTCCTCCGCGCTGGCCGTGCCGTCAAGCCGGCGAAGGAGGCTCCGGGTCAGGGAGTCGTCAGAGTTCATCGGGTTTCCTCCGGCGCGGCCAGTTTCCCTTCGACGCATTGCCGCAACTGTCGGTGCAGCCGCGAGAGCCGCTGGTAAACGGCGTCCAATCCGAGCCCGAGCCGTGCCGCGACTTCCTCGCAGTTGTGCCCGTCGAAGTAGCGGAGGCGGAGCAGGCGTCGGGCGGATTCGGGCACGGCGGCCAGGCAATCGGCGAGCGCGTCGAGCCGGGCGGTGCCGGCGGGGATTTCGGACTGCCATTCGCGGTCGAGCAGGTCGAGCACCCCGTCTTCCAGGCCGACCGTCTCGCGCCGATGACGGCGCAGCCAGTCAATGCCTTCGCGGCGGGCGGTGATGAAGGCCCAGGAAAGCAGCGAGGACTCGTTCGAAAAGTTCGCGCGCCCGGTCATCGCCTTGAGCGTCACGTTCTGGAAGATGTCCTCCGCCGCGTGGGTGTCGCGCACCACAAGCCAGACGGCGGCGGAGAGGCGCATCCGCGCCTGGAGCAGCGTCTGGAGGATGGATTCTTCGGTCAGCATGACGGGGCGGCGTTGACCGGCACCGCGGGGGCCTGAGGCCGCTTGCGGGGGCCGTTCAGCAGTTTTCCAACCCACGTGTAGCGCACCAGGAAGTGATACGTCAGCAGGAGAAATGCGGTGAGCACGAGCGAGAACAGCGGCAGTTTCAACCAGACTGGCGCGCGCCATTGGCTGATGACCGCCTGGCCGGCGATGCACAGCGGCAGGTGCGCGAGGTAGAGCCAGTAGGCGGAGTCCGAGAGGTAGCGGATCGTGTGGCTCTCCCGGGTGACCAGGGCGCGGAACAGCCCGATGCTGCTGAAGGCCATCATCCACGCGAACAACGACTGGAAGAGCACTGAGGCGGGACGCTGCCAGGCCTTCGGCAGCAGGACGTCGCCGAAACCAAAGGTGCCCGTGGCAAACTCGAGCGCGAGCGGGAAGACGACCAGCAACGTCAGCGGGAGCATCCAGCGCCACGAGGCACCGAGCCGGCCCTCCCGGTCGTCGCAGTCGTAGTAGATCACGCCAAAGAAGAAGAAGAGCACGTAATAGAGCAGCACATGCGGCATGGGGATGATGCCCATCGAGGTGTCCGGGCCGATGCCCGCGCCGGTTCCCATCAGGGCAGTCGGCGCAAGGGTGAGCGGCACCAGCCAGAGCAGGTTCGCCGGTGACAGGATCAGCCAGTGCGGCCGGACCATCCAGCCGAAGCGCTGGGCCAGCAGCGCATAGATGGCGAAGATCGCGACCAGCCAGACAAGGAACCACAGGAACCAGATGAGGACGAACACGGGCTGGTTCACGAGGAGATTCCACAGGTTCCGCCCCCCGGAACCAGGCTGGCCGGCGGCGACCGCGAGCGCCTTGCCGCCCGCCGCCTCCAACTGCGCCCGGACCGACTTCCGGCCTTCTTCCCATTGCGCCTGATCCACCGGGAGCCCGAGGAGGCCGGTGATGTAGCGCACGACGCCGAAGTCGAGGCCGGCGTTGTGCAGCGGCGTCTCGCCATTGTTGCTGGTTGCGTTCACGTCGGCACCCCGTTCCAGCAGCAGGCGCACCGACTCGGCGTGCCCCATGAAGGCCGCACCATGCAGCGCGGTGTGGCCGTCGCGGCTGCGCCCGTTGACCGGAGCGCCGCGGTCGAGCAGCAGGGCGAGCGCGTCGCGCTGTCCATTGAGGGCGGCCCATTGGAGCGGAGGCAGGCCGAAGAGCGGATGCAGGTTCGTCAGGCTGCCATCCACGGCGAGATGGCCCGCGGCCGCCGTGAGGTCGCCGAGTTTCAAGGCCGCCCAGAGGTTCGCCGAAGCCGGCTCCACCGCGGTGGTCGAAGCCGGCGGGGCCGTGGCGGCGCGGCTGAACGCGAAGCCGACGGCCCAGTTCATGGCCGGGACCACGGTGATGAGTCCCAGCAGGCAGGGGAACAGCACGCGCTGGCAGCGCTGCCAGAGCACCGCCTTCAGGCCCTTCTTGCGCCAGAGCATCGCGGTGAAGAAACCGCTCACGAGCATGAAAAGCTGCATCCGGAAGCCATGCACCCAGGCCTGGAAGACAAACGGCCACTTCGCCTGCGCGACATCCTGCACCATCCATGGGAAGTCCGCGGCAAACGAAAGCGCGACGTGATAAACGATGCCGATCAGCATCGCCGCGGCACGGAGGGCGTCGAGGTCGTGGAGGCGCTGGTGCGAGGAGGCGAGTGGGTTCATGGAGGATTGGGCGAAGGGGCGGGCGGAAGGTGGCGCCCATGGGCCGATGAGCCGGGCACAAGCCGCCGCAGAGCATTCCCGGCATCCTGCGCGAACAGCAGGGCGCAGGGCACGAGGAAGAGCGTGATCACGGTGGTGAACAGGATGCCGAAGCCCATTGAAACGGCCATCGGGATCAGAAACTGCGCCTCGATGGAGCGGTCGAAGATCATCGGCGCGAGGCCGACGAAGGTCGTGATCGAGGTGAGCAGGATGGGCTGGAAGCGGCGCAGACCGGCTTCGCGGGCAGCTTCGAGCAGCGTGGCCCCAACGGCGCAGCGCTGGTTCACGTAGTCCACCAGCACCAGCGAGTTGTTCACGGAGATGCCCGCGAGGGCGAGCATGCCGAACACGGAGAGGAACGACGGTGTCATGCCGAGCGCCAGGTGCCCCAGCAGCGCGCCGATGGTGCCCATGGGAATGATGAGCATCACGTAGATCGGCTGCGTCAGCGATTGGAGCGGGATGGCCAGCAGCGCGTAGATGGCCACCAGGAGCCCGACGGCCCCGAGGATGGTGCGCTGGCGTGATTCCGCGGCTTCGGCCACGTAACCCTTGAACTGGAAGGACAGGTCCTCGCCCTCTAGACACAGTGCGAGCAGTTGCGGCTCCAGTTCCCGGGCGATCCCCAGCACGTCCACCGAATCATCCGCCGGCTGGGCGCCGATGCGGATGACCTCCGCGCCGTCGTTGCGCTCCACAAAGGAGGGGGCCTTGGCGAAGCGGACGTCCGCGACGGTGGCCAGCGGCACCTCCGCCCCGCGCGGCGTGCGGATGCGGAGCTGGTCGAGGGTGTGGAGCGTCTCGCGGTCGGCGCGCGGCAGGCGGACCATCACGCGGATGTCGTCCACGCCGCGCTGCACGCGCTGGGCTTCCTCGCCGTAGAAGGCCTGCCGCACCTGCCGGGCCAGCAGCGCCTGGGTGAGGCCGAGTTCGGCGGCGCGCGGCTTGAGGCTCAGTTCGAGCTCGTCCTGGCCGTAGTTGATCTGCGCCCACGCGGTGCGGATGCCGCCAAACGATTCCAGCAGCTCCTTCATCCGCTGGGCGATCTCGGCCTTCTTGGGCGAGGTCGGCCCCCGCAGCTCGAAGTGCAGGTTGCCATCGGCGTATTCCTGGCCGCCCTCGAAGGACTGTTCGGCGAAGATCCGGAAAAAGGTCGCTTCCGGAATGGGCCCGACCAGTTCGGTCCAGCGGTTGGCGATGACCGCGTTGCGCGGGCCGGGCTCCGAACGCTCGGACGGGTCGGCGATCTCGACGGAGACCAGACCGGCGGACTTGCGGAAGCCTCCGCGGGCATCCGTGCTGCCGATCACCCGGGTGACATTCCGAATGAGGGACTCGCCGGTGCCGGGGTCCTGGAATTCCTTCCGCATCTGTTCAAGGGCCGTGGAAATGCGGTCCACATACCGGGCGGTGACCTCGACCGGCGTGTCCTCCGGCAGGCGCAGGACGGCCGTGATCCGCCGCGCATCCACCGAGGGGAACGACACGAACTTCATCCGCCCGCCCAGGCAGTAACCGGCCATGAGCAGTCCGGCCGCGACAAAGGCGGCCAGCACGACCGCCCGGTGCTTCAGCGCTGCGTCGAGGGCCGGCCGGTAAATGCCGTCCACGAACCGGTCGAGGCCGCCCGTGATGTGGGCCTGGAACCGGTCGAAGGCGTTCTGGCGCTCCGCGACCGCGAGGCCCTTGAGGTGTGTCGGCAGGAACAGCTTGCAGGCGAGCAGGGAGAACAGCAGCACCGCGGTGACGACCGGCGGGATCTGCTTCGCGTAGTCGCCCCAGGTGCCCTGGAAAAAGAGCATCGGCACAAACGCGACGATGGTGGTGAGCGCCCCGAAGGTGACCGGCGTGGAGACTTCCTGCGTGCCCACCACCACCGCATCCAGTGGCGGCAACGTGCCGGACTTGAGCTTCTCGAAGATGTTTTCGCCCGTGACGATCGCGTCATCTCCCACGATGCCGATCACGATGAAGAAGCCGAAGAGGCTCATCATGTTGGCGGTCATTCCGAGCCACGGCATGACCAGCAGCCCGCCGGCGAGGGCGACCGGGATGCCCGCGGCGATCCAGAACGCCAGCCTGGGCCGCAGCGTGAGCCCGAGCAGGAGCAGCACGAGCAGGCCGCCCTGCAGCGTGTTCGAGGCCAGCGAACTGAGCCGCGCCCGGATGGACAGCGACTCGTCGTTCCAGACCGTGAGGCGCAATCCCTCGGGGAAGCGCGCGCCGGCAGTCCGCACGTATTCGCGGACCTTGTTCGAGATGTCGATGGCGCTCTCCTGGCCGGTGCGCATCACCTGCACGAAGAGCGCCGGCTGGCCGTTGAATTCCACGCGCTTCTCGCCCTCCTCGAAGCCGTCGCGGATCGTCGCCACCTCGCCCAGCAGCACATCCGCCCCCCGCCCGGCCCGGATGGGGATGCGGGCGAAGTCGGCTTCGGTGAACGCCTGGCCCCGGGTGCGGATGATCAGCGTGCCGCCGGCGCTGTCGATGGCGCCCGCAGGCAGATCAATCGAGAAGCGCCGGACCGCATCCGCGAGTTCCTGGAAGGTCAGCCCATAGGCCTGCAGGCGGTCGGAACGCGCCTCGATGGCGATCTCGACCCGCCGGCCACCCTGAACTTCGGCGCGGCTGATGCCGGGCATTTCGAGCAGGTCTTCCTGCACGCGCCGGGCCGCCTTGCGGAGGTCCTGCGGGCTGAGTTCCCCGGTCACCGCGACGTTCAGCACGGCGAAGTAGTTTCCCGATTCCGGGATGAACACGCGGGGACGTTCTGTTTCGTTGGGGAAGGTCGTGATGGTGTCCACCCGGGCCTTGACCTCGTCCATCAGCGCCCGCAGGTCGGCACCCGGCTCGGCCTGGAGATAGAACCGCGCCATCCCCCGCATGCCGTCGGCGTTCAACTGCTTGATTCCCTGCACGCCTTCCAGCGCCTCCTCGATCGGGATGAGGATTGCCCGCTCGACGTCCTTGGCCGTGCCTCCGCGGTAGGGCATCTCGATCATGACAGTGCGCCAGCTCAACGCCGGCGTGATCTCCAGCGGCGTGCGGAAGATGGCCATGTAGAGGCCGCCCGCGAGAATCGCGAGCATCAGGAAATTCGCGGCGATGCCGTTCCGGGCGAACCAGCGGATCACGGTGTCCTCCTGGCGGCGACGGGGTGGTTGGTGCCGCCTGGAACCGCGTTGGTGGGAGACGCCCCGGCGGCCGGAGTCTCCGGGATGATTTCCACCTTGGCCCCTTCGGGCGCGTAAACCAGCTGGGTCGTGGCGACCAGATGGTCGGCTGGAACGGCGTCCGCCGGCACCACGATGTGTTCCTCGTCGGACCAGAGGGCGGTGATCCGCCGTGAGGAGAGGGTCAGCTTTTCGCGGTGCACGAAGTTCACCCGGTCCAGTTCACGCACCGCGGCCCGGGGCAGCACGACGACATTGGTCAGCACCCGACCGCGGACCAGGCCGGTGACCGGATGACCGGGACGCAGGGGCGGCTTCCCGGAACTCAGGCCGAACGGATCCGGCACACGCACGACGAGGAGCGCATCCAGGGAGTTCTCGTCGAGCGCCCCCTCGGTGCGGACCACGAACCCCACGCGGCGGAGGGCCGAAGCCGGATCCAGCGGATCGGTCAGGGTAACTTCGGCTGCCGGTTCAGCAGGCGAGGTCAGGGACAATCCGGCTCCTCCCTGGCCTGAATCGCCAGGCGTGGCGCCCCGCCGAGCCTGCTCGGGCAACTCCATGAACCGGATATCCCGGACCGCGACCGGCAGGCGCACTTCGGCCTCATCCACCGAGAAGATGCTGCCCAGGACCGTGCCCGGCCCGACGAGCTGGCCGGGGCCCACCCCGCGGCGCCGCACGCAGCCGTTGAACGGCGCCCGGATCCGGGTGCGCTCGAGGTCGCGCCGGGCCCGTTCAAGCTGGGCGACCGCCGAATTCACGTCGGCCTGGGCCTGGGCGAGCGTCGCTTCCGTCACTTCCGCCTGCGCTTCGGGGAGCAACCGGTCCTTCAGCAGGCCCTCGTTGCGCCGGTGGCTCAGCAGGGCCAGCTGCCGGGCCGCCTCCGCGCTCCGCAAACGGGCCTCGGACATGGCGACGGCTGTGCGATAATCCTCGTCCTCGAGTTCCAGCAGGATCTCATTCGCCGCGAAGAACGAACCGTCTTCAAACTGTTCACTCACCCGGGCCACCCGGCCGGACACCTGCGCACTGAGGGTGATTTCCTCCCGGGCCCGGACCACCCCCTGCGCCCGCAACACCACCGGGAACTCCCGCGGCTGGACCGCCAGCACCCGGGTTCGCACCGCCTGCGGCTTGGCGGGCGGCAGTTTGGGCCGGGCCGGCTCCCGCGACAGCAGGACAAACCCCACGATGCCGAGGATCAGGAGGGCGACACCACCCGCCCAGCGCCGGGCCGGCAACGCGGACGAGGTGACCTCGGTCGGCGGGTGACCGGATTCGGACGGCGGCATTGCGTTCTCAGTGGGCGAAGTCAGTTCAGGTGAAACGCGAACGCTGGCAAAGTCCTGACAGAGATTCTTTCCGGCCGGCGTCGGTGCGTATTCCTCATGAAGATTGGACCCCGCTTGGGTTCGGAGTTCCGGTTGTCCAGCGGAAATAGACCGGAAGACCCCGGGGGGGGCGGCCGTGGTTCGTCCAACCGCCCCGTCAGCCGGTGAATTTCGGGCTTGTGCCGGGCCCGTCGCATTCGGCCGACTTGGGCATGTTCAATCCGCGTCTTTTGGGAACCGTTCTCCCGTGTCTGCTGCTCGTCGGCCTGTTGCTGGGTTGTTCCAGCTTCCAGTTCCGGGACGAAAAACCGGGCACGGCGGGCGATGGCAACTTCGTCATCGGTCCGGACTACCAGATTGATCCGGACCTGACGGATCGCGGCAATCCCAAGGGCCGGCAGTTCGAGTTCAAGCTGCGGCTCGCAGACAGCCAGATCTTTCGCGGGGATGATCCGACGTTGGAGCCCGCCAAGAAGGCCGTCCGCACCGAGCGGCGGATCTTCGTCTATGTGCCCGCGGCCTATCGCGACGGCACGCCGGCGCCGGTGCTCGTCACGCATGACGGCCCCAGCCAGCTCAACCTGGTCCGTCATGCGCTCGACAATCTCACCGTCTCCAAGGACCCGAACCGAAAACTGCCGGCCTTCATCGTGGTGGCGGTGGAGAACGGTGGCAACGACGGCAAGAACAGCGAGCGCGGGCTGGAATACGACACGATGTCGGACCGGTTCGCGCGGTTCATCCACGACGAGGTGCTGACCGCGGTGCTGGCGAATCCGGAGATCCGCGCGGCGTATCCGAAGCTGGCCTTCACCGTGAACCCGTGGGGCCGGGCGACCATGGGCTGCAGCTCCGGCGGGGCGGCGGCGCTGACGATGGCGTGGTTCCGGCCGGACCTGTTCCGCCGCGTGATCGCCTATTCGGGCACGTTTGTGGACCAGCAGGACGACGATGCGCCCGAGGAACTGAAGTATCCCTACGGTGCGTGGGAGTATCATTCGAGCCTGCGGCTGATCCAGAACGGGCCCCGGAAGCCGCTGCGCATCTTCACCCATGTCTCCGAGAACGACCTGCGGGCGAAGGACCCGGAATCCACGCAGCACAACTGGGTGATGGCCGGCGAACGCACGGCAACTGCTCTGCGGGAGAAGGGCTATCACCACCGCTACGTGTTCAGCCGCGCCACGGGTCACTGCGACAAGAAGGTGTTCGAGCAGACCCTGGCCGACACGCTGGTGTGGCTCTGGCGCGGTTACGAGGGGGGAGTGAGGTCGGGACGGATTCCCGGGGATCCTTGCCCCTCTTCATAGCGCGGCTGGCTTTTGACTTGGGCGCGTTCTGGAATTCTGTGATGCCCGAAGGAATCCCCGACTCGCCCAAGGAGAGGGGCACTCCCAGTCCAGGCCTGACTACGGACAACTGGCGTTGCGATGGGCAACTGGGCGGCGGTTCGCGCGAAGCGTCTTGGAGTGCGGTTGCGAAGCGGAGCGCAGCCACCGCTTTCGGCAGCAGACCGGAAAACGGAGTCAGCGGTGCTTGGCTGCCAGTCCCGCGCGAAAAGCGCTGGCAAGCCACTCGCGCTGCAAGACGCTCCCCGAAATCACGCTGCGCGTTTATGCGGCCACCGTCCATGCCATGGTCAGCACCAGTGCTGGCTATGGGCACAATGAGAGCATCTGCGACACGATCCTTTGTTCTTCGCCTTTCCAATCAGTCGGTTTGTCACCTTGGCACGAATCGAAATCTGTTTCGTAGCACCAGCCATATTCCAACTGTGAGTGTGCCGAAAATCGCAAGTGCTATTCCGATCTTGGGACCGGTCTTGGCAAACAGCGGAAGCATTTCACCAGCGCCCAGCTCGCTCTGCGAGTCTGGGTCCAATTTCAGCAAGCCTACGCCGTTGTCTGCCGGAAATGCAGCATACCATTGGGAGTAGCTGAGAAGTCCCGCAGTGATATCGGTGTCCGCGGTAACCTGCGTTCGTGCGGCCAGGAACTTCGCCGGCTTAAAGCCTGAGTCCCGTAACCACCGGAACGCGTTATACTGCGCGTAATTGGGGATTGCGCCCGCCGCGTTTGTCTTCGGTTGTCCATGGGTAAGAAAGTTCCAACTTCGCCGCCCCAGAAGTCGCAGAAGTGGCACGACATCGTTGGTGGAGGGCGGTAATTGCACGGTAAGCCCGAATTCCTTGAACCCGTCCTGAATCCACTGCTCCTGCGACCACTGCCGATGGCTTTCCAGCCAGCCGTTGGTAGCGAGCACATCGCGGTTTGCCATCAAAGACAGGCAGTATGCGGTGCAGCCACAGACCCGAAATGCGGCGGAGTTGGTCGCCTGTCTTGCCAGCCAAAGACACCACGATTTGTCGCCATAGTAGCCGATTCGATCGGCGCGAAAGATCAAATCGGGTGAACGCCCAAGCCGGCGATAATCCTTTTGTTCCTCCAGCCAGCGGGCGGACTCGGAATGATTCCGCACCCACGCTGGATCAGACAGGCGCCGGGTTGGACCCAGTTTGTAGAACCACCAGTAGGCAGCGGTGGCACCCAGCAGCAGTATCAGACAACCAAGCAATCGCTGCCCACGCGTTGGCTGTGATGTGAAGTTCACTGTGCGATACGGGATGTTCGACCGTGGTCCAAACCTTTCGTTTCGCCGGATTCACTTCTTCCCGAACCGAACGTCCATCCACACGGCGAAGGCCAGCACGAGGCCGCGGACGATGAACTTCAGCTCGGGCGACACGGCGAGCAGCGTCATGCCGTTGAGCAGGCTGGCCATGATCAGCGCGCCGAACAGCGCCCCGAGCACGGAGCCGCGTCCGCCCTTCAGGCTCGTGCCGCCAATCACGCAGGCGGCGATGGCGTCGAGTTCCATCAGGTCGCCGACGGTCGTGGTCGAGTTGCCGATGTAGGCGGTCTGCATGAAGCCGGTGATCGCCACGATGCCGCCGAGCAGGGTGAACGCGATGATGACGGTCTTGCCCACAGGCACGCCGGAGATGACCGCCGCCTCCTCGTTGCCGCCGATGGCATAGAGGTGCCGGCCGAACGGCGTGTGCCGGGTCAGCGTGTGCACCGCGGTCGCCACGGCGCACAGGATGACGAAGCTCAGCGGCACGCCCCGGAACTGGTTGCACACGAGCACGACGAGCGCGATGCCCTGGGCGGCGATGAAGGTCTTGAGGTAGGCGACTTCAAAGTCCTCGACGCGGGCGCCGATGGCGCGGCGACGGGCACGGGCACGGCTTTGGAGGAACACCAGCAGCGCGACCACGGCCGCCGCGAGCGCCCAACCGGCTGCGGGCGAGAGGTAATAGGTGGTCAGGAGCGAATACAGGTTGTCGCGACCGTCGCGTGTCACGGGCACGGTGTGGCTCTGGATGACGAGCCAGAACACGCCCTTGAAGGTCAGCAAGCCGCCCAGCGTGGCGATGAACGCCTGGATGCGATTCTTCACGATGAACCAGCCGAGGCCCGCGTAGAGGGTGAGTCCGACGACGAAGCTCACCAGCAGGGCCAGCGGTGCGGACCAGCCGTGCTGGTTGACGAGCACCGCGGCGGTTCCGCCCATGAGCCCGGCGCCGGCGCCAACGGACAGGTCGGTGTGGCCGGGCAGCAGCACCAGCAGCACGCCGACCGCGAGCGTCGCCGTGACCGACAGCTCGATCATCAACATCGAGAGATTGCGCGGGCTAAGGAATTGCGGCGACAGCAGCGCGAACAGAATCCAGATCAGCGCCAGCATCGCGGGCATGATGAGCTCGCGCGTCGAAGCGGCCGACGGGCGCGGTGCGGCGGGCAGGGCAGGGGCGGTCGTGGTCATGGCGATTTCACGAAAGAAGAAAGCAGGCGGGAAAGTGAGAAGGTGGGCAGGTGGGACATTGGGTTGAGAGATCGACTTCCCACCCGCTCACTTTCCCACCTGCTCACCTGCAATGTAGCATGAGCCTCCTTACGTCGGCTGCTACGGGGATCGATTGATGGCCAGTGATTCATCCCGCGACGGTGCTTTGGTTCCCCATCGCGGCGGCAAGGAGGGCTTCCTGGTTGAACTGGTCGCGGGTGAATTCGCCGCCCACGCGGCCCTCATGGAGCATCACGATGCGGTCGCTCATGCCCATGAGTTCGGGCAGTTCGCTGGAGACGAGCACCACGGCTTTGCCCTGCGCGGTGAGTTCGTTGATGAGGTGATAGACCTCCAGCTTGGCGCCGACATCAATGCCGCGCGTCGGTTCGTCGAGGAAGACGACCTGCGGTTCGGTCATCAGCGCCTTGCCCAGAACGACCTTCTGCTGGTTGCCGCCGGACAGGCCGCCGACCACGGTTTCCAGGCCGGGCGCCTTGATCCGCAGCGCGTCAAAGAAACGACGGTTGGCCGGTTCCTCGGCGGTCTCGTCGAGGAAGGTGCCCGGGTTGAGCCGGTCGAGCGAAGAAAGCGAGAGGTTGAAGCCAATGGGCTGTTCGAGATGCAGGCCAAGGCGTTTGCGGTCTTCGGTGACCAGCACGAGGCCGCGCCGGATGGATTCGCGCGGGGTGGGCTCGGGATAAGCATCGCCGCCGAGTGTGACTTCGCCGCCTTGGCGAACTCCCCATGCGCCGAAGAGGTGCTGCAGAAGCTCCGACCGGCCCGCGCCCATCAGGCCGCCAATGCCGAGGACTTCGCCCGCGGCGACGGCGAACGAGATATTTTGCAGGCGGGCTGGCGACTCGGCATCGGGTGAGGCGGAGAGGTTTTGCACCTGGAGTAAGGAAGACCCTGAGGAGACGGGGCGACCACCGGTGGTTCCGCCGGGCAGGCTGGCAGCCTGCCCTACGTTGCGAGGAAACAGGTCCTTGATCTCGCGGCCGACCATGTGGCGGATGATCGTCGGGATGTCGGCCTCCGCGGCGGGCAGCGTGGTGATGCTTGCGCCGTCGCGCAGGACGGTGATGCGGTCGGCGAGCGACTTCACCTCGCCCAGCTTGTGCGAGATGTAGATGCAGCCGACGCCGGTGGCGCGCAGCTCGCGGACGATGCGCAGGAGGATGGCCACCTCATGCTCGGCCAAGGCGGCGGTGGGCTCGTCGAGGATCAGGATGCGGGAGCGCTTGTTCAGCGCCTTGACGATCTCGACGAGCTGCTTCTGGCCGACACCGAGGTCGCGCACCGGCGTATCGGGATCGAGCTCGATGCGGAAGCGGGCGAGCAGTTCCGCGGCGTCGGCGTAGGCCCGGTCCCAGTCCACCCAGGGGCCGCGGCGACGTTCGGCGCCGAGGAAGATGTTCTCGGCGACGCTCATCTCCTCCACGAGGGCGAGCTCCTGATAGATGACCGCGAGGCCGGCCGCCTCGGCATCCCGCAACGAGCGGAACTCGGCGCGTTTCCCGTCCACGAGGATCTCACCCTCGTAGCTGCCGAACGGATGGATGCCCGAGAGCGTCTTGATGAGCGTGGACTTGCCGGCGCCATTCTCGCCGCACAGCGCATGAATCTCGCCCGCCCGCAGGTCAAACGAGACGTCGCGCAGCGCCACCACGCCGGGGAACGACTTGGTCAGGTGCCGGGCTTCGAGCAAGGGATTCATCCGCAGATTACGCTGATTACGCAGATTGGGGACTGCTGAGTGAGGTCGGTGGTTTGTGGGAACGGACCATCCGCTTCCAGAACAACGACGGAGTTCCGAAATTCAGCAGGAGGCCGCGCTCATGGTCCGAGGCCTTGAGGTAATTGATGAGCTGGGATTCCTCTGAGCCGGTGATGGTGGCTAGTGCCTTCAGTTCAACAATCACGGAAGCGAAGCAGACGAAGTCGGCCCGGTAGGTCGTCGCCAATTTTCGCCCCTTGTATTGGATGGGTAGTCCAACCTCCCGTTCGAACGGGATGCCGCGGATTTCAAATTCCAGCGCCAACGCCTCCTGATAGGCGGCCTCAAGGAATCCGTGCCCCAGCTCTCGGTGGACTTCCATTGCAGCACCGATGATGGCATAGGTCTGCGGATCGTCGGCTTGAGCGGCTTGGGCAGAACGGCTGTGTTGTGGGTTTGGGTTCATGGAGTGTATCCGCGGATTTCGCTGGTTACGCAGATTGGGGAGAGAACGGTTCGGAGTGCTTCGGTAGGCAGGACTGAGCTTGGTCATCTTTGAATCTGCGAAATCTGCGCAATCTGCGGATCACTTCAGGTCCTCCGCCTTGTGGAAGCCGTCCTTCACCACGGTGTCCTGCATGTTCGCCTTATCCACGGAGACGACCTCTTCCAGGATGCTGGGCACTTTCTTGAAGCCGTTTTCGACGACGCCGTTGGCGATGAGCACCTGGCGATTGCCCAGGGCGACGGCGGCTTCGGCGGCGCGGTCGGCGAGCTTTGAGAGCGGTTTGTAGATGGTCATGGTCTGCGTGCCGCGGAGGATGCGCTGGCAGGCGGCGAGTTCGGCGTCCTGGCCGGTGACGAGCACCTTGCCGGCGAGTCCCTCCTCGGTGAGTGCCTGGATGGCGCCGCCGGCGGTGCCGTCGTTGGAGGCGAGCACGCCGTCGAGGTTGCGGCCCTGGGCGGTGAGGGCGGCGTTCATGATCTTCTTGGCGTTCTCCGGTTTCCAATCCACGGCCCAGTCCTCGAAGACGACCTCGATCTGGCCGCTGGCGATGAGCGGGTTGAGCACGTTGTCCTGGCCGAGCTTGAAGAGCGCGGCGTTGTTGTCGGTCTTCGAGCCGTAGATGCGGACGATCCGGGACTTCTTCCCGGCGAGCTGCTTCACGAGGTAGCGGGCCTGTTCCTCGCCGACGCGCACGTTGTCGAAGCTCAGGTAGAGGTCCACGTCGGAGTCGCGGATCAGGCGGTCGTAGCTGATGACGGGCACGCCGGCCTTCTTCGCCGCTCCGACCGCCTTGGCCATGGCCTCGCCGTTGTGCGGGACAATGACCAGCACGTCGATGCCCCGGCTCAGGAGCGCCTCGCAGTCCTGCATCTGGCGGGCGTCGTCGGAGTTGGCGGACGACGCGAAGACCTCCGCGCCGAGTTCGGTGGCCCGGGCGGTGAAGCGATCGCGGTCGCGCTGCCAGCGCTCCTCCTTGAGCGTGTCGAGCGAAAGGCCGAGGCGGACCTTGCCGCCGGGCTGGGCCGAGGAGCCGGGATTGGCCGGGGCGTCACGGCGGGAGACCACGACGCCAATGAGCACGCTCAGGACGAGCGAGCCGGTGACGAGCAAAAGACGCGGATTCATGTCGCGATGGGGATCGGGAACGCGCCGAGAGAACCGCCTGCGGCGGCGGCCGGCAAAGCGAAAAGCGCCGGAAGCACCGTGGGGCGCATCTTGAAATTGCCGGAACGCTCCGTGAAGGTGCCGCCGTGTCCGCAACGACCAGCAGCAGCTCCAGCTCCGATCCGCGCCGGCAACGATCCCGGCGGTCCGAGAAGGCGGCGGCGTTCGCCCGTCGGGTCATCGGGTTCGCCCTGGTGCTCATCCTGGTTTCCGGCGGCGCCCTCGCATGGAACTCGAAGGGAAGGGCGATCTACCAGCGGCGGTTGCGCGAACGGGAGATCAACCGGGCGGAAGCGGCGCTGGCAGCGAAGCGGTTTGAGGAGGCGGCCACTCTCGCCCGGCAGGTCGGCGCGGTGGACACACGCAACCTGCGGGCTGCCCGGATCGCCGCCGAGGCGTTGCAGGCGATGGGACTCGAAGATTGCGTCCGCTGGTGGCGCCGGGTGGCCGAGCTGAACCGCTACGACGCGGACTCCGTCACTGCCTGGGCGAGTGCCGCGTTCCAGTTTGACGACCTCCGGTCTGCCTACGCCGCCCTGCGGCAGTTCCCCCGCGGCACCGATTCCGCAGCCTATCATGATCTCTCGGGCCGGGCGGCGCTGAGCCGGGGCGACGTGGCGAAGGCGCGCCTGCACCTGGCCAAGGCGCTGGCGAAGGCGCCGAACGACGCGGCCATCCGCGCCCGGTTCGCCGAAGCGCACCTCGATTCGCCGCAGCCGGAGGAGCGCCGGCGGGCGGTGGAATTTCTCGAGAGTCTGGCACAGGAGCCCGGCAATTCCCGCGCCGTCAGCCTCCTTACCCGCGAAGCGCTGGAACGACGCGACACGACGCGCGCCCTTCAGCTGAGCCAACGGCTGCTCGCGCGCACCAACCTGACGTTTGCCGACCGGCTGGTGCACCTGTCGGTGCTGCATCGCGGCGGAGCCCCGACCTTTGGCGAGGAACGGGACCGGTTGCAGGGGGAGGCGGTCCAGCGGCCGGAACTGCTGGTCCAGTGGCTGGAATGGTCGGCCCAGGAAGGTTCGGCTGCGACGGCGCTGAAGTGGTTTCGGGGCCTGGAGCCGGAGGTTCAGAACCAGGCCCGGGTGATGGCGGCGGCCGCGGATCTGTATGTCGCCCTGGAGGACTGGAAAGGGCTCCGTGAATGGGTGTTCAACGCGAACTGGGCGGACCTTGAGCCGCAGCGCATGGCGTTTGAGGGATTGGCGGCCGTCCGGTTGGCCGTCGGCGGAGTGGCGGCGGCAGCGGACGGACCGTGGCGGCAGGCGCTTCGCGAAGCGAAAGGCCAGGCCCAGCATCTTCACTGGCTCGCGCTGCGGGCGGAACGCTGGGGTCTGTTCCAGCCCGCGGAGACCACCCTTTGGCAGATGGTCCAGAAGGACATTGATCCGGACGGGGCTCTGGAACGGCTGGCCGGTCTCTATCGGCGGCAGGACCAGGCCGACGGCCTCCTGAAGGTGGCCAAGCGCCAGCTTGAGCTTCATCCGAGGGATCCTTCGGCCGAAGCCGATGCGCTTTACTTCGGCTCGCTCCTCCAGATTGACACGCTCCAGCTGCGTCCGCTGGCCGACCGGGTGGCCGGGCGGGTGGGTGAAGCGCCGGAGTTTGCCGTGGCGGTGGCGATGTATCGCGCCCGGACTGACGAGGCGGCAGCAGGACTGAAGCTCCTGCGCAGCCTGCCGCCGGCCGAACTGGAAGCGCCGGCGCGCCGGGCGCTGTTGGTCTTGCTGCTCGCGCAGGATGAGGATCGCGCCGCGGCGAGGTCCGAACTGGAACGGGGAATCACCGGTCCCATGCTGTCTCCGGAAGCCCAGCTCGTGGAGGAAGCCCGAGCGTTGATCCGTTCCGGACGGCACGGACGCTGACCGTTCAACCGGCCGACTGGCGCTGCCGGGCCTTGGCGGCCTTGTCTTCCCAAACGGCGCGGAGGGCCGGAAGTTCCCGGGCCAGCTGTTCGTAGAGGGCGGAGGCCTCCGGCCAACGGGCCAGTTGCTCCAGCAGACGTCCGGCTTCCCGGCCGGCCTCCTTGAGCCACCAGCCGTCCGCCCGTTCTCCCGGGCGGAGCAACTTTCCGTGCGCCACGTCGAGATAATGATTCAGCGCCTGGCGGACGAACGCCTCCGCCTCCCCATTGGCGCGCAACGCGGCGACCTTCTCCGCAACGATGCCCCGGCCGACGGTCGCCTTGCTGCGGACGGAAACCTCCGCGCCCGGCCACTCGGCGGCCCGCCGGTAGAGCTCGGCCGCCACCTCGTAGGAATTCGTGCTGACGGTTGCCAGTTGAAGGTGGCAATCGGCCATCTTGCCGATCGCAACGGCGGCCAACGGGGAATTCGTGAACTGCCCGGCGCGGGCGAAAGCCTCCAGGGCGTTGCGAAAGTTCGCCAGGGGCGGCGACGAAGGCTCCGGCGGACGAACCAAGTGCAGTTCGCCCAGTTCAAAAAAAGCGGTCGCGAGCAAAGGCGAGGGCAGGGCGGGATCGTTGAGCAGTTCGAAGATGTTGGTGCTGGCGTTGGCCCAGGCCTGCCGGCGTCGCGCCGATTCGGCCGCCCGGAGCTTCGCCCGATACCAGCCTTCCGTGCCTTTCCACACCGTGTTGGTGACGATCGAAAGGCAGGCCTGCTCCGCCCGGGCGAAATCTCCCTGCGTGAAGAAGTCGGCCGCCAGCGCGAGTTGGGCGGTGAGGATGCTTGCGTTGGTGGGATAGCGGGCCGAAAGCCGCTGGACCTCCTCAATGGCATTGGTGATGAGCCCCGCCTGAGTCCCGGCCCACCAGCGGTCCACTTCGGCCCGGGCCAGGGAAGGGTGGTTGGTGTGGACCGCGATCCACTGGTCGAGTTCGCCGACCGCATTGGTCCAGTCGCCACTGCGCAGCCGGGTCGACACCAGGGCCAGCTTGATCTCGGCGTTGAGCGGTGATTCGGGAAACCGTTTCAGGAACCCTTCGAGGATCGCCACGGCATCAAGGCTCTGGCCCTTCAGCGAAAGGGCCTGCCCAACCAGCAGGGCGCTTGGGGCCAGGGCTTCCACCCGCGCATTCAATTCGACCAGCTTTGCCGCGGCGGCCTGCGCACTGGTCAGGTCACCCGCCTCGGTCGCCGCGATCACCGCCTGGGCCAATGCCGGCTCGATCAGCGTTGAGGCCGCCGGCACGTCCGCATAGTCGCGGGCGGTCGCGAGATAGTTGGTGGCCGCACCGGACCATTCCCGCCGGAACGCGAGGCAGTCGCCGGCCTTGAAGTGGGCCACGGCCTGATCCACGTCGTGCTTCAGCAGCCGGATGGCAGCGAGAAAATTGGTCTCGGACTCGCGGACGCGGTCCGCATTGCTGACTCGCAGGCCGTCCTCCCATTGGCACCACGCAAGGCCGAGGCTCAGTGGGCCGGCCAATTCGGGTGACGGCGCGTTGGTGAGTGCTGTCTGAAAACTTTGCGCGGCGAGGCTGAGCAGGGTGGCCGCCTCGGCGTTGGTGCCCTGCTGGAGATACTGCCGGAACAGGCCCTGGCCGAGTCGCAGGCGCAGTGCATTGATTTCAGGATCCTGCGGCTGCGTGCCGAGGAAAGCCTCGAGCCGCTGGCGGGCGGACAGAAAGTTGCCGGCGTCGAGATCGAGTTCGGCGAGGCGAAGGGTGGCTTCCCGCAGATACTCGGGAGCGGTTCCGGCCGCGAGGTTTTGGGAAAAGGCCTCGGCGGCGCCGGCCTTGTCGCCCAGTTTCAGGCGAAGCTGGCCCACCATGGAGGCGGTTTCGGCGCGCCGCTCGGCGAGGCCGGCATCGGCATTGGCCAATCCGAGGAATGCCGTCGCCGCCTCGGCGGCCTCTTTGGCTTTGGCCGCAGTTTGGCGCAGGAGCACCAGGCGACGCCAACGCACCCACTTTTCATCCGCGCTGGCGGAAAACTTCTCCGCTTCCAGCAGGGATGCTTCCGCGCCGGGCAGGTCCTGTTTCAGGGTCAGGGCCTCGCTCCGCACCAGCAGTCCACGGAACAGGACCGGCGCGGGCGAACCCGCGACCAGTGCCCGTGCGAAGGGCAGATTCGTCTGGCCAAGGGGGATGATGGCGATATCCGGCTTGGACATCTTCAGGGCCGCCTCGGCCTCCCGCACCGCCGCCAGGACGGCCCGGGGATTTTGGGGGTGCGCCGCCTGGTAGGTGGCGAAGTTCCGCTGGGCGTCCTGGAATGCCCCCTTGGCGAGATCAAGTTCGGCCTGCGCGTAGAGGCGCCGCTGTTCGACCTCGGACTTCAGCTCCGACTTGGGAAACTTCGCGGTGAACTCATCGAACTCTGTGGCCGCCCGTTCCCACAGGCCGCCTTCAAAGGAGCGCAGCGCCGCGTCAAAGGAGAGGCGCTCCTCGGGCGTCTGTGCCGAGATCATCGCGGCCGCCGTCAGCGCGCCCAACCAAAGCCAGAACCAGCGGCGCAGCGGCGACGCCGGACCACTGGCGAGGAGGCGGGCAAGGCTCATGAAGCTTCGATGGGACGGCCGTGCGGCAGGTCAATTCACCGGCGCGATGCCTCATTGCCACGGCGCGGTCTGCTCATTTTCCCAGATGTCGGCGATTTCCTGCCGTCTGCGAACGACCGCTGACTTGGTGCCGTTCACGAGCACTTCGGCCGCCAGCGGCCGGGAGTTGTAGTTCGAGCCCATGACCGAGCCGTAGGCGCCGGCGCTCAGCAATGCGAGATGGTCGCCTTCGCCGACCTTCGCCAGCGGCCGGTCCTTGGCGAAGTAATCGCCCGACTCGCAGATGGGTCCGACCACATCCGAGGACACGGTGGCACCGGCCTTCTTCTTCAGGGGCACGATCTCGTGGAAGCTGTCGTAAAACGCGGGCCGGATCAGGTCGTTCATCGCGGCGTCCACGATCACGAAGTTCTTCTTGCCGGTCTTCTTGATGAACTCCACCCGCGTCAGCAGGGCGCCGGCGTTGCCCGTCAGGAACCGGCCGGGTTCGAGCAGGATTTTCAGTCCCAGCGGCTTCAGCAGCGGCACCAGCTTGTCCGCATAGGTTTGCGGCGTGAGGACCTTCTTGCCTTCCTTGGTCAGCCACCAGGCCGGATCGCCGCTGGCGAGAGCGTCGCGATAGACGATGCCGATGCCGCCGCCGACGCTGAAGAAATCGAAACCGTGCTTGCGGTTCAGGCGGTCCACCAGCGGGACGACCTTTTCCACGGCCAACTGGAACGGCTTCACGTCGGTCAACTGCGAGCCGATGTGCATCTGGAGACCGCGCAGGCGCAGGTTCGGCAATTTGGCGGCACGGGCATACACGCCCTCGATCTGCTCAAAGGCGATGCCGAACTTGTTCTCGTAGGTGCCGGTGGTGATCTTGGCGTGGGTGCCCGCGTCCACATTGGGATTCACCCGCACGGCCACCGGGGCGATGCGCCGGAGCCGGACGGCGACCTTGCTGATCCGCTTCAGCTCGGCCTCGGATTCCACGTTGAAGCTGTAGATCTCCTGCCGGAGTGCATAGGCGATTTCCTCCTCGGTCTTGCCCACGCCGGCGAACACGCATTTCCGGGCATCACCGCCGGCATCCACCACACGCTGGATCTCCCCGGCGCTGACCGTGTCGAAGCCGCTGCCGAGGTTGGCGAGCGTGCGGATGACCGCGATGTTCGAATTCGACTTCATCGCGAAGCAGATCAGGTGATCCAGCGGCGCGAGAGCCCGATCGAGCTTGGAGTAATGGTCGGTGAGGGTGGCTTGCGAATAGACGAACAGGGGCGTGCCGTGCTTCTCGGCGAGGCTGGCGAGCGCAACCCCTTCGCACTGCAACTGGCCTTTGACGTATCGGAACGAATGCATGTCGGCGGGTTGTGTGCCAGAAGGCGGTGAAAGCTCAAAGGTGAAAGGGGAATGCATGATGCGAGGCGACATTCCGCGGAGTTGGCCATTGCTTCCCGCCGGCGCCCGCTGATTTACTACGCCTACGTATGAACCCCGCGCCCTCGGCTTCGCGCCTCACGGTCACGCAGTGGCTGGTCATCCTGATCGCCGTCATCGGTTTTGCGTTCGATACCTACGAGTTGCTCATGTTTCCCCTGATCGGAGGGCCGGCGGTGGCGGAGTTGCTCCAGTTGCCGGCGAACAACCCGATCGTCACCGAATGGCTCGGGAAGATGCTCTGGATCACGGCGCTATGTGGCGGTGTGTTCGGCCTGCTGGGCGGCTGGCTGACCGACCGGTTTGGCCGCAAGACGATCCTCGCCGCCAGCATTGCGCTCTATTCGCTGTCGCCCGCCGCGGCGGCGCTCAGCACGACGATTGAGCAATTCGTCTTCTTCCGTTCGGCAACCTTTGTCGGAGTCTGCGTCGAATTCGTGGCGGCGATCACCTGGCTGGCCGAGCTGTTCCCGGACAAGAAGCAGCGGGAAAAGGCGCTCGGCTGGACCCAGGCGTTTGCCTCCATCGGCGGCCTGATGGTCACCGGGGTGAACGTCTGGATCGTGGCCCATGCGGCGACGTTACCGGCGCTGCCGATTGCGGAGCCGTTCAACGCCCACGGTTCCTGGCGTTACCTGCTGCTGACCGGCCTTCTCCCCGCCTTACCCATCGCGCTGCTGCTGCCGTTTGTGCCGGAGTCGAAGGTTTGGCAGGAACGCCGCAAGGCTGGCACGTTGCGCCGTCCGAGCTTCGGCGAACTGTTCTCGCCGGCGCTGCGCCGGACCACCCTGGTGACCGCCGCACTCTCCGCATGCGCCTACGGAGCCGCTTTTGGTGCGCTTCAGCTCACGCCGACGCGGATCGTTCCCGGCCTGCCTGACCTGGCCGAACAGCGCAAGGTCCTGAAGCCGCTTCAGGACGAGGCCAAGGCGCTGAATCAGCAACTCCTGCTCACCAATCTTCCGGCCTTCAACCAGGCGTTGGCAGACGTCGGCGGACTGAAGGAACTGGCGGGCAAGCGGGCCAAGGTGCGCCAAGGCATCGCTGCGGCCCGCCGCTCGCTGGAGAGCGACAAAACCGCGGAGGAACAGAAGGCCTCGCTCAGGACGCAATTGGGCGGCCTTACGAACTCCCTCGCGGACCTCGACAAGCAGCTGAGCGAAATCACCGCGGTTAAGCCCGCCGCGAAAGTCGCGCTGCTGGAACGCGAAAAGACCCTGGGTCAACTCGCCGCCAACCGGACCAAGCAGGAAGCGGCCGACACCGTGGTCAAGGCCCGTGGCAACCAGGTCCAACTTTGGCAGGAACTGGGTGGCCTGCTGGGCCGCATCGTTCTTGCCGTGCTGGTGGTGACCGGAATCAGCCGCGGCAGCTTGCTGCGGCTGTTCATCGGACCCGGAGTGATCCTGTTCGGGCTGACCTATCTCCAGTTCTTCCAGAAGCAGCCGGAACTTTTCCAGTGGGGTGTGGCCCTGTGCGGATTCATGACGGTGGCCCAGTTCAGCTACATGGGCGAGTTCCTGCCCAAGGTGTTTCCGCTGCATCTGCGCGGCACCGGCGGCAGTTTCGCAACCAACGTCGGCGGTCGGATGATTGGAACTTCGGCCGCGTTTGTGACGACCTCGTTCGTGGCACCGCGTCTGGGTGGCTCGACCTTTGAACAGGTCGCCACCGCTGCCGCCATCGTCGGAACCGCGGTGTTCGTCGTGGGCTTCGGCCTCAGTTTCCTGCTGCCGAAGCCGGCCGAAACCGCTGAAAACTGATGCAGAGCCGAGACGGAGCCGAAGTGCCGGTTTGACCGTCATCTCAGGCGGACTGCCGGGAGCCCGCCCGGTTGGTCATTCGTCCGCGGAGCGGGATGAACTGCCAGTGCGCCCGTCGCGGGGCGTGCGGTTGAGCGGCTCAATCAACGGAAGGATCCACGGCTTTTTTCCGAGTGATCGGGGTTGGGCGGCGAGGTCGGTATCCGGGTCGATCAGTGTCTGCGGCCGGCGGCCGTTCAGTTGGCAAAGCGCACGCACGCGGACTTCTGCCTTGGGGCGGCCGGCGAGTCGTTCCTGTTCCGCGAGGTAAAGGGCGAACTGATGGATCATGTCCGGGCGCCCGGCCATCTTGCCGGCCTGCCGTGAGGTCAAATACTGACGCGGGTTCACCACCTTCGAACGGCCGGTTGTCGGATCCTTCACAAAGAAAAGCGTGGTTCCCTCCTTGTCCCGGAGCTTCATCCGCCACGAAAACGCGTGTCCTTCCTCGGTCCAGTTCACGTCACCGGGATAAAGCCAATGCCGCAACGGCAGGAGGATCTGGACAGCCGTGTAGATTCCGAGCGCCGCCGCAACCGGCGCCGATGCCCGGAACGGACGGTTTTCCTCCGACATCGGCGCAGATGAACTCGGGCACCCGCGGATTCGGTTCCACACACGCCGCGGCCAGTCCGGCGGAAAAAACATCAGGGTGGCGGTCAGCGCGAACCACGGGAAGACGCCGATGGAGAACAGCTGGGCATTGGAAAGATGGAAGGCCAGTGCCGCCGCGAAGAACCAGGGACGGCTGCGCCGCCATGCGAGGAACCCCGGCGCGAGCAAATCAAACAGCAGGCCGCCGTAGGCGATGAAATAGATGAACCACTCCTGGGTAAAGACCGGGCCCACGAACGGCATGCTGCTCCGCTCCGCCAGCCATTGGCGGACCGGTTCGCCGCGGAGCCAGTCCCCGTTGAGTTTGGCCACGCCGGCAAAGAAATACACGAGCCCCATCTGGGCCGGAATCACCACGGCGGCCCAGCGCGGCACCACGGAACTGCGCAGGGACGGTTGGCGCCAGGCATCCACCGACCATTGCCGGTGGGCGGGCAAGAACGGCAGGAGAAAGCAAACCAGGCTGATCAGGTAGAAGTGGTTCAGGTAATTCGCCTGTTCGAGCAGGAAAACGTGGATGAAACCAACTAAGAACAGAGCCGCGCAGACACGGTAGTGGAAGCCCAGCACCACCCCCAAGGCGAGGATGCCCATGACCACGAAATGCCATTCCATTCCGTTCCCTGGCCAGGGCTCGACCCAACCGAATCCGTAGTATTTGAAGAAGAACGGACGAGGGGAGTAATACTCCTTGATCCAGCCTTTCGACAGATAGCGCGTGACTTCCCAGAGCATCAGGGAGCCGAACATGATCCGGAACACCGCCAAAGCGGCGATGTCCACCGGCTCAAAGAGACGGCGCCACCACGCCAGCCGATCGGGACGTTCAGAGCTCACGTCAGGTGCAACTCAGGTCAGACTGGCCGGGTTCGCGATGACGAGCGAGCCGGAACTGGCCCGGGCGTATCAGGGGGGCGCATCTTTTCATCGTGGCTGAACGGGAGCTGATTGCCCCGAAACGAACCGAAACGAAGTGCGGGCGGTCTGGCCAAAGTGCTGCCGGCATCTTGCCGGCAGCGGCGGCACCGGACGGCCACGAACCTGAATGGGGCGGTCGGTTCGTGCCTGTGGCTCTGGGCGCAAGCCCATTCCAGGCCCGGTGGCCTCCGGCCAGAGCTGAAGCCGCAACGGGCGTTCACCGGAAGTCCTCGGCGCCGATTCACGGGGCCTGCCGGTAAGATACCGACAGCACTTTGCTGCACACCCGCGCGCACACGACGTCCAGATGCGGACCGTTTCAAGTCATGAACAGCAAACCGTCCGGCGCAGCCGCCCCGCTGCCGGTCAGGCCTTTGCGGGGACCGGCAGGGTCCGTTCCGGTTCGTGGACCGGAGCGGCGGCGGGTTTGGCTTCCGCCGGGTGGGGCGTCACGACCCAGAATTGGGCCCGGCACTCGTTCCAGCGCGCGAGAACGTCGGCAGCCAGCGGCGATTGGGTCGCTTCGAGGTGATGGCGGATGAGCTGTTCCAGCCGGCCCGCCTCGCCGTCATCGGCGATCCGTTCAAGGCCGACCATGCCGCGGTTGAGCCGTGACGGGAGCCGGTTCTTGGGGTCGAAGACATACGCGCGGCCGCCCGACATCCCCGCTCCGAAGTTGCGGCCGGTTTCGCCGAGCACGACGACCGTTCCGCCGGTCATGTATTCGCAGCCGTGGTCCCCGACACCTTCCACCACGGCGGTGCCGCCGGAATTGCGGACGCAGAAGCGCTCACCGGCCCGGCCGGCCGCGAAGAGGCGTCCGCCGGTCGCACCGTAGAGGCAGGTGTTGCCGACAATCTGGTTTTCGGCCCAAGCGAACGACACCTCGTCGGGCGGGCGCACCACGATCTCGCCGCCGTTCATGCCCTTGCCGACGTAGTCGTTGGCTTCTCCGATCAGCTTCAGGCGCACACCGCGGGCAAGGAAGGTGCCGAAACTCTGGCCGGCGGTGCCGCGCAGAGTGATGTCGAGCTGGGAGCCATCCGGCAGGCCGGAGTCACCGAACACGTAACCGATGTGGCCGGAGACGCGGGTGCCGACGTTCCGGTGGACGTTGCGGATGCGGTATTCGAGCTGCTTGGAGCCCTTGCCCTGAAGCGCCACGCGGCCGTCCGCCATGATCCGATCATCAAGCAGACTGTCGCCAAACCGTTCATTGCGGTCCCGGGTGTGGATGCGGGCCGCGGCCCCGGTCGGGTCCACCTGATACAGCAGCTTGTCCAGGTTCAGCGTCGCCACCTTGGCGCGGACCTCCTCCGGGAACTCCGTCAGCGCCTTCTGCTGCAGCAGGTCGGTGCGGCCGACCACTTCATCGAGGGACCGGAAGCCCAGCTGCGCGAGGATTTCGCGAACTTCCTGGGCCACGGCATTGAAGAAGGCGACCAGGTTCTCGGGCTTGCCGCGGAATTTCAGGCGCAGTTCCTCCTTCTGGGTCGCGACGCCCACCGGGCAGGTGTTGAGGTGGCAGACACGGAACATGGCGCAGCCGGCGGCCACGAGCGCCGCGGTGCCGAAATTGAATTCCTCCGCGCCGAGAAGCGCGGCGAGCACGATGTCACGGCCGGTCTTGATGCCGCCGTCGGTGCGCAGCACGACCCGCGACCGGAGATCATTCAGCATCAGGGTCTGCTGGGCTTCTGCGAGACCGAACTCGAACGGGCCGCCGGTGTTCTTGATGGAACTGAGCGGCGATGCGCCCGTGCCGCCGTCGTGACCGGAAATCAGGATCACGTCGGCGTAGGCCTTGGCAACGCCCGCCGCGACGGTGCCGACACCGGCGCACGCAACGAGCTTCACGCAGACCTTGGCGCGTGGATTGACCTGCTTCAGATCGAAGATCAGCTGCGCGAGGTCCTCGATGGAATAGATGTCGTGATGCGGCGGGGGCGAGATCAGCGGCACTCCGGGCACGCTGTAGCGGAGCTGCGCGATGAGCGGCGTGACCTTGTGGCCCGGGAGTTGGCCGCCCTCGCCGGGCTTCGCGCCCTGGGCCATCTTGATTTCGATTTCCTGGGCGCTGGCGAGATAGGCCGGGGTCACCCCGAAGCGTCCCGACGCCACCTGTTTGATGGCCGAGCACTTCTCGTTGTTGTAACGGGCCGGGTCCTCGCCGCCTTCGCCGGAGTTGGACTTCCCACCGATGCTGTTCATCGCGATGGCAAGGCATTCGTGGGCCTCCGGCGACAACGCGCCAAGCGACATGCCGGCAGTGGTGAAGCGTCGGCGAATCTCCTCGATAGACTCGACCTCCGCGAGGGGAACAGCCGCTCCGGCCGGGCGGAAATCCAGCAGGTCCCGCGGGCTCACCGGCTCGCGCCGGTTCACGGTTTCCATGTATTTCAGGAATTCCTCTCGCTGGCCGGATTTGAGGAAGCGGTGGAGCGTGCCCACGACCTGCGGGTTGTAGGCGTGGTATTCGCCCTTGCCGCCCTTCGCGACGCGATAGCTGCCGCCGACATCCAGCTGGGGTTCGCCGCCGGTGCCAAAGGCGGCCTGGTGCCGCCGCACGGCATCGGCGCCGATTTGGGCGAAGCCGATGCCGCCAACCTGGCTCACGGTGCCGAAGAAGCAGCGCTCGATGACCTCGCGCCCGAGGCCGATGGCTTCAAACAGCTGGCCGCCGCGGTAGCTCGCAATCGTGGAGATGCCCATCTTGGCCATGACCTTGAGCAGGCCGCCTTCAATGGCCTGCCGGTAATTGGCAAACGCCTTGGGCACGGAGATGGCGCCATATTTTCCGCCCTCCGCCGCTTGGCGGATCGTATCGAGAGCGACATAGGGGAACACCGCGCTCGCGCCGAAGCCGATGAGGCACGCGTAGTGATGCACATCCCGCGGTTCACCGGCCTCGCAGACGAGGGAGACCCGGAGCCGTTTGCCCGCGCGGATGAGGTGATGATGAATCGCCCCGACGGCGAGCAGCATCGGAATCGGCACCTTGTCCGCCTCGGCGTCGCGGTCGGTCACGACCAGGATCTGGCAGCCGGCGTCAACTGCGCCCGCGGCGGCGGCACACAGGGAGTCCAAGGCCGATTCCAGCGCCCCGGCTCCGGCGGCGGGAGCAAAGTGGCAGCTGACCGTTGCGGCCGGAAAGCCCGGCAGGTTCCGCAGCGCGGCAAGATCCTCGGAGAAGAGAACCGGCGATTCGATGCGGACCTGGCGGGCGTGTTCGGGCGATTCTTCGAACCACGAGTGGCGGTGCCCCAGCATCGTGCCGAGCGACATCACGACCTTTTCCCGGATTGAATCGATCGGTGGATTGGTCACCTGGGCAAACAGCTGCTTGAAGTAGTCGTAGAGCAGCCGGGGTCGCTTGGAGAGGACGGCGAACGGGGTGTCGTCACCCATGGAGCCAATGGGCTCGGCGGCTTGGGTCGCCATCGGCGTCAGGAGGTCCTCGACCTGCTCCTGGTCCCAGCCGAACGCGATCTGCCGGGTCGTGAGAGTCAGGGTGTCCGCCACCGGGGAGTCCGCCGTGGCTGTGCCCGGTTGCAGGCGGACGAGGTTCTGCGCGACCCACTCGGCATAGGGCTGGCGGGAGGCGATGAGCCGTTTCACCTCGTCATTGTCGAGGAACACGCCGGTCTCGGTGTCGATCGCCAGCATTTTCCCGGGACCGAGGCGGCCCTTGCGGACCACCTGCCGTTCGTCACCGGCGACGACGCCGACCTCGGAGCCCATGACGATGAGCCCGTCCTGGTAAATCTTGTAGCGGGCTGGGCGGAGGCCGTTGCGGTCGAGGGTCGCCCCAATGTAACGGCCATCGGAAAACGCCACCGCGGCGGGTCCGTCCCAGGGTTCGTTCAGGCAGGCGTGGAACTGGTAGAACGCCCGTAGCTGGGGATCCATGTCGGCCATGTTTTCCCACGCTTCGGGCGCGAGCATCATGATGGCATGGCGGATGTCGCGGCCCGAGAGCTGGAGTGCTTCGAGGGCGTTGTCGAGGGCGGCCGAATCGGAGCCGCCGGGCTGGATCAGCGGCTTCAGCGTCTCGATTTCGTCGCCCCAGACCTTCGAGGTCAGCTCCCGTTCGCGAGCCCGGGTCCAGTTCTTGTTGCCCAGCAGCGTGTTGATCTCGCCGTTGTGGGCGAGCATGCGAAAGGGATGCGCCAGCTTCCAGTTGGGGAAGGTGTTCGTGGAGTAGCGCTGATGGAAGATGGCGAGCGCGCTCGTGAACAGCGGGTCCTGCAGGTCGAGATAGAACTTCGGGAGCTGCGGCGCGTTGAACAGGCCCTTGTAAACGATGGTCCGCGAGGACATCGAGGGGATGTAGAAACCCTCCACATCCTCGGCGAGCGCGGCCCGTTCCGCATGGTTGCGCACGAGGAAAAGCTTCCGCTCGAACTCGTCCTGCGACCAGCGGGGGTCCTTGCCGAGCAGGCACTGCTGCATCTCGGGCATCGTGTTGCGGGCCTTCTCCCCCAGGCAGCGGGCGTTGGTCGGCACCGGGCGCCATGCGAGGAAATAGACGCCGTATTGTTCGCAGGCGCGCTCCACGAAGTGCCGGCACTTGGCGATCACGAAGCGATCACCGGCCGGCAGGAACAGGAAGCCGACGGCGAGGTCGTCCGGTTGCACGGCTTTCAGGCCAAGGCGTTCGGCTTCCCGCAGGAAGAACGCCTTCGGCAGCTGGGTCAGGATCCCGGCCCCATCGCCGGTCGTGGCGTCGGCGTCCAGGGCGCCGCGGTGCGAGAGCGAGTTAAGCGCTTCCAGGGCATGCTGAACGATACGGTGCTCCTTTCGCCCGTTGATGTTGGCGACGAAGCCGACGCCGCAGGCGTCGTGTTCGAACTCCGGGCTGTAGAGCGACTCGGGAACGGACGGATACGAAGTCATGGGACGGCAAAACTAGCCGGACCGCAGTGCGGCCCGGCGGGAAAATCTAGGGGTCGAAGCCCGGAAAGCGTCACGGGAATTCCGGGGCACAAAACGAAAACGCCTCATCATTGGCCGATGAGGCGTGCATGGGGCTGAATCCTGCGATGCCCGCTCAGGGCAGGGAGGTCGAGCCCATCAGGAAGCGATCGCATTCCCGGGCAGCGCCCCGGCCTTCATTGAAGGCCCAGACGACCAGGGACTGGCCGCGACGGCAATCGCCCGCGGCGAAGACGCCGGGGAGGTTGGTCACGTACTTCTCGTGGTCGGCCTTGATGTTGGTGCGGGCGTCGCGCTCGAGGCCGAAGGCTTCGAGGAGCGGCTGCTCGGGCCCGAGGAAGCCCATGGCGAGCAGCACGAGCTGCGCGGGGCGGACCTTCTCGGTGCCGGGAACGTGCGTCGGGACGAACTGACCCTTGTCGTTCTTCTCCCACTTCACCTCGACGGTGTGGACTTCCTTGAGGTTGCCCTGCTCGTCGGCGACGAACTTGGTCGCGGTGGTCAGGTAGACGCGGGGGTCGGAGCCGAACTTGGCGGCGGCTTCTTCCTGGCCGTAGTCGACCTTGTAGGTCTTCGGCCATTCCGGCCAGGGGTTGTCCTTGCCGCGGGTGAGCGGGGCCTTGGCCATGATCTCGAGCTGGATGACGGACTTGCAGCCGTGGCGGAGCGAGGTGCCCACGCAGTCGGTGCCGGTGTCGCCGCCGCCGATGA
>CAIWAH010000231.1 GCA_903910585.1 uncultured Verrucomicrobiota bacterium
GGAACGGCAGGTTGGTGTAGCCTGCCAGCGGGGACAGGAAGAGGTTCGACTTCAGCTCCAGCGATCGGAACCGGATCATTGCCACTTCGGTTGGGAGACTGCCGGCACCGTTCAGGCCGGAAACAGCAGCTCCATGAGCGGCCCGAGGTCCTTGTAGTCCGGCACGCAGATGTCGGCGCCGACGCCCAGGAGTCGCTGCCGCTTCCACTCGTCCATCCGGCCGGAACCGTTGTGCGCCTCGTCGCTGGCCACCGCCACCGCCACGCCGCCCACCTGTTTGGTGTTCTCGATCTCCACGTAACCGTCGCCGAACGACAGCAGCGACGCGCCCGGGATGCGGTTCTCCGCGAGGATGCGGTCGATGACCATCTTCTTGCTGAACTTCTTGTAGTCGTCCTGGGCCCCGTAGATGTGGCCCTTGAAGTAGTGCGCAATGCCGAGCGCCTCGGCCTCGGCTTTCACGAACTGCTCGTCGGTGCCGCTCGCAAGGTAGATCGGCAGGCCGCGGGCGGTGAGTGCCTCCAGCAGTGCGCGTGTGCCGAAGACGGTCAGGTCGTCCGGATTGATCGCTCCGGCGCGGATGCCTTCAACGCGGTGACGGATCTTCGCGTCCAGGCGGCGCAGGTATTCGTGCTTGTAGTTCAGCGGCTCGTCGGGCGTGCCGCCGCGTTCCTTCACGCGCTCGGCGAGCTGGATCATCTGGTAGATGGTCTGCTTGCCGTTGAGCTTCATGATGTCCTCGAACGCCAGCTTGCAGCGGGCCTCGTAGGATTCGCCGGGCACTTCCGGGAGAATCTCGGCGAACATCGGCACCATGATCTCCGGCCAGCCCTGGCGGACGAGCGAAAGGGTGCCGTCGAAATCGAACAGCACGTGACTGATGCCCGAACGGGGCTGGAAACCAGGCGCAAACTCGACCAGGCCTTTGAAGGCGGCGGCAAGATTCATGGGCGGGGACGAATACGGGATTCAGCTCAGGGACACCAGTTTTCCCGTGCGGATGGATTCCTCCTCTGCCTCGCACAGCGCGACCGCGGCGGCGCCATCGGCCGGCGTCACGACGCCGGGCGCCTTCCCGGCCTGGACGCATTCGACGAAGTGCTTCAGCTCGCCGATGTAGCCGTCGCCGCCGTCGGGCTTGAGCGTCGCGGTGGGCACGCCCTGCACGATCAACCGCATCGCGTCGGCCCCGCGCGCGCTGTCGAAATCCACCGTCGCCCGCTCGAAGTTCACCGTGAACGCCATGTTGAAGCCAAAACCTTCCGTCATCGCCCAACTGCCCTCGGCACTCACCGTCGGCCCGCCGGCGTAGTGGTAAAGCGCCATGACGTGGTCCACCGCGCCGCTGACCTTGCTGTAGCCGCTGGCGAACACCGCCTGCGGCCGACCGAAGCAGTATTGGAGAAAGTCCACGTCATGGATGTGCAGGTCCAGCAGCGCCCCGCCGGATTCGCCGCCCTTGAGGAAGTGGCTGTGGCCCCACGCCGGCGCCTGGGCGACCCGGCGGAACCGCGCATCCATCACCTTGCCGTAGGTGCCGGCCACGATCGTTTGCTTCAGCCAGGCATACTCGGGCCAGAAACGCAGGCACATCGCCGGCATCAGAAACACGCCGCGCTTGGCCGCAGCGTCCGCGGCTTCCGCGATCGTCCGGGCTTCGGCTGCCGTGCGGGCCATCGGCTTCTCCAGCAGGACATGCTTGCCGGCGGCGAGTGCGGCCAAAGAAAGGTCCACATGGGTCTTGGTCGGCGTGCAGATGTCCACGACGTGAATGTCCGGATCGGCGAGCAGCGCGGCCACGTCGCGGAAGGCTTTCACGACGGTCATGTCGAGCTTGAGCGCGGCCTGGTCGCCCACGTTGCCAGCGACCTTGGAGAAGTCGCCGTCGAGGTTGCGGCCGCTGGGATTGCAGAGCGCGGCGACGCGCGCCCCGGGAACTCTCGCGTAAGCCTTGAGATGGGCGACCGTCATGAAGCCCGTGCCGATGATGCCGACGTTGATCATGTGCGGGCGATTAAGCACGGCCCGCGGTTCCGGGAAAACCCCGGAAATGGGGCGGCCTTCACACCGGGTGCGGTGCGCTCAGGGCCACGCGCCATCACGGGTTTGCAATCCCCCGGGGCGTTGCGGAAGCTCGCCGGCCTCCGCCCGCTTCGCCCTGTTCGGTCAGGCTTCGCGGCCGGAGCCGGCCGATGAAACGCCCTTTCCGCGAGCTTTCCGTTGCCGCCGCACTGCTGCTGGTGCTGGCGGCTTTGGCCGTGTTCGCGCCGTCGTTTTATCAGCCGCAGCCGCTGCTTTCCCTGCTCACCCGCGAAGCCCCCACGCTGCTCGTCGCCTGCGGCATGGCGCTCGTGATCATCACCCGCCAGATCGACATCTCCGTCGGATCCCAGTTCGCCGTTTGCAGCGTGGTCGCCGGCGTGTTGGCAAGCCGGCTGCCCCCGGCAGCGGCCTTGGGCACTGCGGTCGTGCTCGGGGCGGTGTTGGGCGCCATCAACGGAGTGCTGGTAGCGGCACTCCGCCTGCCCAGCATCGTGGTGACGCTGGCCACGATGGTCACCTGGCGGGAAGCCCTCCGGTGGCAGCAGCAGGGCGCATTTGTGAATCTGCCGGACGGCCTGCAATGGTTCGGCCTGGGGCAGTTGACCGGCCAGTGGACGCTCATCGGCCTTGCCCTGCTCGTGTTGGTCGCCCTCGCATTCGCCACCCGACATCTGGCCGCGGGCCGGCACCTCTACGCGGTGGGCTCGGATGCGGAGGCGGCCCGGCTGGCGGGCCTGCGGCCACCGTGGGTCATTTTCGGCGTGTTCGTTTTCCTCGGAGCGCTGACGGGACTGGCGGCGCTGCTCAACGTCGTCCAGTCGCCGCAGGTGGACCCGAAATCCGGCACCGGGCTCGAACTGAAGGCGATCGCTGCCGTCGTGGTCGGGGGCGTGGCCATCTCCGGTGGCCGTGGACGGCTGGGGGGCGTGTTCGCGGGCTTGCTGCTGCTGGCCTGCATCGCACCCGCTCTCACGCACCTGCATGTGGAAGCCTACTGGGAGAAGGCCATCCAGGGCGCCATCATCCTGCTCGCGGTGGTCGCGGATGGAGTGCGCTCGCGAAAATCGGGAGGGTTGCCGTGACGGATCACCGCGCCCCTTGGCACAACCGCCTGCTCCGCCACGAGTCCATCCTCCTCCTCGTGGTGGTGCTGGAATGGTTCTGGTTCAATTCCGTCGGCCGGAACTTCGGTTCCCTCGACAACACCTACGACATCCTCCGGCACTCCGTGGAGATCGGGCTGCTGGCGCTGGCGATGACGCCCATCATCCTGACCGGTGGCATTGACCTCTCGGTCGGCTCCCTGCTGGGGCTGTGCGCCATCCTCTTTGGCAAACTCTGGCGCGACGCCGGGCTGCCCATCCCGGTCGCCGCGCTGGCGACACTGGGGATAGGCACGCTGGCCGGCGGACTGAACGCCCTGCTGATCACCCGCCTCCGGCTGCCGCCGCTCATTGTCACACTGGGAACCTACTCGCTGTTCCGAGGGCTGGCCGAGGCGATCACCCGCGGCGTGGACACGTTCACCAACTTCCCCGCGCCGTTCCTCCACCTCGGCCAGGAACGGACGCTGGGCGTGCCCACGCAGGTGTGGGTGTTCCTCGCGGTGGCGGCGGCGCTGTGGCTGCTCGTCCAGCGCACGACGTTCGGGCGCTCCTTTCGCGCGATTGGGTTTGCCCCGGAAGGTGCCCGCTACGCCGGTCTGCCGGTTGAACGCCGGTTGGCGCTGGCCTACGTGCTGGCGGGATTCGTCGCCGCGCTCGCCGCCATCATCTACACGGCGCGCCTAGGCCAGGCGAAAGCCGATGCCGGCACGGGCTACGAATTGTTCGCCATCACGGCCGTGGTGCTGGGCGGCACGAGCATCTTCGGCGGAACCGGGTCGGTCCACGGCACGCTCCTCGGCGTGGCCGCCATCGCGGTGCTCAACAACGGACTCGTCCATGCGCGTCAACCCCGCGAGGTCGCCGGCATGCTCACCGGCCTGCTGCTCGTCGCCGCACTCGCGGCCGGCGCTCTGCCCCAATGGCTGCGAACGCGGGTCAAAAAGCCCGCTCCCAACCCAATCGCCTGAACCAGGCCGCCTCTTTCCTGCCTTCCGGCTTTCCAGATTCGTCTCCCCGACCGGGCTTCGGTCAAGCCCGCGGATGGGCCGAATCGTAAACGCGTTTGAGCCGTTCCGTCGTGAGGTGGGTGTAAACCTCGGTCGAAGACAGCCGGGCGTGGCCGAGCAGTTCCTGCACGCTGCGCAGGTCCGCCCCGCGGTCCAGCAGATGCGTGGCGAAACTGTGCCGCAACTTGTGCGGCGTCAGCGCCGGATCGAGCCCGGCGGCGGCCAGATAGACCTTCAGCCGCCGTTGAACGGTCCCCGGCTGGATCGGCTCCAGGCCGTGGGTCTGCGCTAAAAACACCGGCAACGCCGCCACCAGCGGGTGATGCACCGCCTGCCAATACGCCTCCAACGCCGTGAGCGCCGGCCGGCCGAAGGGCACGCGGCGTTCCTTGCGTCCCTTGCCCCGGACGTTCAGCGACTGCGCCACCCGGTCCACGTCTTCGACCCGCAGGCCGCACACCTCGCTTACCCGCAGGCCCGACGAATAGACCAGTTCCAGCACCGCCGCGTCGCGCAGGAACGGAACCGGATCCACGGGCTCGGAACTGTTCTCCCGCAACCGGCTGAACTCCTTCAGGGGCGCCGCCAGCAAATCATCCATCTGCGGCTCCCGCAGGAATTGCGGCAGGCGTTTCTCCGGCTTTGGCAGGGAAAGCCCCTTCGTGGGCAGCCCGGTGACCAGGCCTTCCCGCAGCAGGAAACGGTAAAACGTCCGCAGCGCGCTGAATCGCAGCGCAATCGCCGCCCGCGCCAGTTCCTTTCGCCCCAGACAGCGCAGATACAGCCGCAGATCCTCCCGGCGCAGGTCCGCCCACACTGGCGGCGCCTGCCGCAATTCCTGATGCCACGCCGCGATTTCGCCCAGCGCGTGCCCGTAATTGCGGACCGTGTAGGCGGAGGTGTTCCGCTCCACTTCCAGATGCTGGAGGAAGCGGGCGACCAACGGGTCATCGGTGGGGCTCGGAGCGGACATGGCGGCGTTGACCAACCGTTTCAGCGATGCCGATTGAACTCGAACACAAAGCGCACGCGGACCGGCACGGGCTGGCGGTCTTGGATTGCCGGCCGGAAACGCCAGCCCTCCAACGCCGTCTTCACCGCGGCGGCGAGGGATTCCGGGACCGGCCGGGGAAATTCCACGTTCGCGACCGCGCCTTCGGCATTCACCTCGAATTCCACGGTCACCTTGCTCCCGGGCCGCGGCAATTCCGCCGGATAAACCGGTTCCACCGCGTGCAGGCACTCCGGTGCGACCACTTCGTTCCGATTGGGCGAGACGACCTTGATGGCCTTGAGCTGGCGGTCAGTGACCGCAACCCGCTTGGGCGCCGGCGGATCACTTTCGGCCAGCTTGAACTGAAACCGCTGGGTCCGCACCTCGGGCCGGGGCGGATCACCGGCTTCGGCCGGACCCGCATTCCACTTCCCGACCGCGGCGATGACCGGCGCCGCCAACTCCTTGGGCGCCTCGTTCAGCAGGGTCACGTCGGTCACCCTGCCATCCGGCTGCACGGTGTAGCGAACCTCCAACGTCCCCTCGATACCCTTGCGCAGGGCATTGATCGGATAATGGATCGCCGGGGGCCGGCGTGCCTTGGGTGCCGCCTCCGCGCCGCGCGCCATCCCGGCACCCAAGATCATTCCCGCCAGCACAAATCCCCGAAGCATGCCGCGATGCTTTCCCGCGGGACCGCCGACGGCAAGCGCCTTGCCTCTCCCGTCCGCCGCCGCACACTCCGCCCCATGTCCACCGCGCGCCGCATTGCCCGGCTCATTGGTTCCCTGGTCATCGGTCATTCCGGCCTGCTCCACGCCGCCGACATCGCCGCCGCCACGGCCGGCACCAGCACCAACGGCTTCCGGCCGCTCGTGCCGGACGACCGCCCGGCCACGCCTATTCTGGCGCCGGCCAGTAACGAGGGCGAAGTCCGGATCAAGCAGTTCAAGCTCACTCCCGGCCTTAAGGTGGACCTCTGGGCCGCCGAGCCGATGCTCGCCAATCCGGTCGCCTTCTCCGTGGACGAAAAGGGCCGCGTCTTCACGAGCGAAACCTTCCGCTACCGCACCAGCGTCCTCGATATCCGGCACTACATGTTCATGCTGGAGGACGATCTTGCCTCGCGCAGCATAGAGGACCGGCTCGCGCAGATCCGGAAGTGGTTCGGCCCCGAAGGTGAAAAGGCCCTGAGCAACGAAACCGAAGTCATCCGCCTACTCGAAGACACCAACGGCGATCACAAGGCCGACAAATCGTCCATCTTCGCCGACGGCTTCACGAGCCCGCTCAGCGGCATCGCCAGCGGCGTGCTCGCGCGGAACGGCGAAGTGTGGTTCACGGAGATTCCCAGCCTGTGGCGGTTCAAACCGCAGGCAGGTGAGCCGGTGGGAAAGTCGGCAGGTGGGAATAGCGCGGCTTCTTCCATGCCCACCGGCTCACTTTCTCACCTGCAGAGCCGGCCTCGCCTCAACCCCACGAACTACACCGCCGAAGCCCTGCTCAACGGCTTCGGCGTGCGCTTCAGCTTCACCGGACACGACCTGCACGGACTCAAGTTCGGACCCGACGGCCGGCTCTATTTCTCCTGCGGCGACC
>CAIWAH010000232.1 GCA_903910585.1 uncultured Verrucomicrobiota bacterium
CGGCTTCCGGCATTGTGAAGGCGGATACCGGGTTTCAGGGAACAGCCCTGGCCGGGTCCCACAGCCGTTCCCAGAACCAGCGGAAGTCCACGTTGGCCGCCTGCGATACCTCCAAGGCGGCATCCAGTTCCGCCCGGGTGCGGGTGGGCGGCGCCGTGCGCGAGTCCTTCCATTTGCGGACTTCGCCATGTCCATCCGCATAGGTCAGCGGACAACGGCGACCATGCCGGCCGGCCGGCCAAAATGTCTGCCAGCCCACTTCCACAGGCAGTGACACCTGGGTGAGGAACATGCCGTGCGTGATCGTCCGTTCGTGCGAATCGATGAACACATAGATGTCCGAAGGGCCCCTGCCCCGGAAATCGCCCAGCCGCACAAACGCCAGCGGATCGTAGCCGGTCACGGACAGCCCGCTGACGTTCGGGCCGGAACCGCCGAACACGATGAAGTTGTTCATCGCGTAACTGCGCACCCGCCGGGGGCCGGAGCCCACGGACAACCGGTCCATCCGACTGCGGTCGCCCGGACAGCGGAACACCTCGGCGTTGCCCAGATACGGCCCCAGGTGGCCCGGTCCCGGCGCCAGCAACAGGGCGCGGTTCGTGGCTTCCCCCGGGGTTCGGCCCAGTTCCGGCGCCATGTTGCCGTCCACCCAGCGGGGAAAATCCGGCCGGCTCACGTCCGTCTCGGCCGGGGAGAGCCAGTCCCGGTGATCGTCCGCGTAGAGGTGAAAGGCTGTCTGGAGCTGCCGCAGGTGGTTCAGGCACGCGATCCCGAGCGCCCGGCTCCGGGCCTGCGCCAAGGCCGGCAACAGCAGGCCCGCGAGGATCGCGATGATGGCAATGACGACCAGCAGCTCGATCAGCGTGAAGGCGCGGCCAAAGTGCTGCCGGCGTCCCGCCGGCAGAACCCTCGGCGAATTCCGCAGCCGTGCCCCGGCCAAGGCGCAGCCCGGGTGGCACCCAGGGCTTGAGGTCATGCCCGGCTGCCCGTCGAACGACTGCCGGCGGGACGCCGGCAGCACTCTGCGTTGAAGGTTCAAGGTTGGCGCAGGCGGTAGAAGCGGCTGGTCTCGGGCAGCGCCAGCAGCACCTCGTTCGAGAACACGTCCGGCACCGGCTGCCACACGGCGTCGGGGCCGAGGGTTTCGCTGCTTTCCAGCACCCAACTGGCAATGGCGGCCGGCCAGGCCAGGCGGAGCTGCCCTTCCGGCGTGACCGTGGGCACCACCGGAATCACCGGCGGCTCGCCCGCCCCGATGGGTTCGCCGGGCAGCGGGTTCCAGTCCGAGGCCGCCAAGGTGAAGGCGTTGGTGAACCGCGCCGCCGGCCGCTTGAAGTGGAACCAGCCGTAGTGTGTGCCTGTGTCCGCCAAGAACCGGAACCCGATCAGCAGCTCCGTCTTGTTGGTGTAGAAGGTCAGCGCGGGATTATCGAGCAGCGTCGTGTTGTCGCGGTATCTCCAGAAGGCGCCGGGGAAATCCTGGCGTTCATCGTAACTCAGCAACGACATCCAATTCTCCGAGCCGCCACTGGCTCCAGTGTTGTTGTTGAACACCAGGGCGCTGCCACCCACTAGTTCAGCCGGCTGAAAGGAGAACCGCCCCATGCCCGGTTGGACCAGCCGCAAACCTCCGAACGTTTGAAGCTCAATATTCACGCTGTTGTAGGTTGCTGCAGTGGTATTTGCTGGCGCCACCTGCACCTGGTATTCGGCGTTCTTGTTGCCGTCTCCATTGGGATCCCAGGTAAACAGGGTTTGACTCTCCAGTATGGGTGCATCCAGCGGTCCGGCAATGGCACGGAAGAGTGTCCCGACAACAAATACAGTGATTAGGAAAATGGTCTTCATGACGTGTCGTCTCTGGTGGTTGAGTTGGTTTAGGCTTATTGCCCAGCAGTGCGGGGAATCAGCAGGAATCCCCGCGTTGTCCCGGCGCTGTTCACCCCGGTTCCGGCAATTCCAGCCCGGCGATGAACCCAGAACACAACGACCACCAGCAGCTCGATCAGCGTGAAGGCGCGGCCAATGTGCTGCCGGCGTCCCGCCGGCAGAACCCTCGGCGAATTCCGCAGCCGTGCCCCGGCCGAGGCGCAGCCCGGGTGGCACCCATGGCTTGAGGTCATGCCCGGCTGCCCGTCGAACGACTGCCGGCGGGACGCCGGCAGCACTCTGCGGGACGGCTTCACGGTTGGCGCAGGCGGTAGAAACGGCTGGTCTCGGGCAGCGCCAGCAGCACCTCGTTGGTGAACACGTCCGGCACCGGCTGCCACACGGCGTCGGGGCCGAGGGTTTCGCTGCTTTCCAGCACCCAACCGGCAACCGCCGCCGGCCACGCCAGCCGGAGCTGCCCTTCCGGCGTGACCGCGGGCACCACCGGGATGACCGGCGGCTCGCCCGCCCCGATGGGTTCGCCGGGAATCGGATTCCAGTCCGAACCGGCCAGTGTGAAGGCGTTGGTGAACCGCGCCGCCGGCCGTGTGAAGTGAAACCACCCGTAGTGTGTGCCCGTGTCCGCCAAGAACCGGAACCCGATCAGCAGCTCCGTCTTGTTGGTGTAGAAGGTCAGCGCGGGGTTTTCCAGTCGCCCTGTGGTGTCGAAGAATTTCCAGAACGCACCGGGAAATTCCTGCCGTTCATCATAGCTTAGCAGAGACATCCAGTTCTCCGAACCACCGCCGGCTCCGGTGTTGTTGTTGAACTCGGGGGAGTTGCCACCCACCAATTCGTCTGCTTGAAAGTCGAACCGACCGTTGACCGGCTGGAGCAGCCGGAATCCGCCAAACGTTTGAAGCGAAAGCTCAATGCGGTTATATGTGGAAGCAGTTGAGATCGCTGGCGCGACCGCCGCGAGGTATACGATTTCATCACTGCCATCCGCATTGGAGTCCCAAGTGAACACGGTTTGACTCTCCAGCAAGGGCGCATCTAAAGACCCAGCCGAGAGCCGTAGCACAAGCGCTGAAGCGAGGAATGAAATCAGGAAACTAGTCTTCATGGCGAAACGAGCGTAGCGGTAAAGGTGATTGTCTGGGGGTCACAGGCCGGACGTTCTCGGGAGGAGGAGGAATCCCCGGGTTTGGCCGCTGCTGTTCACCCCGGTTCCGGCGATGGTGCCGCCATTGTTGATCGCAGCTGCCGCCTGAAGCACCCATCCCGAAGGCTGGCCAAAGGCAAAATGCCGGTCGTTCAAATCCCGCCAACGGGCTCCTGAATAATAGACCGGGACAAAAACGGCCCGGCGGTCGGAACTAGTCGAAGTCGTTCCCGACCAGCCGACTATCCGTAGCGAGCTATTGAGCCCAGTAGCTTCGCTTTGTGCGTCGATAATCTCGCCGCGTTCCAGCCAACCAAGATCTGCTGCATCGGATGGCAAGTTGTTTCCCACAGGAGCCCAATACGCCGCTGTCTTCAAAGATGTTTGACCAAGACGATACCTCCCAACCGCATGATGTTTTGTGACGTCATTCGGATGCACCGTCGTTGCGACCGCATTGGCGCGGCCGGAATGGTCCACCCCAGCGATGTTGGGCACCTCCAGATAATCCTGCTGCGTGAGCGTCATCGCATAGGTGCCGGAGCGGAAGGGACGGGACACCATGACACCGCCCGGCGCGTTTACAAAGCCACCGCTTTCGCCCACGACCACGCCCGCATCATTCACCGCGTAGGCTGAGCCAAGCCCAAATTCATTGCCCAAATTCGCCGTCAAGTTGACCGGCGTTGCGCCGCCATTGACCCAGACCACAGGACGATTCCCACCGCTGGCACTCTGCCCCACAATGTAATGCGCGCTGGCCGTGCCGGCGGGATTCACCCCATAGGCCACGCTGGAACCGCCGGAGGAAAGGTTGGGCAGCGTCACCTGACCGTATCCGCCGCCCCGGCGAAAGGCGGAGGTGCCATTCACCCCCACGAGCATGCCGGCATCGCTGAGGCCGTAGGGCAGCGGACTGGTGCCCGACAGGCGGGTGCCCCAGACATCCACCACGGTGCCGGGATTGGCCGTCGTCCAGTAGCCGCCGACCGTGCTGGCCGGGTATTGGCCAGCGGTGTAGGTGACCCAGCCCGCCGCTTGGGCGGGGCTGGCGGCATTGACCGCCGTCACGGCCAGGGTGGTCGGGGTCTGATAGCCGTAGGTGTTGGGCCGGTAATCGGACAACTCATAGAACGAGTATTCCGGCCCGTCGAAGATGAGAATGTCGGCGTTGGTGGACACCCCCGGCGCGTAGGTGAGGTATGTGGGCGGCAATCCCAGCCGGCAAACGATCAGGTTCTGTTCGGTGAGGTTGTCCGCCCGGGTGACCACCGAGATCTCGCCGGTAGCCGCACCGGCAGGGATGGTGATGGTGCCGGTGACATAAGGGCTGGCCGTGCTCCAGGTGCCTGTGCCGCTGTTGAGGAAGTAATCGGCCGAGCCCGACGAGCCATAGGTGCCCGCCAGGTCGGTGGTGCCGCCGGAGCCAGGCTTGAAATATACGCCTGATTCCAGCCGCACGGTGACCACCAGGGCAGCCGTGGTCGGGCCGTTGCGGGTGGCCTGGATCTTCGCCCGCTTGACCAGCGCGGTGTTTTTGTCGTCGCCCACGTCAATGGTAGTCGTCAGGTCCACCACTGGCAGGCCACCGGTGTCGGCGGGGTTCAGCCGGAAATCATGGGTGGCCCAGGCGTCCTGATTCGCCTCGAAGGTGCCGCTCCCACCGGTGCCCCCATCCAGCCATGCGGTCAGCCGGCACACGCCGCTCTGCCCCGCGAGCCCGGTGACGGAGAAGGCGGTGGTGCCGTTGGCCTGGGTCTGGTAATTGGCCGTCAGGGTTTGCGTCACGGTAGTCCAATCGGGATTCCGGCGGATACATTGTAGCCGGAGCGTCTGACCGCTCACGCCCACGGTGCCGGTCACGCCGCCGGCGGCGAGCTGATGTTTCGCCAGACGGGGCCGGAGTTTGGGCAGTTCTTCATGATCGGGGAGATTGACGGCCGAGCATAGCCGGTTCCAGTTGGCCGGGCACAAGGCCGAAGATGTTACCCGGCTGAACATTTTGACAGATTTCCCCCTTCCGTCCGGCCGTTTCGGCCATCCCCCGACAGCGAACGTGAACGGGCAGCGGATCAGGCGAGACAAACACCCTCGCTTCGCCGGCGATTGCATTCCCGCCCCGCGCGACTCCGGATGAACAGGCGTTCTGACGGGAAGGCGGCGACTCGATCGGTGCGAGAGTCGTGGAAAAACGCGGCTTCGGGGGCAGGGCGATTGGCCCCCATCGGCGGATCCCGGATGGACGACCGGCCCCCCGGGACCGTGCCCCTGTCTGGTTCCTTTCCATCCGCTGGCACCGGCACAGGGTTCAAGGCTCCGCTCGCGCTGTGAGCCGGCTTCCGGCTTTGCGACGGCCGGTTCCACGGTATCCTCGGCGGCATGAAGGAAGCCTACATTGCGGCGAAGGAACGCTGGGCGCGGAAGATGTCCGGCCAGGAGAAGCCGACCGTGCGTTCGGAGAACCGCCTGCCGCCGGGCCAGCGCCAGGTGCATAACTTTCCGGTGCTCGACCTCGGTGTGAAGCCCGCCATTGCCCCCGACCAATGGCAGCTCAAGATTGGCGGCCACGTGGAAAACCCGGTCACGCTGAACTGGGCCGAGTTCACCGCCCTGCCCCAGTTCAAGGACGTCAGCGACTTCCACTGCGTGACCACGTGGAGCCAGTTCGACATGGCCTGGGAGGGCGTCTCGTTCTTTACACTCGCCGATCTGGTCAAGCCCAAGGCAAGCGCCACTCACGTCTTCTTCAAGAGCCACGACGGCTATTCCACGAACAATCCGCTCGACGTGATGATGGACGATGACGTGCTGATCGCCCACTCGTGGAACGGCCAACCGCTCCCGGCCGAGCATGGCGGTCCGGCGCGGGTGATCGTGCCCAAGAAGTATGCGTGGAAGGGCGCGAAGTGGATCCGGGAGATCACCTTCCTCGACCGCGACATCCTCGGTTTCTGGGAAGTCCGCGGCTACTCGAACACCGCCGATCCGTGGACGGAGGACCGGTTTTCGTGACCGGCCCGAAAGGCAGCCGTTCGCGCAACCCGTCCGCTGTCGTCTCGGCCGGCTGCCCAGGTCGCGATCAGTAGGTGAGCAGACTCACGAGGTCTTCCCCCCGGGGCAGCAGCGTCCACAGCTGGCCGCGCTTGAACACGAGTTTACCACATGGATTCGCCTGCCAGACGTCCTGATTCACGCTCACCAGGCTGACCTTGGCCGTCCCCTTCAATTCGGAGGGCGCCCGCGGGGTGATCCGGGCCGGGATGCCATTGAACGTCAGGCTCAGCTCATAGCCGGCAATGCCTTCGCGCTCGGCCACCGGGTTGCGTTTCACGAGGGCGGCATACCGTCGGAGCCACGGGAACTGCGTGTCCCGCACCGTGACGCGGCAAAGTTCAGGCTGTTCCTGAAGGAACCGGACGAGGCTGAACGCCTTCCCGAGCCGGGCCTGCTCCCGGAAAATCGTTGCCGGATCGAGTCCGAGCAGATTGCGGCCATTGAAGTTCCCGTGATCGTTCCGCATGTCCTTCAGGTGGACCTTGTGCCAGACCGCGTAACGCTCGTTGATCACCAGATCGATCTCGAAATGCAGGTGCGCCCGGTCCTTGGTGATCGGCTGCCTGGTGTTCGAGGTGCGCCCCATCGTGGCGATGCGCTGGCCCGCCTTCACGGGCACGCCGATGCGGATGCCCGGGGCGACCGCCGACAGGTGGGCGTAAAGCGTGTAGATCTCCAACCCCTCGATCTGATGCCGCAGCACGACGTAGTTGCCGAAATTGGACAGGGCGGGCTTGGCGTTGACGTAGGCGACCGTGCCGTCCGCGCTCGCCATCACGGGGTCGGTCGGTTCACCCCGCCGGTCCCGCGCGAGACACCGGATGTCCACACCCTCGTGGAACTGGCTGCCTGACGATCGCACGCAGCCGAACTGGCCGGCGGTCCACGTTTTGCCGGCCGTCGCCTGGAAGAACGCCTCCTCACGGCCGGCCTCCAGCACAGTCCGGTTGGCGGTTGGCAGCTGAAACGGCTGGGCGGCCAGGCGCCCAACCAACCCGAGGACGCCGAGGAGCGCCCAGAATGTTCCCCTCATTGCCGGCGGTTCTCGAATTCCTTGATGGTTTCCTCGGCCGCGGAGGGCTTTTCCTTCTTCGCCTCCTCCTTCTTTTTCTGCTTCTCGGTTTTCTTCTTTTCGGGCGCGGGTTCCTTCGCCTTCTTCGGCTTGGCCTGGTTCTCCAGCTTGATGGCCACGTTGTTGAGGCCGCGGACAAAGCGGTCGGCCTCTTCCCGGCTGAGATCGGGGGTGAAGACGACGACGCCGGTCCGCAGGGCCGACTTCATGACCGGTGCCGCCAGCCAGCGTTGCACGGACTCCTCCTTGTTGATCGACCACTGCCCGAACGCGACCAGGCGCAGGCCCGCATGGGTCACGGACGCCTGCTCGAGGGTCATCCGGCCATGCGACGTCAGCTCGATCCGGATGGAAAACCCGCCCACGGACTTGATGACATCGGCCCGGGCCACATCGCGCTCGTCGGCGAACGGCTCCTTGTCGATCTTGATCTCCATCGGGTTGCTCCGCGGCAACGCGGCCTTGGAACCGGGCATGGATTCGTCGCGCACCTCGGTGAACAGCCGGACGACCGACATGTCCTTGGCCTCCTCCTTGGACTTCTTGTCCGCCGGCGTGGACGCACAGCCGGCCAGCAGGCCCACCAGCGCCACCCAGCGGAAAAAGGTATTGATGGGGCGGCCGCTTCCGCCCATTTTCCGGCCCGAAATAAGATTCATCGTTCGCACAAAGAGAAACAGCTATGGGCAAACAGCACAACAAAGTCGAGAAACGCACGCGTCGTAAGGCCTACCTCAAGCGCAAGAAGGCCGCCGCCAAGACCACTGGCAGCAAGAAGGGCTGAGCTCAACTTCGACCGGCTGACGCCACCCCCAGCGGGTGGCGTTTTGCTTTCGGACCACGGTCCCGCCCGATTGCTCGAAACATTTCAACCCCTCCCCGCTCCATGATCCTCTGCGGCATCGGCGATGAAGCCGGCAACCACCTGAAGTCCCAGATCGCCGCGACCCGGCGGCTGGGCTGGCGCCACATCGAGATGCGGAACGTCCAGGTGGACGGTTTCGCGAAGGCCAACCTGCATGAGATCCCCGAAGCGGCGTTTGAAGCCGTGGCAGCGCAGCTTGCCGAGGCGGGCATCGGGGTGCATTGCTTCGGATCAACCATCCTGAACTGGGCCAAAAAGGTCACCGACCCGTTCGAGCCCACGCTCGCGGAGGTCGGCCGGGCCATTCCCCGGATGCAGCGCCTCGGGACGAAGTTCGTCCGCATCATGAGCTGCAAGCCGGGCGACGAGGAGGAGCGGATTCCGGCCGAGGTCATCCGGCGGGTCCGGGAGGTTACCACCCGGTTCCTCGACGCCGGGCTCCAGCCCGTGCACGAGAACTGCATGAACTACGGCGGCATGAGCTGGCGGCACGCCCAAGAGCTGCTGGAAGCGGTCCCGGGCCTGAAATGGGTCTTCGACACCGCCAATCCGGTGTTCAACTTCGACCGGTCCCGGCCAAAACCGTGGAACCGGCAGGATGCCTGGGAATTCTGGACCCAAATCCGCGACGCCGTGGTGCACATCCACATCAAGGACGCCCGCTGGAATCCCGCGAAGAACGATGCCGACTACCATTGGCCCGGTGACGGGGACGGGGCGGTCCGCGCGGTCCTGCAGGACGCCCTGGACCGGGGCTACACCGGCGGCGTGAGCATCGAACCCCACATGGTCGCCGTTTTCCACGACGCCAACGCCACGGCCCAGGATGAGGCCCTGCAGGAGAACTTCGTGGAATACGGGCGCCGGCTGGAGTCGCTCATAGCCGGGCTGCGGCGCTGACCTTTCCTTCGGCCGGCCGGCCGGTGGCAGTCCGGCCTCAAGCGCCGCGGAAAACTTCCGATGCACGGGTGACGACCCGGTGCGTCCGTTCCCCGACGGGCAAACCCCTCCCGATTCGCGGGCGATGTTCCGGTGCGCCGTCGCCCATGATTGCCCCGTCCTACTCTGCATCTTCCCAAGACTGGCTGGTCACAAGACGGGCTTGGGACACCTGCACTGGCATATCTGGCGGAATCCTGGCCTCTGGGGCCGATTGGGATTCCGCGCAGGACTTCGACTGGTGCGAACTGATGGAGTCCCGTCACACCGAATCTCCCACCAGCCACATCTTCCGCATCGCCGGCCAACCGGTCGTGCAACGCAGCGTCTTCGCCCGTCGCCGATGGGAATTCTGATTCAACGAACCGTCCCGCTCTGCCGGATTGGCCGCGCGATCCTCTGGGTGGTGCTGTTCGTGCCTTTGGCCGGGGCCGACTCCGCCAACCGCCGAACCGTCAGCGCCGCGCCGGAGGTGGCCAAAGCGTCCTGCGTGCGGCTGATGGCCCGCGAGACCCGCTGGCCCGATTCCGCCTTCGCCTCGGCGGAGGCCCCGTTCGTGATCGGCCTCCTTCAGGGACAACACCTTCAGGAACCGCTCACCCGGCTCCTCGCCAAAGAACGGATCCACGGGCATCCGGTGAGCATCCGGACCGTCAAATCCGGCAGCGACGCGGAGAACTGCCACCTGCTGTTCGCGGGCACCCAGAACCAGGATACGCTGAAACGGGAACTCCGGCCCCTCCAGGGACGCGCGGTCCTGACGATCTGCGAGCAATGGGAGGGGCTCGACGCCGGCGCGATGATCACCGTCGGGATCGTCTCGGACAAACTCCGCTTTGATCTCGCCGTCGCGGCCACCGAGGCGGCCGGCCTACAGGTCAGCGCGGATGTGGTTGAACTCTCCTTGTCGCAGGGCAAACGGAAAGGACCGACGCCATGATCCTCCACCGGCTAGGGGCGCTCCCCATCCGCCAAAAGCTGACGTTGCTGATGCTGGCAACGTGCGGCCTGGCGCTGGGCGTGCTCACCGCAGTCACGCTGGTCATGGAATACGTCGATTCGCGCCGCTCCCAGCCGGCCGAACTGCGGCGGTTGGCGGACATCATCGGCAACCGCACCGGCGTGATGCTGGAACTCGACCGCAACGAGGAGGCGGAGGCGGCCCTCGCCGCGGCCGTCAGCAGCAATCCCGACATCGAGCGGGCGGTGATCTTCCGGGCCGATGGCAGCCGTTTCGCCGGCTACGTCCGGGCCGATCGCAAACGGGATTCCCTGCCGGAAACCGCCGCCGAGGTGGGCCATCGTTTCACCGAAGGCCGATTGCATCTGACCCAGCTGCTTTCGCAGTCCGGTGGTGGCGCCATCTTCCTCGAATCGGATCTCCAGACCTTCAATGCCCGCTGGCAGCGCCTTCTCCTCAGCGCCCTTCTCAGTCTCGCCGCCGCCGCCCTGGTCGCCGCCCTCGTGGCGTGGCGCCTCCAGCGCTACATCACCGAGCCGGTCGTCGAACTCGCGCAATTGACCGCCCGGGTCGCGGAACAGCGGGACTATTCCGTCCGCGCCCGCGCCCGCGGTGGCCCCGAGCTGGGCCGCCTGTGCGATGGCTTCAACGAGATGCTGGCCCAGATCCAGCAGCAGGACTCGGAACTGCACAGCAACCAGCAGGAGCTGGAGGCCCGGGTAAAACAGCGCACGGCGGAACTTGAACGCGAGGTCGCCGAGCGGAAATCGGCGGAGACGCGCCTCGCCGAGAGCAATGCCCGTCTTGAAACGGCGGCCGCCACGGCGCAGGCCATGGCCGAAACCGCCCAGGCCGCGAGCAAGGCGAAGAGCGAGTTCCTCGCCAACATGAGCCACGAGATCCGCACGCCGATGAACGGCATCATCGGCTTCACCAATCTCCTGCTCGACACCCGCCTCGACCCCGAACAGCTGGATCACGTCAACACCGTCCGCGGCAGCGCGGAAGCCCTGCTCACCATCATCAACGACATCCTCGACTACTCGAAGGCCGAGGCGGGCAAGATGCAGCTGGAGATCATGGATTTCGACCTCCGCGAGGTGGTGGAGCAATCCGTGACGCTGCTCGCGGAGCGCGCCCGCGCAAAGGATCTCCCGGTCGTCTCCTTCGTGGATCACGCCGTGCCCCGCCGGCTCCGTGGCGACCCGCTGCGTTTGCGCCAGATACTGCTCAACCTGCTGGGCAACGCGCTCAAGTTCACCGCCCAGGGCGAAGTCGTGGTGCGCGTCGGGGTGGAGGCAAAGGGCGATCCCGTCGGGCTCCGCTTCGAGGTGGTGGACACCGGCATCGGGATTCCTCCCGCGGCCCAGGCGAAACTGTTTCAGGCCTTCACCCAGGCGGACGGCAGCACCACCCGACGTTTCGGCGGCACCGGACTCGGGCTGGCGATCTGCCGGCAGCTCGTGACCGCGATGCACGGCGAGATCGGCGTCAGGAGCACGCCCGGAACCGGCTCCACGTTCTGGTTTGTGGTGCCATTGCCGCTGGCTTCGGCCGATGAGGAACCGGAATTGCCCGATGTGAAGGCGCTGGTCGGCCGTCACGCGGTCATCGTCGATGACCACGTCACGAACCTGAAGATCATCGAGCACCACATCCGCAACTGGGGCATGACGTCCACCTGCTATTCGAATCCGAAGGCGGCCCTGGAAGCGCTTCGCTCGGCCCCGCCGGAAGCACCCAAACCGGACGTCGTGCTGCTCGATAAGGCGATGCCCGAGATGGACGGACTCGAACTGGCCAAGGCCCTGAACGAAACCCCGGCTCTCGACGGATTGCCCATGCTCCTCCTCACCTCGATGGGGATGCGCCCCTCGCCGGAGCAACTCGCCGCGGTGGGCATCCAGACCTGCCTCTCCAAACCGTTGCGGGAAGAGGAACTTCAACGGCACCTGCTCCGGGCGGTCGCGCCGACCATCAAGGCCACGCCAAAGGAAACCCCGCCTCCCACTTCCCAGGCCGCACCGGAAGCCGCCGCTCCCCTTCCCTTTGCCCCGGCCCCGGTGGCGGAACCGGCCCCGCCCCCGAACCACCCCGTTCCGACCGGCCCGAGAATCCTCCTCGCCGAGGACAATCCGGTGAACCAGAAGCTCGCCCTGCACATGCTCCGGAAGCTGGGGTTGGTCGCAACCATCGTGGGCGATGGCGAGGCGGTGCTCGAGGCGTTCAACCACGAGTATTACCACATCATCCTCATGGACTGCCAGATGCCCACCCTCGACGGCTACGCGGCCACCCGCACCCTGCGGCGGACCCATCCGGTGGGAACGGTGCACATCATCGCGATGACCGCCAACGCGATGGAAGGTGACCGCGACTTCTGCCTTGCGGCGGGCATGGATGACTACGTCAGCAAGCCCGTGAAGCTGGAAGATCTGCGAGGCGCCTTGCAGCGCGCCCTCCGGACCCTCCGTTCGCACGTGACCTGACCGATCGTCCGGCCCACTCCGGTGCCTCACGGGGATTGTTCCCGCGGCCGGCCTCCCCTAGCGTCCGGACGCGTTCCATGAGCACCCTCAATATCGCCATCGTCGGCACCGGCGGCATTACCCTGCAAAACCACCTTCCCGGTCTGGCCCTGTGTCCGGACGTCAAGGTCCACGCCCTGTGCGACGCCAACGCCGCCACGCTCGAGTCCGCCCGCCAGCAGACCGGCGCCCCGGTCGCCTCGACCGATTGGCAGTCCATCGTCACGCGCGACGACGTCCACGCCGTCATCATCGCCACGCCCAACTTCCTGCACCCCGACATCGCCATCACCGCCGCCCGCCACGGCAAGCACATCCTCTGCGAAAAGCCGCTCGCGCTGAACGCCGACGACGCCCAACGCATGGCCGACGAGGCCGACCGGGCCAACGTCCGGCACATGACGGCGTTCACCTACCAGTTCGTGCCGGCGATGCGTTACCTGAAGCACCTCATTGATCAGGGCGAACTCGGCAAACCCTACCATTACCGCTGCCTGCGCCTGCAGGACTGGGGCACGCGCAATCTCGGCTGGCGGCAGGTGAAGAAGCTCGCCGGCACCGGCGAGATCGGCGACATGCTCAGCCACCGGATCAACTTCGCCCATCACCTGGTCGGCCCGATGAAACGGCTCGTGGGCAACCTGAAGAATCACACGCCCGTCCGCGACGGTGCCCCCAACGACACCGACGACTGGGTGGGCATCCTCGCGGAATTCCGGAACGGCACCACCGGCGTGCTCGAAAGCTCCAAGCTCGCCAGCGGCCACAACGAGTCCTGGCGCAGCCTCGACTACGTGGAGATCAACGGCAGCCAGTCCACCTTCCAGTTCACCACCGGCAAGTGGAACGAGCTCCAGCACGGCAAGCTCGGCGGTCCCAGCCTCAAACCGCTGACCGTGCCACCAGAATTCTGGGTCTGGCCCGGCAGCCCACGCGATCCCGGCGTGGGCGACCCGCTGGTGAGCTTCCGCTACGACCAGGCCGTGGAGTTCATCAACGCCATCCGCGAGCAGCGCCCGTGCGCCATCACGTTCCACGAAGGCGCCAAAGC
>CAIWAH010000233.1 GCA_903910585.1 uncultured Verrucomicrobiota bacterium
CCTGGAGGTCTATTGCCTCAAATGCCACGGTTCCGAAAAACCCAAGGGCAAACTCTCCCTGGTCACGCGGGCGGATGCCCTCAAAGGCGGCGAGGATGGCCCGGCGCTCGTGTCTGGCGAACCGGACAAATCGCCCCTCTACACCAGCACGACGCTGGCGGAGGACCACGACGACGTGATGCCGCCGAAGGGGGAAAAGCTTTCCCAAGCCCAGCAGGCCACCCTCAAGCAATGGATTGTCGAAGGCGCCAAGTGGCCCGATGACATCAAGCTCCAGCAGCGCGAGAAGGTGGATTTTGTGAAGCAGGTGAAACCGATCTTCGAGGGCTACTGCGTTGCCTGCCACAAGGAAGGTCATGCCAAGGGCGAACTGCGCATGGACGTGAAGGAGGAGTTCTTCAAGTCCAAGGACATCGTGATCGGCAATGCGCAGGCCTCGAAGGTGTTCACGTCGATGATCCTGCCCAAGGATCACGACGACGTGATGCCGCCCTCGAAGAAGGGCGGACCGTTGCCACGGACCAAGGCGGATCTGGTGGGCGAGTGGATTGAGCAGGGCGCCTTCTGGCCTGACGGGCTGAAGCTCGAGCAAAAGGAGCCCGAGTCGACCACGTCCGACCGCGACTGGAAGGCGGTCAACGAAGCGGTTTTCGCGCACCTCCAGAAGACGGCCGAGGCCGAAAAGGTTCAGCATGCGGCTTACACTGAAAAGCTTCCTGGCACCCAAGTCGCTTTCGACATGGTCGCCATTCCGGGCGGGGAGTTCCTCATGGGCAGCCCCGAGGGCGAAGCCGGGCGGAAAGCGGACGAAGGTCCCCAGCACAAAGTGAAGGTCGAACCCTTCTGGATGGGCAAGACCGAGGTCACCTGGGACGAATACGAGGTGTTCCAGTTCCCCGGTATGGAAAAGGGCGCGAACGTCAGCACGGAGCGGGTCAACCGCGAGCTGCTGATCATCGCCGAATTTGCCGCCAAAGACGGCGGAAATCCTTACGCTGGCAAAGAGGCGGACGCCGTCAGCCGGCCGACGACTCCCTACGTCGAGATGAGCTTCGGCATGGGCAAGAGCGGCTTCCCGGCGATCAGCATGACGCACTATGCGGCGCTGTCCTACTGCCGCTGGATTTCCGCGAAGACCGGGCATTTCTACCGCCTCCCAACCGAGGCCGAATGGGAATACGCGGCCCGGGCCGGCACGACGACCAAGTATTTCTGGGGCGATGATCCGAAGCAGGCCGATGACTACGCGTGGTCGTTCATCAACGCCGACGGCAAGTATCAGAAAGTCGGCAAGAAAAAGCCGAATCCGTGGGGACTCCACGACATCCTCGGCAATGTCTCGGAGTGGACCTACGACGGCTACAAGGCCGACGCTTATGCGACCGTCGGCAACGAAAATCCGGCAGTTCCCGGATTCGCGGAGTATCCCCACGTGGCCCGCGGCGGTTCGTGGGACGACGAGGTGGATCTGCTCCGGGTAGCCCTGCGCAAGCCCAGCGACCAGAGCTGGAAGATGCGCGATCCGCAGTTGCCGAAGTCGAAGTTCTACCTGACCGACGCCCAGTTCTTGGGCTTCCGCGTCGTGCGGCAGATCAAGCCGCCGGCCTCGGTGGACGAGATGGTGAAGTGGTGGACGACCTATCCGGGTTGGAAGTGACCGCCCTTGATCTCCCGAGGCCCGCCGAGTTCCGGCGGGCCTTTTTTGTTGGCGACGATTCGCAGCGAGGGAAGGGCAGGTTCCGGCAGAAACTCCCTTGCCGAAGGCGGTCCCGGCGGAGCACGATTTCGCCGCAATCACCACCCACGTCGGCTTGAATCCGGCCGTTCCATTGAGCGTCCGGAGTCTCGCCTCACAGCATTACTATGAATCAGTCACCGATTGTTCAGCCGGTCACGCGCCGGACCTTCATTTCCACTGGCAGCGCCGCCGCGGTTGCCGCGCTGTCCGCCAGCCGCTTTGCGTTCGCGCAGGCCAGTGACACCCTCAAGATCGCGTTGATCGGCTGCGGCGGTCGCGGTTCGGGTGCGGCCAACCAGGCCCTCAATGTTCCCGGAACCAAGCTGGTCGCCATGGCCGATGCGTTCAAAGACCGCCTGGATGGCGCGCTGAACAACCTCAAGAACGCCCATCCCAATTCCGTGGATGTCCCGGCCGACCGGCAGTTCGTCGGCTTGGACGCCTTCAAGAATGCCATCTCGTTGGCGGATGTGGTGATTCTGGCGACGCCTCCCGGTTTCCGTCCGTTCCATTTCGAGGAGGCAGTCAAGCAAGGCAAACATGTCTTCGCTGAGAAGCCAGTGGCGACCGATGCCCCGGGTGTGCGTCGCTTCTTGGCCGCCGCCGAGGAAGCCAAGAAGAAGAACCTCAAGGTCGGCATCGGCCTGCAGCGCCACCACCAGCCGGGTTATCTCGAGACCATCCAGCGGTTGCACGATGGTGCGATTGGCGACATCCACACCCTCCGCGTTTACTGGAACGACGGCGGTGTCTGGGTGAATCCGCGCAAGCCGGGCCAGAGCGAAATGGAGTTCCAGATGCGCAACTGGTATTACTTCAACTGGCTTTGCGGCGATCACATCTGCGAGCAGCACATCCACAACCTGGATGTCGGCAACTGGGTGAAGAACGCCTACCCGGTGAAAGCCCGCGGCATGGGCGGCCGGCAGGTCCGCACCGCCAAGGAATTCGGCGAAATCTTTGACCATCATGCCGTGGAGTATTTCTTCGCGGACGGCTCGACGATGTTCTCGCAGTGCCGCCATATCCGCGGAGCGTGGAGCAGCGTGAGCGAGCATTGTGTCGGCACCAAGGGCAATGCCGACGTCAGCGGCCACCTTATCCGGGCAACTGGCGCCGAGGCGTGGCGCTTCCGGGGCACGAAGAACGTGGATCCGTATCAGCAGGAGCATGACGACCTGTTCGCCGCGATCCGGGGCAACAAGGAATACAACGAGGCCTTCAATGGGGCGAAGTCCACGATGACCGCGATCCTCGGTCGGATGGCCACCTATTCGGGCGCCGAGATCTCCTGGGATGACGCGCTGAACTCCCAGATCGACCTGTTCCCGGAACGGCTTGCGTGGGACGCCATGCCGAAGTCGCTCCCGGACGCCAACGGCTTTTACAAGGTGGCGGTGCCGGGCCAGACCAAGACAGTCTGAGCCACCGCGATGGCCGAATCTGTGGCCCGCGCCTTTCCGGCGCGGGCCCTTTGCTTTCAAGGGGGTCCGGGCCATCCCGAGATGCGGCTTGCGGCGCGATGGGTCCCCCCTAACTTGCGCCGCTGCCGGTCGATGCGCCGGTGGCGTGACAGAACATGGATGCTTCGCAATACAAACCCCGTAGCAAGTGGCCGCTCGTGTTGGGCGGTTTGGTCGGTCTCCTGGTCATCCTCTACTTCGTGGCGACGAGCGGTTGGTTCGTCCGCACGGTCGTCCTCCCGCAGGTGGCTACCAAACTCGGCAGCGACCTTACCGCGGAAGACATCAGCATCAGCCCGTTCAGTCAGCTGGAGTTGCGCAAGGTTCGACTGACTCCGCGCGGAGCGGACCCGCTGTTTGCTGTCGAATTGGTCCGGGTTCGTTACAGCCTGTTCGCCATCCTCGGAGGCAATATCGAGGTCAGCGAAATCGCGGTGGAATCTCCCGCCGTGACCGTGGTGGAGAAGTTGGGTGGCGACGGAAACCTGGCGAAGCTCCTCGCGGCGCTTAATTCCCAGCCAAAGGCGGCCGAGACTCCGTCCACCGAGACGCCCAAGCTCAGTCTTCGCAACATTTCCCTGAAAGGCGCGACCTTGCGCTATTCGAAGGAGACGGCCCCGGGCGTGATGGAACTAACGGAAATCTCGGGGCTCAACGTCAGCTTGGATCAGGTTGGCAACGGGCAATCCGGAAAGTTGGCCTTGGGCCTGTCCATGTCCTTGGCTCAGTCCACCAACCGGCTTTCGGCGAAGGGCGAGGGGACGTTCACCCTTGGTCTCGACCCCAAGTTGATGCCCAGCGCGGTTGCCGGTCAGTTGAAGCTCGATGTCGGTCCGGCCGCCGGCCTTTTCAAGGAACTGGCCAACGGCGGGGCGAATTTGGCGGTGGATCTTTCGGCGACAGAGCTGAAACAGCTGAAGCTGGCCTTCACCCGTGGGGCTGATGCGCTGGGCTCGATTTCCCTACGCGGCCCCTTCGACCTTGCCAAAAAGGAAGCCATGATCGCCTACAGCCTCGATGGCATCGACCGCCGGGTGCTGGGAATTGCCACCGCCGCCACCGGCCTGGGCTTTGGCAACACGACCCTCAGTGCTTCCGGGCGGGTGGATCTGGCCCAGTTCGGCCAGTTGTTCGCCTCCCACGGCAAACTGTCGGTCAACCAATTCAGCTTGGTTTTGACCAACGGCGCTTCGCCGGTGCTGGACCTCGGGCTGGATTACAAATTCAGCGTCAACCTCGCCGACAAGACCGCCTTGGCGGAGAAAGTGGACATGACGGTTAGACAGGCCGGACGCGACCTGGTGACCGCCGGCCTCGATCGGCCTATGAATCTCGCGTGGGACCGAACCGCGCCGGGTTTCCGTGAGGCCACGCTGACGATGACGGTGAATGGACTGGAGCTGTCCGACTGGCGCGGCCTGGGTGGCGCTTCGGTTCCCTCGGGTGCGCTCAACCTGACCACCAAGGTCACTGCAGAGCGCGACGGGCGTTTGCTCAAGCTCGATCTGACCGGCGGCATCGATCGGCTTACCGGACAGGTCGGAGGGGCGAAGTTCAGCCAACTGCGGGTGGATCTTTCCGCGGGTGGCAGTTTGGAGGATTTCACCGCGGCGACTTTGGATCGTTCGGAGGTGGCGGTGCGAAGCGGGACGGAGCAAGTTCTCAAGCTGACCGCGTTTGCCAATCATCACCGGCAACAAAACACCCTCGGAGTGCAGGCTGCCGCGGACCTGAACCTGCCGCAGGTGCTGCGCATTTACCCGGCCGAGGGAGTGTCGTTGCGAAGCGGTTCCACTTTGGCCTCCTTTCAGGCCGGTATCCGCCCTGGCGCCACCAACTTCTCGGTCAATGTTTCGATCGGCGACCTGAACGGAGAGGCCCACGGCATGACGTTCGCGGATTATCAGGCCCGCGTGCAGGCTGCCGCGGATCTGACGTTCAACAGCGTCACTCTCCAGCGCCTCACGCTGTCGGCCCAAAGCGGAACCACTCCGGGTGGATCCATCGACCTCGCCGGCAAGTTTGATCCGCAGTCAAAGACCGGGGATTTCAACTTCAAGTCGGTCGGGTTCAACGAGAGCGCGATGGGACCTTTCCTGGCTTCGGCATTGGCTCCGAACCGGCTCCAGTCCGTTTCCCTCGACGGAGAAGGAACCGGGACCGTCGCCCTGGCGGGTGAGTCGGCGGTCAAGGCTCAGCTGAAATTGCAGAATTTCGTGGCGGTCGATCCGGCCGGAAAGCTGCCCAAGACGCCGCTTGCCCTTGGATTGTCAGTGGACGCCGCCCAGCGTGCGGAATCAATTGCCCTCCGGCAATTGAAGCTGGATCTCGGGGCGACTGCCCGGGCGGAGAATCAACTGGTGCTGGCCGGCCAACTGAACCTTGCCACCAACAATCCGGCGCCCAGTTCGCTCAAGGTGGAGAGCACCGGGCTCGATTTGACTCCGCTCTATGACCTCTTTGCCGGACCGCAAGGGTCTCCTGCGAAGGCGGAGGATTCGCCCGCCAGCGTCGCCGCGGCGAAGCCTGAGCAGGAGCCGGAGCCGGTCACCTTGCCTTTGAAGCGGTTCGACCTCGACCTCAACCTTGCGAAGGTGTTCCTGCGGGAGGTAGCCATTTCGAATTGGGTGACCCAGGTGAAACTCGACGGCAGCAAGATTGCGGTCGAACCCTTGGCACTCTCGTTGAACGGCGCGCCGGTGAAGGCGGCCGTAAAGGCCGATCTGGGCGTGAGGGGCTACGCCTACGACGTGAATTTCGGGGCGACCAACATCCCCGTGATGCCCATCGCGAAGAGCTTTTTGACCGGCCCCCAGATGGATCTGAATGGCAGCATAACTGCCGGCGCGAACGTCAAAGGGGCGGGGATTACCGGCGCGTCGCTCCGGCGTAATCTCTCCGGCGATTTGGGCCTCGCGGCGACTGGTCTCGACTACCAGGTCAGTGCGGTCAAATCACCTCTGCTCAAAACGCTGGTGTCCGTGCTCACCACGGTCCTGCGGTTGCCGAATGTTTCGCAGTCGCCCATTGATGCGATCACTGCCTCCGCGACCGCGGGACAGGGAATCGTTCGGCTGTCGAACACGAAGATTTCGAGCCCGGCTTTCCTCGCTGAAGCGGGCGGACAGATCGGACTGGCGGACGTGCTCACCAATTCGACCCTCAATTTGCCCGTGGCGATTTCGGTTCCGAAGGACGGCAAAATGGACCGATTGCCGGACTTTCTCACGATCAAGGGGACCTTGGGCAAACCGGAGTCGGCCATCGACAAACTGGCCTTGGTCCAAGTCGCCGCGAGGCTTCCCGGCGGAATTGGCGACGCGGCTTCCAAGGGGTTGAACCAGCTCGGAGGTGCCGTCGAGAAAGCGACCGGCGGGTTGGTTCCCAATGTGGGCGGGCTGCTGACCGGCCAGAAGACTACGAATTCGGCGAGCACCAACAAAACGGGCGGATTGGGAGGAGTCCTTGGCGGAATTTTGGGGACGGCGAAGAATACGAATTCTCCGGCTACCAATGCCGTGCCCCTGAATCCGTTTGACCTGCTGAAATCCAAGAAACAGCCCTGAATCTCCCGCATGCAATCCATTCTCAAGTATCTCGCCGATAACGAATCCCGGTTTGTGGACGAACTGTGCGCCTACGCGAGCATTCCGGGCGTCAGCGCGCAGTCCCAACATGCGGGAGATCTGCGGACCAGCGCCGATTGGATTGCGAAGCGCTGCGAGACGGCAGGACTGAAAACTGTGGTCCACGAAACCGCGGGCAATCCCATCGTGGTGGCCAAGACGCCCGGGCACGATTCCAGGAAGCCCACCTTCGTGGTTTACGGGCACTATGATGTTCAGCCGGCCGAGCCATTTGACCTGTGGCACTCACCGCCGTTTCAGCCAAGGCGGGTAGGGCGGGACGTGTTTGCGCGGGGCATCAGTGACAACAAGGGACAGCATCTGGCCCACCTGATCGCCGCAGAAGCATGGCTGAAGAGCGGCCACGAACTGCCCTGCAACCTTACGTTCCTCATCGAGGGAGAAGAGGAGGTCGGTTCGAAGGCGCTCTACGGATTTCTTCCGGGCCATACCAAGGAACTCGCGTGTGATGCGGTTGTCATTTCGGACAATGGGATTCCGTCACTCAAGCATCCGGCGCTGACTTACGCCCTGCGGGGCATCGCGGCGTTTGAGATTCGTCTGGATGGCCCTTCCCGCGATCTGCATTCCGGCATCTACGGCGGCAGCCTGGAAAACCCCGCCATGGCCCTGTGCCAGCTGCTCGCAAAACTGCGGGACGCCAATGGCCGCATCACGGTGCCCGGATTCTATGATGACGTTGCCAAACTGAGCACCTACGAACGGCGCCAGTTGGCGCGAGTGCCCTACAATGAGGCCAAGTATCGCAAGTTCCTCGGGGTCCCGGAACTGTTCGGCGAAGCCGGCTTCACCCCGGATGAACAGAGGTCCGCGCGTCCGACTTTTGAAATCAACGGGCTCACGTCCGGCTACCAGGGCGAAGGCAGCAAAACGATTGTGCCGGCTTGGGCGAGCGCCAAGGTGACCATGCGGTTGGTTCCGAACCAATCGCCCAAGAAGATTATTGCTGCGGTCAAGCGGCACTTGCAAAGCCTCTGTCCGCCGACCGTTAGGTTAACCCTCAAGCACGGCCACGGAGGCGAACCTTACCTGGTGGACCCCACCGGTCCTTTGGCGAAGGCTGCGCTCCGTGCGCTGAAGTCCGGCTTCGGTCACGAGTCGGTCCTGTTACGGGAAGGCGGCAGCATTCCAATCGTGTCAGCATTCAAGAAGCATCTGACGGCGGACACGCTGCTGTTGGGCATGGCCTTGCCGGATGACAATCCGCATTCCCCGAACGAGAAATTTTCGCTGGATGCCTTTGCGGCGGGCATGCGCACCAGTGCGCTGCTTTGGCCGGAACTGGCCGCCGCCTGAGGCGAATTGCATCGTCGCGTCCGGTTCGTCCGGCTACACATCGTCTCCGCATGTCCATACGGACCGCCAAACTGAATCGCAAAACCTCGGAAACTGACATCCGCCTGTCGCTGGTGGTGGATGGACGGGGGAAGGGGGACATTCGCACCGGCGTGGGGTTCTTCGACCACATGCTCACCGCCTTCGCGAAACACTCGGTATGCGACCTTCGCCTCCGGTGCAAAGGCGACCTGCACATTGATGCGCACCACACGGTCGAGGATTGCGGCATCGCGCTCGGGCAAGCCTTTCTTCAGGCGCTGGGAGACAAGAGGGGAATCCGCCGTTACGGCACCGGGTTTGACCCCAGAAACCCTTTTACGGGTGAGTCTTATGTGCCTATGGACGAATGCCTTGCCCGATGTGTGATTGATTTCAGCGGGCGCCCGTTCCTCGTGTGGAAAGGCATGGATGACCTGAGCCAGAAGCAGATTTCCCGGGCGGAACGAACCCAGGACATGTCGTCGTCGTTCCGATTTGGGCTGGCCCGGGAGTTCTTCCAAGGATTCACCAACGAAGCCCGGTGCAACCTGCATTTGGAGCTGCTTTACGGAGGCGAACCCCACCATGTGGTGGAATGCCTGTTCAAGGCTTTCGCGAAGGCGGTTGATTTTGCTTGCCAACGGGATCCGCGGATTGCCGGGCAGGTCCCCAGTTCCAAGGGAAAGCTCTGACCATCAATGGGTAAGGCGGCTACCAAGGGACGGGATAAGAACGGGGCGATTCCGGAGGGAAGTCCGCTGGCGTCACGTTCAAGTCACGATGGCCTGAATAAGCCCGAGGCTGGCCCGTCGATTC
>CAIWAH010000234.1 GCA_903910585.1 uncultured Verrucomicrobiota bacterium
AGAACGGCGTCCTCAATGTCGCCACGAGCGATGCCTTTGACCTTTATGCCTTCGACGATCTGCGCCTGAGCACGGGCATCGACGTGCAGCCGGTGCTGGCGCCGCGGGACGACATCGAGAAGTTCATCAAATCGCACTACGGCCTGGGCGGCGACACGCTCGACGAGATGGTCGGCGCCGACGACGTCGAGGGTGTCAGCGTCACCGGCGAATCGGGCGAGGACCTGCTTGAGATGGCGCAGGAGGCCAGCGTCATCAAGCTGGTCAACGAGATCATCGTCGAGGCCGTCAACGAGCGGGCGTCCGACATCCACATCGAGCCCTACGAGCACCACATGGCGATCCGCTACCGGATTGACGGCGTGCTCCAGGAGGCCTCCGTGCCGCCGCAGATGCACCGCTTCCAGGCGGCGATCATCTCCCGCATCAAGATCCTTGCGAACCTGAACATTGCCGAACGCCGCATCCCGCAGGACGGCCGCATCAAGTTCCAGGTCGGCGGCCGGCAGGTGGACGTCCGCGTGAGCGTCATCCCGATGGTCTTCGGCGAAGGCGTGGTGATGCGTCTATTGGACAAGTCCAACGTGCTGTTCACGCTCCAGCAACTCGGCATGGACGACACGACCTACGGGATGTTCAAGGGCCTGATTGACCGGCCGCACGGCATCTTCCTGGTCACCGGCCCGACCGGTTCCGGCAAGACGACCACGCTCTACGCCGCGCTAAACGCCATCATCGGCCCCGGCCTCAAGGTCATCACCGTCGAGGATCCCGTGGAATACAATCTCCAGGGCGTGAACCAGATTCCGGTCCATCACCAGGTCGGCATGACCTTCGAGAAGGGGCTGCGCGCCATCCTGCGCCACGATCCCGATGTGGTGATGATCGGTGAAATCCGTGACCTCGAGACCGCCAGTGCCGCGACGCAGGCGGCGATGACCGGCCACCTCGTGCTCTCCACGCTGCACACCAACGACGCCGCGTCGGCCGCCATGCGCCTCATCGAGATGGGCGTGGAACCGTTCCTGGTCAGCAGCACGATGATCGGGGCGATGGCCCAGCGCCTCGTCCGGCGCGTCTGCCCCAAGTGCAAGGAATTCTACGAACCCGACCCGGCCAATCTGCCGCGCGACCTGGTCCTTGAACCCGGCGCGCAACTGACCCGCGGAGTAGGCTGTCCGAACTGCCGTGGCACCGGCTACCGTGGCCGGACCGGTCTCTACGAGCTGATGGTGATGAGCGACATCATCGGCGAGAAGATCATCGAACGCGCGCCCACGCCGCAGATCATCGCCGCCGCCCGACCGACCGGCCTGCGCCTCCTGCGCGAGGACGGCTGGATCAAGGTCCGCGCCGGCCACACCACGCCGGACGAGGTGGTGCTGTGCACGGCGCTGTGAGCAAGAAACCGCCGATCGAATGACACGCCTCAGCAAAGTATGGGATTTCTCCCTCGGAGTGGCTTTGATCGCCTCGGCGCCGATATTTTCGTTGGTGTTCCTCGCCTCGATCTCACGCTATTTGCCTGATTCAAAGCTAGTCTGGTTTGGGATGTTACTGATCAGCTTTTTGACCTACGTGGCTGCCTGCATTTGGCGGAGCAAACGAAGACTACTGCCGCGCTCCTTTTTGGCGTGGGAGATCTTGGTAGCCACCGTGACCGGTGTGCTTTTTATGGTGGTCTATACCGCTGCTGGGTTCGCCGCATATGGAGCCGACTAGCTGCCCAAACATTCTGTGCGGGCAGGGGACGGCATTGCCGCCTTCAGCGCCGGAGGCGCGGCAGACAGTAGCCCACGGCGTAAGCCGTGGGTTGGGCTCGCATTTCGATCCAGCCCCGGCAGGGGCGGCAGAAGTTCGCCTCGATCCAAAGGTTCCATCTCTTTCGCCCCTGCCGGGGCTTGTCTGCGTCGTTGGCTTACCCACGGCTGACGCCGTGGGCTACTTTCTGGCGCCGCTCCGCGGCTGGCAGTGGTTCAGGACGGGAGCGCGCCTCTCTGAGTCGCGAGTGAATGCCCCTTCACGTCCCTGTCCCAATTCGGTGGCCGCCGGTTGGCGGAATCTCGATTCCATTGCGGCTCGGAGAGCCGCGCTCCCGTAGTTATGCCCCAGTTCACCTACACCGCCATGAACGAGTCCGGCGCCCGGGTCACCGGCGCGCTGGAGGCCGACAGCGAGGCCGCGGTGCTGCGCGTGCTGGAGGAGAAGCGGCTGTTCCCGGTGTCGGTGAAGGGCAAGGGCGTCACGGCCGAGGGCAAACCGAAGCGCCGACGCGTCAAGGCGGCTGACCTCGGCATGATTTACAGCCAGCTCGCGGACCTGCTGGGGTCGGGCGTGCCGTTGCTGCGGGCGCTGGATTCCCTGGTGAAGTCCACGCCCGCGCTGCACCTCAAGGAACTGTTGAAGGAAATCCGTTCCGCCGTGGCCGAGGGCAAGTCGCTCACCGACACGCTTCGGCAGTATCCGGAGATCTTCCCCCCCCTGCACACGGCCATGATCCAGGCCGGCGAACGGGCCGCCTTCATGGAGGAAGTGCTGCGCAGCCTGGCGGGTTTCATCGAACGCTTCGAGGAACTGCGCAGCAAGGTCATGGGCGCGCTCATCTACCCGGCGGTGCTGGCCGGCTTGGGCACGGTGGTAATGCTCGCCGCGCTGATGTTCTTCGTGCCGAAGTTCGAGCCGCTGCTGGCCAACGCCAAGAAGCCGCTGCCGTCGGAGATCATGTTTGCCGCGAGTCACATCGTGCGGAACTACTGGTATCTGGTCGCCCTGGCGGTCGCCGGTCTGGTGGCCTTGGTGTGGTTCAACCTGAAGAACGAGACCGTCCGGCGAAAGATGGAGGTCTGGCAGCTCAAGGTTCCCGTGGTCGGCTCGGCGCTGCGCCTGCTGGCGATCACGCGCTTCTGCCGCATCCTTGGCACCATGCTGGCCAACGGGGTGCCGCTGCTCGCCGCGCTCAAGATCAGCAAGGACGCCACCGGCTCGAACATCCTCGCCGACCGCATCGCCGAGGCCGCGGAGGCTGTGCGGGACGGCAAGCGTCTGTCAGAACCGCTGAGCAAGGGCGACTTCATCCCGGAACAGATCCTCGCGATGCTCACCGTGGCTGAGGAGTCCAACAACCTCGACAAGGTGCTCGTGCAGATCGCCGACACGGTGGAACGCCGCACCAACCGTCAGGTGGATCAGGCCGTGCGCCTGATCGAGCCGGCCATTCTCGTGTGCGTGGCGGCCGCGATCGGCTTCCTCGCGCTGGGCCTGCTGCTACCCATCTTCACCATGGCCAGTGCGCTGGGTTCGAAGGGAGGCCGGGGCGCCGGCGGACCGGTCCGATTTCACCGGCGAAAACTTGGCGTAACACAGTTGAATCTTGTGGGGCGTTTGCGCGTCCCGCTAGGGTCGGAAAACTGCTTTTCATCCCTGTATGACCGTTTCGCAGCTCAGCGCCAATGCCCGCCGCCGTCGGCGTGCCTCGGGTTTCACCCTCATCGAAATCCTTCTCGTCATCGTCATCATCCTGCTCCTCGCCGGTGCGCTGGTGGTGTTCGTCCTGCCGCAGCAGAAAGGCGCCGAGAAAAACACCACCCGGCTGATGCTCCAGCAGGTGGCCAACGCCCTGGACACCTACCGCCTCAACCTCGGCCATTATCCGAATGAGCAGGAAGGCGGCCTCGACGCGCTGCTGAAGAAGCCGACGTTCGAGAACGAGCGCCTCGGCGAAAAGTGGCAGGGACCCTACCTGAAGCCGGGCACCGTTCTGGACGATCCCTGGAACAACAAGATCCGTTACGAACTGAATGACGCCACGACGTCCACCGGCACGGGCGGCGCGGGCGGGGAATCGGCGGGCGCCCTGCCCTACAAGCTCTTCTCGGTTGGTCCGGATGGCCAGCCTGATACCGACGACGACATCAAGCTCGCGGCGGACAGCAACGATCCGAATTCGACCTCGGCTCCGAAGTGAGTCTTCGCCGTGAATTACATAGCAACTGAATGGGCATCCCCGGTCGGCGAAAACCCGCCTCCGGGACCGGCTTCACCCTCATTGAGCTGGTCCTGACGGTTGTCCTGTTGCTGCTGCTCGCCGGCGCCGCGGTCTTCAACTTCAATTCTGCCCAGCGCGGCGCCCAACTTGAAGAGGGCGCCGGACAGGTGGAATCCCTCTTCCGGTTCGCCCGCGCCCAAGCGAGCTCCACCGGGCGACGGGTTCAGGTCAGGTTTCAGGCGGATGGCGGGCCGGTTCTTCCCGCCGAATCCTCGACCAATTCCGTTTCGGCGAAACCCGACCTTGCGCCCGGCATCCAGGTCCTCTGGGAACCGGACCCGCTCACCGAACCGGGCAAGTTCGTGCCGTTGCCTGAGGCGACGGCCTTGGTCGAACAGCTCAACGAGCTCGTTCGCTTCGAAGCCCGCCCGCCCGACGCCTTC
>CAIWAH010000235.1 GCA_903910585.1 uncultured Verrucomicrobiota bacterium
AGAGCGCTTCCTTGCGCTGGCCCAGGGATCGGATGCGGCCGCGATTGACCTGCACTACCTTCCCGACGGCACCGTTGCCGGCACGGTCATCCTGCTAGACTCGCTGTCTTGGACCGAAGAAGACATCGGCGGTCTCCTTAAATCCTTTGACGAGGATTTTCTACCCGATGTGGACCACGTCCAAGGAACCCTGAATTTCACGGTGGTACGCGGGCAGGCCCTCGGCAATTATGAGGGAATCACCAGCGAGACATGAACCAGCCGGACGGCGGCGATTCAGCGGAGCTACGCCGGCAATTGCTGGCACTGATCGAGCACTTCGAGCCGGCGAAGGCGCAGGAAGAACAGCACCAATCCATAGGGGAGCTGCTGAACATTGCCCGCGGATACCAGCGGCCACCCGAGCAGTGGACGGACCTGATTTTAGGACAGTCCAGTGCCGCTAGCGACACATCGCTCAAGAGAGAGTTGGTCGCGGATCTTTGCCGGGCGGTTGCGGACTGGAGGAAAACCCTGAGGCCGGTACCAGTCCGTCCTGAAAGTGGGAAACCACGTCCGGTTCGAATCACAACACCGGAGAATTCGCCGCCGCCGATTCCGCCTCGCCCTCAGGTTTTCAAAGCATGGAGGGAGGCGGCGGTTGAAATCCGGGAGCAGCTGCTCCCGAATGCCGGCCGCGGCCGGTTTCGGGAATGGATGATCCCTCAATACCAGTGGCGCAGCGGTTGGACTGAGGCGCATCTGGTGGTTTCCGCGCTGGACTCGGAGGACCGTGAAGCGGTGGTGGTGGTGCCAACCGAGAGGGCGGCCTCCAGCAACGACGCCGAGAAATGGTGGCAACGGAAGGTCGTCGCTGCCAGCAGACTGAAGGGGATCCCAGCCGGGCAGGGATGTTGGGCCAAAGTCCTCGAGGCGGGGCCATCGCGAGAGCCATCGTTTGTCATCCTGGAGAGGGAGGTGGTTGGAGAGTCGTTGTGGGACGCTGTCGCACGGAACTCGGTTCCGGCACTTCGCGACCGAGTGGAGATCGGTGTCGCCCTATGCACCATTCTCGAGCGGGCGGCCGATCACGGGGTGAACCTGCTTGACCTGCCGCCCGAGGCTGTGCGGTTAGAACTTCGTCCTGGTTTGCGGATGATTCGGCTGGCGGATGCGACGTCGGTAATCCCTGTCGACCATCTGCTCCCGGAGTGGAAGCTGGGCGGTGAGCCGCGTGCGGACACCGCGCACGGGGTGGGGCGGACCCAGGTGTTTCTGGTGGCGGCGGTGCTTTTGGCCTTCTTGCGGGGTGACCTCCGGTCCCTCCGCGCGGGCGGGACATCTGTGGTGGGTCGCTCGGCAAGTCTGGCACTGCTGGCCGGGCGTCCGGAATGGTGCAACCACGAAGCCGACACAATCACCGAGTCCTTGGTCTACGAACTGGAGAGACAGCCAAGTGGAGGAGGAGTTGCGATCCGAGAGCTGGTGGACATTCTGCGCTGGGCGCTTTCAGAAGAACCGGACCAACGGCATCTCAGCCCGCGCGAATTGGCGACAGCACTGAAAAAGTCCCTCCGTTAGCGCGCGCTGAGGGTCCTCCCGGCATGCCCATTCCACCGCCTCTCGACTTCGGAGCGGGGCCGTATTGATCCAGGGTCGACGCGCTCAATCCTCCACGGATGCAGCCTGAAGGCATCACTCTAAACCTGCGGTGCCGGGTCCGGCCTCAAGCCAATGCAGGGAATTCGTGCCGACCAACCAGATCCGGTTGCCGGCGTGGAAGGCCGCAACCGCCGACGAAGCCACCGGTCCGAACCGTGCGAGCGAGGCCTCCGGAGTTTTAGTGGCCCGGACTGGGGGGGGGCGCAATGCGAACCGGTCGGCGTGAGGACGCGTCCGGGGCACCTCATGCCAGCGTGGTGGGCGGGAGATAGGTTGGCCCAGATGGAGGACAATGGAAGCCGCACCGAAAGGACTTTGCACAACCTTCTCGGTGGCACGGGGCGTGACGAAGAGCAATTCGCTGGGATTGTCCGGGTGACGGTGAACTCCCTGGACGCGGTCGAACGCAAGCTGCCCACCGGAAAAAATCTCCGGGCCAGAGAGGGTATCCTCCACGTAATCGTCTGCGGTGGCCACTAGGTGTTTCAGGACGGGAACCCCGGAGGCGGTGACGGACAACTGCCAGTCTGTGGCCCCGCCAATATAGACGGCAGCGGAAGGGCCCTCCGTCGCCGTCGCGGTAGACATTTTTGCGTCCGTCGTCACCCGATCTCCCGAATCCGGGTCGGAAAAGAAGCGAAGCTGTCCGTCCTCCCGGGTCAAACGCACTGCGGGACCCGCCAGAAGACGTTGTGCCCGGGGATCGGTCGCCGGCCGCAACCGCAGGGTTCGCCCGTCACCCACACCGCCGGGAGTTATCAGCAGGCATTCACCGGCAGTGGCAAACAGCCCGGTGGCATGATCCACCGACAGACCACCCCTGAGGCCGGCATGGCCGATGTCTGCAAGGTCAAGACTTTGTCCCAACCCCACCGACTGCAACTGGACGTTGGAGCCCGGCCAGGACTGCGTCACCTGCCAGCCAGCTGCCACCACGGAACGCGATGACCCCCCGCTTTCAGCCAACTGCAGTCCCGGTCCGTCCTCCCGCTCGATGATGGCCGGCCCAGGCCGGTCATGACCGCCCACCCGCAATTCCCCAAGCTGACGCATCAGACGAAAGGAAGTAGATGGTTCGGCGAGCCTGTAGGGTGGGTTCAACCGCAGTGATCCGGTTTCAAGGCGGTGCAGATCCTCGGCTTGTTGCACGGCCACGGAGCCCGAAGGAAACCAGGCGATGGATTCCGGCCAGGATGCAGGCAGACCTTTGGTGGCCCAATCAGCAACTGGTGAGGCGATGGCTGACTGGGTGCCCGTTTTCCAAGGCTGGAGCACGCCGGAATCCAGGGTGCGACGAAGGGAAAATGCATCACCTTGGAATTCGGTGGCTGGCAAGTCCGGTGCGGCCAACGCAACGGTGGACCAGCGGTCGCTGGCATCGCGCTTGAGTTCCCAAAGTGCCCCGCCGGAAGACCCCCCAAAAAAACGGTCGCCCACGCGCCAAAGGCGGAGCAAGGGCGGGTCGAGACGTTGGACGGACCAAGCCCCACCCCCGGTCCGCCAGTCGGCCAGACTGGAACCTCCAGAGCTCAGCACCGTCAGCCCATCCGCCGAGCGGAGGGCCGCGGCCGGAGCGGCGTACGGGGTTTCCCAGCCCTTGACGTCGCGCTCGACCGTGAGGTCCACCGGTCGGGGACCGTCGCGGAGTAGCCGGATTTTGCCGGACCGATTAGGAAGGTCGGCCAACATCCGAAAGGAAGAACCGGAATCGAACTTTCCTGAAGGTGTCAGGTTGCCGAGTGACTCGGTGGTGAAACCGGGCGGGAGCTGGTGTTCCGCGCCCGCCTCCACGGAGCCTGATTCCGCGGGTAGCCTGGCAAGCGCTGCCAAATCCGGGCGGAGATTGCGGACCCACCGGGCGCCGGCGAAGCTGAATTCCACACGTCCATTGGTAACAAGTAGTGGTCGGATCAGGCCAGGTTGGTCGATCTCCAGACCGTCGGGCTGTATTAGACCCAACGACGCAGAGCTCGCCGAATCCGGGGAGCCCGACAGGCCCAACCGCAGGGACTCCGCCTCCCGGCGCCAGACGAGCCAGTGATCCGGCCGCAGCGCCAAGGAGGTCCGGCCCGCCGGAGGCGGACCCAGCGGAGATGCGTCAGGGCGTTGAGGATGGTAAATGGGGTTGGACCAATCGAAGCGGGCCCCCGGCTGATACTCGACAAAGCCCTGCCCATTGGCTAGCCGGCACAACAAGGCCTCCGGCCCCAAGGTTTCTGCGGCCACGACCTCCTGGTGCGGCAGGCGCCCGTGGCGCAGCCGCAGGGGCAAGGGGGCAAACTGTCCGTCCCTAGCCCGGAGGCCATAGGTGGCATCCGCGGCGGCTGGGCGCGCGGGAAACTTGACGTTCCCTAGTGTGAACGCGGGTGGCGGAGCGGCCGGCACTGCCGCCAGCGGCACCCGGTGCCCGATGGCATCACCAGGGCGCCACACCTGCCAGACACCGGGAGCCGAACGATAGAAGACGGCCGACTGTTCACCCGACCTCACAGCCGGCCCGGCGACTGGATCGGGGTTAGTGTCGAGCACATCGGGTTCCAACGCGAACCCGCGAGCGGACTGTGAATGGTGAACGACCTCGCCCCCATGCGACAACCTCTGGGTGGAGAGATCAAATGACCAAGGCCCGGGCGAAGCCTGCAACACCTGCCAGTTGGGGGCCGATTCCTGCCACTCACCGTTGCGATACGCCAGCCAGCGATTGCCGGCATATCGGGCATGAACCACGTTGGCGTGATTTCTCAGCTCCATCGCCCCCTTGGGCAGGGACAACAGCCGTGGTGGTCCGAGGCCAGCTGAACCGGCCCAGTCTTGCACGACCAGCACATCGGGCTGGGCGGTGAGGAGATAGAGGCGGGTAGTGCCCTCCATGATCACCGTGGCGGCGCTCCGGATGTCATCGACCGACAGGGCACCGCTGGTTCCTACCGCAACAAACTGTCCCTGCAGACTGACCCGCCATTGCCCGTTTGCTGGAGTGAAGTCGAATCCCCCGGCGGAAAACGGAATCAGAGCCGGAGGCAGTTCCACGTTCGTTGCGAGCCTGACCAGCTCCAGCCGCTGCAGGCCGTCACCGTCGGTGGGGCTGACCAACATCTGCCCATTCTCGTGGTTGCCCAAGTGCAACCAAAGGCGGCGATCGCCCGCGAGCCGCACGAGCCCGGCCGGTTGATCGATGTCCAATCCCCCGGAGGTGAACCTCACCGCCAACGGGTTGGTGGAACCAGCGACCTGCAGGGTAAAGCCCAGGCCAGCGCCATCGCCGGTCGGGCCTGGTCTCCAGGCTAAAGTGACTATGTTGCCGGCCCGTTCCGCCGGAGTGGTTAGACTGGCGAGGGCGGGGGATCTTACGGCAGTCCGTCCGTCGAGCCGGGCAATCGTCTGCCCGCCGCCATCCACAAGCAGGGTGTCGCCTTCGGGCTCGAGGGACAGGCGAAAGCCGGCGGGCGATGCCATGCCTGCCGGCAGGGCGACCGGGAACCGCTGGTATTCACCCTGGTCACTGGTCCAAAGCCAAACCTGTCCCAGCGCGTCGAGGACATAAAACCCCTCCGCTCCCGCGGGGAGGGCTGCCCGCCATTGATCGCAGGCTAAAACCGCGGAAGAGTCGCCAGGGCGGCCCAGCCGGGCCCCGGTGGCCGAATCCTGCAAATCGCCCTGAACTAATCGATAGCGGCCCGGGGCGGGAGCAGGGCTCGGTCGCACCGGCTGCGGAGTGCTGATGAGGCGCCTGCTGCCGTCGCGCATCACCAGGGGAACCTGGTTGGTCCAATCGGTGCCGGAGTCGAACCACGCTGGAGCGGCGTCGGCAAACCATCCGTCGGGCAGCAGGGCCCTGCCCTGAACCGGCAGCTTACCATCTTCAACCGGCCGGCCAAGTAGACCGCCGCGGAGCGGTGTCGAAAACTGGGAGACAGTGGCGCCGGGCTGGAAACCAGTCGTGGAGGCTGAAAGAAACAACCGGCCCTGTTGCCAGCTCGACTCTTCCGTCGAGTCCGGAAGCGGCCAAGTGCCGTCCGGTGCTTCGGGCGGCCCGAACGGTTCGGCAGTCATGGGACCACACTCCAGCTGCAAGCAGTTGGTTCCCGCCAATTGGACGAAAGCGGCCCCGGTGATCCGGCGGACTTCTTGTTTCCGCCGCAGCTCAATCAGCGGCGCCGACTCCAAGCCATCGTGAACCCGCTGGAGGTGGAGCCATCGGTCCGATTCGGCGTGCCGGTAAAGACACCAGAGCTCCGCCCCCAGCCAGCCGACAGAAAGGACTTCTTGGTTTTGGAGGTCGGTCTGCCCCGACTGAGGGTCGAGCCGGAGCAGCCGGCTACCATCGTGCAACCACCAGGCGCCGGCGGTGGCGAAGACGCTGACTTCAGCGGGAGCAGTGTACAGGGTAAACTTGGTTGCCGATTGAGCCGTGCCATCGGTATTCACGAGGAGTGCCTGCCAGTTGTTCGTCCCGATGGGCCGGCTCAGGATCAGGGTTGACCGGAGAAGTTCGGACGTGAACGCGAGGCAGCCCAAGGGCTCGAACGGCTGGGTTGTTGGAGCGAAGCTGACCAGCGGCTCATCCGGCAGCCCTGGAGAACGCAGTACGACGGCCATCCGGCCGTTGGTCTGAGCATCCAGTGTGACAACTGCGTTAGAACTGAACCAGGCACGACCGGGAACCCGGAGACGCTGTTGTGCGGTTCTGGTGGCCGGAAGCCACGCGACTTCCGAATTCCGCTCGACCGGCCTGACCGCCACCATTGAATTACCCATCCGTCCGAGGGCGGTCCAACCGCTGTCCGGCAGGAGCGACGAGGTCCATTCGCCGCGTGAGGGGTTGTAGCCGATCACCTCGCCCTCGGCTGAAAGCCATGCCAGGATGCCGTAGTCGGGCATCTCGACTGGTGCCCGGCCTTCATTGGCCAGGGTGGAGGGCTGTTGAATGCGACGTTTCCATTCCCGGACCGGATCCCCGACCAAAACGCCGGACCGAAGCCCGTCGCGGTCCCCCCAGCCCAAGAGCGACCTCTCGCCGATGGCAACCTGGTCAAAGGCGCCCCAAGTCTGGGCGCCGGAGACCCCCAACTCGGAAACCGTAAGACGGGCATCCCCCTCTGTCCGAATCGCCAGCGGACGCCGGCCGTTCCTAGCCAAGTGCGTGACTTGGGGTAAACGGCCGGTGAACTTTCGCCCGTGAAGATCGTATCGCCGTGCTTCGGCTCCTGCCAGCAACCAAAGGGATTCACCGTCGACCATCGCCTCCCGCACCTTGATCCAGTCCACAGGAGCAGGAGCCTCGGCGGAAAGTCCTTGCAGACCTGTGGCGACCCGCTGGCCTCCAAACTGAACCACCGCGCGGTCCCGGTGACTGATCCAGGCGGCACCTGCTCGATCCTCAATCACCGAGCGGCAGTCGGCATCCAGCAACTCGAGGGACGGCCGGTCAGAGCCGGCAACCTGGTAAAGGTTGACCAAACCTGTCCTTGTGGGGGCCTGCAGCAACAGCGACGGACCCGCGTGGACAAATCGCCAGCCAGACCCCAGCCGGGCACCGCCTTCCACGGGGCGAAGATTGCGAGTTGCGATGTCATAATACAGCAGTGTGCCGTCCCTGCCAGTGAGCAGGACGCCGCGATCCCGCCAAGGAGCCAACTGCGAGGTGACCTCGTTCCAGCTACCTTCGCGATCAAAGAGGGCGAACTGCCGGTCCGTGCCCCCGCCGGCGACCGGTGCAAGTCCTCCCCCCAGGTGCGCGAGCCAGAGCTTTCCCTGAGGGGATGAAACCGGACTGTCCTGAGGTTTTCCCAGACGCGAAAACTGGAACTGGCCGCCTGATGATGACAGCAGGGCTGCCTGTGGTCCCCTCCACCCCAGTACCGAACCGCCCACCTGTTCTAATCGTTCCAGACCCGCACCATCGGAGAGAGGTAGCATCCGCGTTGTTCCGGCGGGCCGGAAGGCCGCGCCGCCCGGTCCGGCGAGATAGAGGGCGTCGCCGTCCGCCAGCATTGCGGTGATGCGATCGCCGACTTGGACCGCGGAGTCCGATCCACCCGCCGGCATCGCTTGGACCTGGCCAGTGACATCCAGAAGTGAAAACCCGCCCGAGGTAACGTTGATGGCCGCGATCCGGTCGCCCACCTTCTGCAGCGCATCCCCCTTGGCCGTGGTGGTGTCCCAATCATTGCCATTCCATCGGTGTATGCCTCCCTCCAAATCGGTGATTACGGGATGTTCCGAATCGGCCATTTCCACATCGTTCACCTTCCGATTTCCGGTTGGGAAAATGGTCCAGTGAAGACCCTCCGGGTTGGCCACGAGCATGCCGCCCTTCTGGTCCACGGCAAAGACCCTCCTGCCTGCCACGAGCCGGCGTAACGCGACCTCACCGACCAACGGATCCGGCGGTGACAGCACCCTATGCAGGCGCAGGCCGGGGTCCCAGGCCACCATCGCTCCATCTGGCTCCAGCGCGGCCATGCCATCGCCCACCGCGACCGGGAGAGCGCCATGTTTGACCGGCAAGGCTGCGATGGAATCGCCGTCGATTCGGAATAGCCGGCGAGCTGAGTCGGCGGTGGCAGTGGAGACCGCCCACATTCCGTTCACTGCTCCAACGCCGTCGGCCCGGGATAGGAATTCCCAGGAAACGGGCCCATCGTTGCTGCGGGCGGAAGGCTCTTCGCGCCAGCGCTGCGTTTCGGGGGAGTAACGGGTCAAGCCAGTGGCGTGCCCCACCCACAACTCGGTGCCGGCCCCTTTCACACCGATGGCTGCCGAGACGGGGAGGCTAAGTCCGGCCGGGTGGTGTGGCCAGACGACGGCGCCTTCAGCCGGTCGTCCGTTGGTTTCGCCAAGGAGGCGGAGGCCTGAGGAATTCCCGAGGAAGGTGGCACCGACGGCCGGCACAATGCGGTCGTAACGCGAGGCAATATTCGGGGCGATTCCCCATCCCTCCGCGGTCCGCCAGCAGAGTCTACCGCCCTCATCCAGCGCCACGAAATCCCCGAGGCCCTGTTCCAAGCGCCGGCGTCCCACCGACTGCCAGCGGAGGGGGTATTCAAGCCGGGAAGCCCTCCAGGAAAGGAGGGCTGGACCCATATTGGAGGCGGTAAGCGTGCCCCCGCCGGAGGCGAGCGACCAAGGCCAGGCCAGGGAGGAGTCCGGTTCGCCAAAAAAGAGATCCACCGTATCCCCCGCGGTGGCAATCTGATGGGGCACAAGGCCGTGAGCGGGCCGAGATTCGGAGGCGCGATGGAGGCGCACAAGTCGTAGTTCCAGGGAGGTGCCGGCATTGATATCCCCAGACCACAGCTGGCCGCGTCCATCCAAAGCAAGCAGGTGGCCGCCGGCCAGATCGACCGTGCGCAGGCCACCGAGAGGGGCCCCGTCGTCACCCACCAGCGGGATGCCTTGACGGGTGGTGAAGCCGTGCAGGTCCTGGCGGTAGGTCAGCATCCGTCCGCGGTCGGTGACCAGGTAAAGCGACCGATTGGCCGAATCCGGAAGGGCGGCGAGGATACGGGACCCACCGAGAAACTCGGCATCGGGACGGACTGATTGGAGCAGCGTTATCGACTGACCGAAATCCGCCTGGAGGAACGCCGCCACTGGAAGGCTGATCACCCGGCGGGCGTAGCCATTGGTAGTTTCCAGCAGCATGAGCAGCCGGTCACCCCGTGAGTCCAGCGACAGCACACGTTCCCCGGGCGTGGCAGTGCGTTCTACCGTCAGCTGCGCGGCAGCCGTCGAGCCGGGTAGCTCCTGCGGCAGGACAAACCGGCAGACCGAACCTTCCGCGGCGGGCACGAGCAGCACGTGGAGACGGCGGGCGGCATCGAAAATGGCAACGGGTGGCGGATCAGCTGCGGATAGACGCAGGCGCGGCAAGTCGCCGCCAGGATTAATGGCCCGGCGGTGCCACGGCCTCGCTGGCAGCTCCCCAGGGCCCGGCAGCAGCCTTCCCCGGATTCCAGTCACCTCCCCGTCCTGACCGCGTTCGGTCAACCAAAGCGCGGGTGTTCCACCCTCACTGATCAATGCATGGGCCACGCGATGAAGGTTCAGGCCGGTGTCGCCGTCCAGTCGCATCACCCAGTGGTCGCCCTGTCGCTCATACAGCCGGTGGGCGGTGGTCCGGACAAGCACCCGCCCGCTGGCATATACGGTCTGGAGTACCATTTCGCCGATCGGGAGACCGAGACTGACATCCTCGACTTCGCATCCGTGGTCGGCGGTGACGCGAAGCTTCAGCAATCGGTTTGAGGTGCCAGCAGCTGCCGGGCGCACGGCGACAAACGCGGTGCCAGAGTCCTCGGGGCAACCCGCCGCAGAGATTACCTCGCCGTCGTTGGCGGGAGAGTAGTCTCGGGGCAGCAGTTCAAACAGTTCACGCCGTGCAGTGCGGTAAAGGAGCCAGCGCCGAGGAGTGAAGAGGAGCTTGTCCGCCCCGAGGGCGGCAACCAGACGCAGCTCATCCCCCTCGAGTGAAGCGAGGGGATGGGGGGCGATCAGCTGCTTCCAGCCGTTGGCGGTGGAGACTTCTAGGCCGGCGGCTGCGGTTGTCCCGTCGTTCGTGGGAGCCGATTGGGTCTGAACTGCCAGTGCACCGGCCGAGGAGATTGCGATGTCGGTCAGCCAGAGGGACGCTGGGCGGGTACCGAGGAGACTTGGTGAAATAAGCCGGAATGTGTCCGCCCGCAATTCCTTGAGGCCGCCACCCAATGTGGCGAGGAACACCCGGCTGCCGTCGGGACTGGCTTCCGCACCAGCGACGAGATGTGCGTCCACATTCACATGACCGCTCAAGGGTTGCCACACCTTCGGGCGGAGGACTGGGGGAAAGATCCCGAACCAGCCCAACACCAAGATGATCGCCGCCAACGAAGCGCCCAGGATGACAACCGAAGCGCCCGGACTCCGGTCCGGACCGGGCCGATGCAACCCGGCGAAGGGGAAGGTGGAGCGGGGGGCAGAGGGAGGGTGTATTTCCCGCAAGGTAGGCAGCAGCGCCTCATGCCGTCCGCAGCTCAATACCGGAGCATCCGCGCCGATCAAGGCGAGGTCGCGGCGGGCCCGGTGAAGGGCTGTTTCGCCTTGGCTCAGAGATGATTCGTGGGCGAGCAACCGTGCCTCCGCTTCACTGCGGAGCCAATGCAGAGCGGAGCGAAAACTGGCCGGGGCGGCGGAAAGACCGGGCGCGTTGAGGAAGTCGAGAGCCCAGCTTGGAAGATTCAGAAAGATCAACTGTTCAATGAGGATCATGCAGCCGAACAGGTCCTCCGGGGACTGCTCGCCTTGGAGACGGCTGGCCAACTGTTGGAGTGTCCGGTCGAGATGCCCCTCATCCACGCCGGACAGGGTTCCACACCGAAAGGCCAGCGTGGCGGTTTGGCGCAGCCATGAGGATTCACTGGCGGAATCGGCTAGACCGGTGAGGAGATGCTGGCGGGCGGCCGAGGCTGGTTCGGGGGAGTGGGCGGCCGCGTGACCGAGCTGCTCCCACACCTTCACCATGCGGGCAGGCCAGACAGACGAAGAGACCCGGCGCGCGGGACCAGCGCGCCGCAGGAGCGAGTGCAGGCGAAGCTCGGTGCAGGCGGTCCGGGCCAGCCCGTCGATGGGTCCGGCAGCGCCGCGTTCCAAGTGGGCGCGCAGTGCTGCGGAGGCGGCGTCCACCTGCGACTCAAAGGATCGCTCCAAGGAATGGCAGTGAGGTCCGCCGAATCCCAACCTGCGCCGGATTCTGTAATGCCAGCTCAGCAACCCAAAGAAGCGGGGATGTCCAGAGGAGTCGGCCGGATCGGCCAGTTGCCCAAAAAGCAGCATCTCGAGGATGGCGAGCGGCATCCGCCCATCAGGGTCCCGGCGCAGCAGGAGGCGGAAAACCAGCCGAGCCAGCACTTGCCAGAGCAAAAAGCGGCCGACCAACATCGCCACGAGGATGCCAGTGAGTGCCCAGTAAAGGCGCTCGCTCCGGACCAGTAGGTCCGAACGGACAAGGAAATGTTGTGCGAGCCACGCACAGCCACCTAGCCCGACGCCGTGCGCCAGCGATTGCCGACGCCAGCGGCTGCGCCAGGGGTCTGCCAAGGCGAACCCGAACGCGACACCCAGGACGGTGAAGACCGGATGACCGTGGATCAGATCGGTCTCCAGCCATTCCCTGCAGGAACCCAGCCTGGACAGGATGCCGAAGGCAGCGTAGCCGAGCCCGGTGGCGAGCCAGCCCCCGAGGCGTCGGTACGGGAGGAAGCCATTGGCCGCACTCATTCGCTCTTCCTCAGCATGGCACGCCAGCGATCCACGTCCGCACCAGCCCGGTCAGCTACTTCCATGAGCTCCTCCCTCAGTGCCGTCTGGCGAACGTGGAGGGCCAGGAGTGCCGGGATCCCCTGGGCCGCGTGGGTCGCGGTGCGGGCTGCACCTTCCGTCAGGGAGTGGATGTAACCCAGCCCTGCCCGCAGCTCCTGCTCCTGTTGATGCACTGCGGCCGGCATTCCCGCGAATTCGGCGTCAAGTGCCGCCCGTTCACGTTGTGCCTCCACGGCAGCGCAGCGGCACAGGTCCGCCGCGGCACTTGTGGAGGAAAGGCCCCCGGCGAGGAGCCGAAGCCGGGTGGCCAAGAGATCCAGGTCAATGCGGACCCGACCGGCCGCCTGCTCAACCCGGTGCAAGGCCCTAGCCACCTCCGCGGCCCGGCTGTCGGCAAGTTCGGTAAAGGACTTCACCGTGCCTGCCGGCGAAAGGGAATGGTCGGACAGGTTCATGGAAGGAGCCTCTGAAAGAATCGGCCGAGCATTGAAGGATGGCGGCTCCGGAGTGCGGCAACCCTGGCCGATAAATCCCTAAGCCCAGCCTCCAGCGATCTGAGCCGGTCGGCTGGCCGGGCGGACTCGGCCACCCGCAGCGCACTGTCGATGGCGGTTCCGAGGGTGCGCAGGGCCAATTCGGCGGGCTGAAATTCCCCGCCCGCGAATGCCGTTTTGGTCGCCACGAGGGCGCGGTCGAGGTGTTCGCGGGCAGACTGGGCGGAAGCCACGGCTGATTCGGCGACGCCGGCCACATACCGGGTTGCGGCGACCGTCTCCTGAGTGGGGGCGGGCGGCATCTGCGCCAGCTGGAGCTGGAGCCACCGGATTCGTTCGGTTAATTTCTGGTGCTCGGAAATCCGCAGCCTGAGCTGCTCCTCCCGGCTTTCCAGGTCCGCGGCGATCTTACGTGCCTCCGCCAGCTTGCGTCCCAGCTCCTCATCGCGGGCGGCCAGTGCGTGCTCTTGTTCCTGCAGCTTTTCGAGAGTCGCCCTCACCGCATCAGCCCGTCGTTGCAGATCGGATTCGGTTGCCGTGGCGACGGCGTTCGCTTCCTGGATGGCGGATTCCAGGTTATGGCCGGCGTTGGCGAGCTCCTCCGCACCTGCTTGGAGCCCTTGCTGCCGTTCCGCGAGCGATTGACTGGTGGTCTCCACCTCGTTGCGTATCTTGGCGGCGCGTTCCGTGGCGTCTTCCTGCAACACCCGCACGTCAGCCTGCACCTGCCTCAGCTGGGCCTGCCGGGCTTCGTTGTCCGCGAGCCAGGACCGTTGGGGATTGGCAAGTTCGGCGAGTAGCTGTGCAGTGCGGTCGGCGAATGCACCGAGGCTCCGGGGTAGACCATGGGAAAGCAGCTCTGCCGCCGGTTCCGTGACCGCCCGGGAAGCTTCCAGACGGGCATCGTAGCGTTTCAGCTCATCCGCCAAAGCCTTGGTGGCCTCACCCAGTTCCCGGATCTGCGCCTCGGTGGCGGCCACGGCCTCTTCCGCTTCGGCAAGTCCAAGCTTTTGCCAGCGGTCCTCATAACGGGCGCGATCGGCGGTTAGATCCACACGGGTGACGTCCAGCGCACGCCGCACTGGCTCGCGGTGCGCTTGGCGGTTGACGATCGTGATCACCTCGCGCAATGGCAGACCGCCAGTGAGGTGCATTACTTGCCAGTGTGTGGCCGAGGATTCCGGCAGGATCACGGCCAGGACACCTTCGGTAGCCCCGGCCTCGGGGAGGTCGACCCGCTCGCGCAACTGCGATAGGAAGGAATCGTGACCGTTACCGCCCCGCAGCAGGCCTTCGAGCCGTGGGCAGAAATCCAGTTCCGCCGGCAGGAACAGGGGCAAGCCGTGGTCATCGAGAGGGCTGGGGCAGTCGAAGCGGTCCAATTCGGGCCACAGGTCGTCGTCGCCCAGAGTTGCTCCCGCCAGAAGATAGTGCTCGATCACTGCGTTCGGGCCTTCGCCGGCGGCATGGCTGAAATAGGTCAGGTCCTCGACCCCAGCTTCGGCGAGGTCGAGAAACCGCAGCAGGAGCGGTCCGAATTCAGAGGCCCGTGAGCGCACTCGGTAGAGCACGCGGGCGGCGCGGTTCATGCGGCGGCGGGTGCGGAAACGGCGCAGTTCGAGGGTGACTTCGGCGGTGGCCTTGGCCGGGACTTGTGGCAGGGAGCGGCCGCTGCCCCCGTTGAGTACCACGAAACGGGCGAGATCAGCCGGGGGTTCGTCCAGTTCCTGGAGGCGGTGATACTCCGGACGCCGCCCTCCGGTAGGCAGCCACAGATGCAATAAGTCCCGGGCAGGCGGCGGAAAGAGAAAGCGGTAGGCAGGAAAGAGTGGGTGGGCCAGTCCGGGTGGAACGAACACGTCGTCGCCTAGGGCAACTAGCACGAACGGGCTGCCTGGAAGGCCCAGGGGGGGCAGCTCCGGCTGGCGGGAGATGGACAGCAATTCGAAGAACCCCGGTCCGCCTTCTGCTCCTGCAATCCGGCGAGAGAGGACCTGCCACCGTTCCAGCGCAGCCAAGGCGGTGACGAGCCGACCGGGGCTGGGATCGTCTGCCCGCGGCACCACCAGGACCCGGCCAGCCTGTTCGGTCCGGCCGTTTGCCTCAAGTTCAGTGAGCCGGTGGAGCTCCGCCAGTGGAAGCGAACGGCCGCCGGTGGGCTGGGAGGCGGGGGCGGGGATCCATCCGCCACAGGCCTTCAGCAGCGAATCACGACCCGGAACTCCGAGCAGGGCGGCGGGTACTTCGAAAGTGACCGTGGCCATCGCCGGATCGGTGGTCAGCGTGAGCTGCTGGACCAGAGCCCACGCCTCCCGCGGAGTGCGGGGAACAATTCGTTTGAGGAACAGCAGTGCGGCACCGAGGGAGTCAAAGCCAATGGTCATGCTCTCGTTCATGGCATTCCGGCTGAATTGGTGAAGGGCCACAGCACCCGTTTGAGAATGATGGCTGCGGCCGTAGCCGGGTTGTCGTCTTCCTGCTCGAACTGCGGCATGGAGCCTCCAAGAGGGACGCCTCCATCCGGGAAACGCGGGGTTGTGCCCCGGTGGGCGGTGGTTCGGGCGGCGGCAGGGCCGGAACATTCCTCCGGTGCGCTGATGAGCTGCCACAGGCCGTTCTCCGCCCTTTCGGCCCTCACCGCCAAAGGCACTGCGGCCCGGATCTCCGGGCCAGCCGACAAATCAAGCCGGTTCCTGCCCAGCGTAATCCGGATGTGGACATCCATTTCCTGCGGCCGGGCCGCCGGCGGCGGCGGTGATTCTCCGCCTAGCCCGGGCCAGCCTGAGCCGAAGGCGTGTGGATTTAGCTCCATCAGGATCCGTCGTGCTGATTCTGGGGATTCCGCCAGATCCGGGGCGGCCGCTTCCGTCAACAGAGACACGGAGGTCCGTCCAGCATGGGAACAGGTGAGCACATAGTCCATGGACCAACGGAACTGGAGCCGGAGGCAGTCAAATTGATGGAACAGCTGGATTGCTACGGCCCGATACCAGGAAACCGCCGGCAGTAATGGAGGCCTGGGAAGGCGGTGGTCGTCGATTCGCGTCACCAGATCGACCTGAAACCGGCCGGCAGGCTCCATGAAGGCATGGCGCCGGTGATCGGAGTAACGCTGGAGCAGCCTTCCCTGCGACAGGCGCTGCAGAAACAGGGCCTTCAGGGGAAGGGCGGCGTGGTTCGGTTGGCCCAGTCCCTGCATGAGGACGAGTTCCGATGGGGCCAAACGGCCGAGTTCATCCGGGAGTTGCCCCAGATCTCGTTTGGCGAAGTCGCCGGTGGGCCAGAGGATTCGACGGGGGTTGTCCGCCCGTGGGGCCGTGCCGCGCACGGGCGGTTCCATCGTCGCTGCCGGCGTTTCGGTTCCGGAGAATAATCCGTCCAGGAATGGATCGGCCTCAACCTCGGCGGCAAGAGATAGGACTTCCACGTGGGGAACCAGACGGTCCAATACCCGGCGTGCTGCCGCCGCATCTAACCATTCCCAGCAGGCTGACAACGCCGGATTGGAGGCCGTGCCGCCCAGCCGCGCCGCCTCAAGACGTAGCAACTCAGCGGGGGACAGGAGTCCGCCGGTCCGCAGAGCAGTCCATCCCCCGAATTCGTCGTGGGTCAGCAGGCGCTGGGCGAGCAGCCGGCACAGGCGGGCGGCGACCCGTTGGCGGCGGGGACTCTGCTCGCGAAAGACGGTGCTGATGCCCGGTTGCGACATTCCGCGAAGGGAGCCTAGAAACTCCGCCCACGCCTCGCGTTCTGGTCGGTCGGCGCTGGCCGTGCCCGGCCGGCGGTCGCCGGAATCGATGGCTGAATGCAGCTCGTACGCCAGCAGCGGAGGCATGAACAGATGCTCCTGGCACAGGGCGGTGTAGTGTTCCGCAAACCAGGTTTCGGACCAGGTGGTAGGCCGCGCTCCGATGGCGTGCCCGGCCAGGACCGCCAGGCTTTGCTGGAGTGGTGATGACATCGTTCAGGCGGCGCCGCTGTGCTGAAGACCGGCCGTGTGTTGCTCCACGCGGTCGACCAGCCAGGCCACGTCGTGAGCGGACCGGGACACGAACCTGAAGACATCCAGATGGCCACGGGAAGATGGGAAATTGTCCGCCGGATGACGCCCGCGCAGCCAGTCGAGCGCGGCGGCGAAGAGCCACAGCTGACCGAAGGTGCGGTCGGATAGCTTGGCCCGGTCCCGGACGAGCCGAAACATTTGTTCGAACTGGATGAAACGCTGGGACGCCGGATTCACCGCCGCGCACTCGCGGAGAAGGTGAACCCGCGCGAAACGGAAATCGTTTGTGCAGGCCACCATTCGGCCGACCCGGTGGCTCCGTTCAGAGTCAGGACTCCAGCCGGCTTGCAGGCGCGATTGTTCGCCCTTCACCGCCCGCTGCAACAGATGGCAGGCCAGGGTGGGTTCCTCTTCCGTCGGCACCTCGTCCTGCTCAAACACCGAACGCACCCAAACCCGCAGCGGGAATCGGTCGAAGAAGGCCTCCTGGTCCGGGTCTTGCGGTGGCGTATTGGCTGCCCCGACGAGCCCAAGGAGCGGCACATGCCGGGTGCCACCCCCGTCGCCGCGGTCAAAGCGCTTCTCGTTAATGATGGTGAGCAGCGTGTTCAGGATGTGGCTGCCGCCACGGAACATTTCGTCCAGGAAGGCGATCTCGGCCCGGGGCAGTTTGCCGGTAACCACGCGCTGGAACTTTCCATGCTGTGTGAGGGCC
>CAIWAH010000236.1 GCA_903910585.1 uncultured Verrucomicrobiota bacterium
GCGACCAGCGGAATCCAGTCACCGCGGTCCTCCGGCCAGGCGAGTCCCTGGACGACGATCCGCAGCGGGCGGTCGCGGTGCTCGCGCTGGATGGTGTGGGAAACAAACCGCCGGGCATGGGCGACCCCGGGAACCGCCCGGGCCCGGTCCTCCAGGCTCGCCGGGATCCGCGACACCTCCGCGAACGGTCCGCGGGTATTGCCCTGGACCACCCACAGGTCGGCGCCGATCCGCTCCACCAGCAGCGTGGCTTCCTGGATGAGCCCGCGGTAGATGCCGCCCATGCCCATCACGATCATCATCAGCAGGCCGATGCCCAGCGTGGTGAGCACGAACCGGCCGAGATTGTGCCGGATGTCCTTCGCCGCGAGATTCATGGCGCCTTGATCCGTTGCCCCGGCCGCAGGGTCGCGCCCGGGCCCGCCGCGGCGACCACGACCCGGTCGCCGGCCGCCAGACCCTGGGTCACTTCCACGGCCGCCCGCCCCGTCAGACCGACCGCGACCGGTCGCCAGGCCGCCTTGCCCTGGTCGTTCACCCACACGCCGGTCTGGCCGTCGCGCCGCTGCAGCAGGTCCGGCGGCACGAACAGGCTTTGGGCCTTCCGGCCGGTCTCGATGAACACCTCCGCCCGCTGGCCGATGGTCCAGTTGAGGGGCAGCTCCCGCACCCGCACGTCCACGAGGAATTCCCGGGTTTCGCGGTCCGTCTCGCGGCCCAGCCGGGCGACTTCGCCAGTGAAATTGCGGTGGGGTTCGGAGCGGAAGACGACCCGCGCCGGCTGACCCGGCTGGAGCTGGGCGGCGGCGGTTTCATCCACCCACGCGGACACCCACAGTTCGTTGGTCGCCACCAGATGCAGGAGCGAGGCACCCGGCACCACCACGCCGCCCGGATCGCGGTCGCGCCGGGTGATGAGGCCGGCGTAAGGGCTGCGCAGGCGCGTGAAGCCGAGACGTTCGCGGTGATAGGCGAGGTTCTGTTCGGCGGTGGCCACCGCCTGCTGCGCCTCTGCCGTGGCGGCCCGGGCGCGCCGGAGATCGGTCTCGGCGATGCGCCGGAGTTCCACTGCCTTGTCGAGGTCGGCCTGCGAACTGACCTTGGTCGCGACCAGGTCGGTGATCCGTTCGTGGTTCAGCCGGGCCTGTTCCTCGACGGCCCGGGCGCGCTCCTCGTCCAGACCGACGCGCTCGGCGGTCGCCCGCGTGGCGGCGAGGGAGGCCTCCGCGACCGCGACCTGCCGGGCGAGCTCCCCGTCGTCCAGCCGGGCCACCAGCTGATCGGCCTGAACCGGGTCGCCCTGATCCACGAGGACCTCGGCGAGGCGTTCCTGGATCCGGGCGCTGATGACCGTCTGGACGCGCGCGTCGAGCGTGCCGGTGCCCAGCACCTCGGCGACGACCTCGGCGGGAGCCACGGTGAATTCCCGGACCGGCACGGCGGCGAAACGGAACCGGGCGATCACGGCCAGGACCAGCACGACCGGCACGAACCAACGGAGCGAAAAGCGGATGCCCGACATTTGCCCGCAGGCTAGCCAATCGCCACCCGCAGGCAACGCGACGAACGGGGTAGGGAAGCCGGGGCGCGTCGCGGGAAGAGGAAGGTGGGAGCAGAATCCAAAGGCACCCTGGACCCAACATCCCCTGAATTTTTCGTCGCGGCGGTCGCGTCGGTTGGCAAATGCTTCCGCATTCCCGGGCTTCAGCGCGCCGAGCGGGCCTTCCGGCCCCGGTCGCCGGTCCGGGGAACGCTTTTTTCCGCATGAACCACCTCCGCGCATTTGCCCTGTCGCTGGCCTGTTCGCTGGCGCTCTGTGCCCAATCCCGCCTGCAGCTCCAGTCGGGCGACCACGTTGCCCTCGTCGGCGGCGCGATCGCCGACCGGATGCAGCATTCGGGACACTTCGAGACGCTCGTCCACGAGCGTTTTCCCGATCACCGGCTCGTCTTCCGCAACCTCGCCGCCGCCGGCGATGAGGTCGCGATCCGGCACCGGTCCGAGAACTTCGGCTCGCCGGACGACTGGCTGGGCCGGGTGAAGGCCGACGTGATCCTCGCCTTCTTCGGCTACAACGAGTCGTTCAAGGGCGCGGAAGGCCTGCCGAAGTTCAAGGCCGACCTCGATGGCTGGGTGAAGCATGTCCGCGCCGGCGACTATTCCGGCAAGGGTTCGCCCCGCGTGGTGCTGTTCTCGCCCGCCGCCAACGAGAAGCACCGCGATGCCAACTATCCCGACCTGACGCCGAACAACGCCAATCTCCGCCTCTACGCCGCCGCGATCGCCGAGGTGGCCAAGGCCAACAGCGTGCCGTTCGTGGACGTGTTCGAGCCCTCGCTGAAGCTCTTCACCGCGGCCGCGGCGAAAGGCCAGTCGCTGACGATCAACGGTTTCCTGTTTTCGACGGAGGGCGACCAGCAGCTCGCGCCGGTGCTGTTCGAGGGGCTGTTCGGCGAAAAGGCACCCACCGGGGACATGGAGAAGCTCCGCGCCGCCGTGAACGAGAAGAACTGGCAGTGGCATCAGCGCTACCGGACGGTGGACGGCTACAATGTTTACGGCGGCCGTTCGGCGCTCGCCTACCAGGCCGGCAAGGGCGGCTTCATCAGCGAACGCAACCCGGCCGAACCCTACATCTCGAACTACAAGGTGATGCAGGAGGAGATGTCGCAGCGCGATGTGCTGACCGCGAACCGCGACCAGCGCGTGTGGGCCGTGGCGAAGGACGGCGACCTCGTGGTGGACGATTCCAACCTGCCCGCGGTCACCAAGGTCGAATCCAACAAGCCCGGCCCGAACGCCGACAAGTCACCCGTCTATCTCGACGGCCAGGAGGCCATCGCGAAGATGACGGTGCACTCGGGCATGAAGGTGAACCTGTTCGCCGACGAGAAGCAGTTCCCCAACCTCGTCAATCCGGTGCAGATGGCCTGGGACACCAAGGGCCGTCTGTGGATCGCCGCCTGGCTCAATTACCCCGAGCGCACGCCCACCAGCAAGGTGGGCGACAAGCTGCTCGTCTATGAGGACACCAACGGCGACGGCAAGGCGGACAAGGAAACCGTCTTCGCCGAAGACCTGAACTGCCCCACGGGCTTCCAGTTCTATCAGGACGGCGTGCTGGTGATGCAGGCGCCCGACCTGTGGTTCATGCGCGACACCAACGGTGATGGCCGGACCGACAAGACGGAGCGGGTGCTCATGGGCATGGATTCCGCGGACTCGCACCACACCGCCAACGCCATCTGCCTCGATCCGGGCGGCTCGATTTACCTGAGCGACGGCGTGTTCCACCGCACGCAGGTGGAGACCGGCAACGGTCCGCTCCGCAACGACGATGCGGCGATCTACCGCTTCGAGCCGCGCACCGGCCAGTTCGAGACCTACATCCCCTACGGCTTCGCCAACCCGCACGGCCGCGTCTTCGACTACTGGGGCAACGACTTCGTCACCGACGCCACGGGCAACGCGAACTACTTCGGACCCGCCTTCAGCGGCCGGCTCGACTACCCGCGGAAGCACCCCGGCATGAAGGAATTCTGGAACCGTCCGTCGCGTCCCTGCCCCGCGACCGGAATCCTGACCAGCCGGCATTTTCCCGAGGAGTTCCAGGGCAATTTCCTGAACCTGAACGTCATCTCGTTCCAGGGCATCTACCGCGTGAAGGTCAGCGAGGACGGCTCCGGCCTGAAGGGCGAGACGCTGGAAAACCTCATTTCGTCGAGCGATCCCAACTTCCGCCCCATCGCCATCAGCACCGGTCCGGACGGCGCCATCTATTTCGCCGACTGGCACCAGAACATCATCGGCCACATGCAGCACCATCTGCGGGACCCGAACCGCGGGCACCAATACGGCCGCATCTACCGCATCACCTACAACGGCCGGCCGCTGCTGAAGCCGGTGAAGATCGCCGGCCAGCCGATCCCGGCCCTGCTCGACCTGCTCAAGGAACCGGAGAACCAGACCCGCGAACTCGCGAAGATCGAACTCGGCCAGCGTGACACCCAGCAGGTCATCGCCGCCGTGAAGTCTTGGGTCGCCGGCCTGGACAAAAAGGATTCCGCGTTTGAGCACCATATGATGGAGGCGCTCTGGGTCCACCAATGGCACAACGTGGTGAACGTCGAGCTGCTCACCCGCATGCTCGCCTCGCCCGAGGCCAACGCCCGCGCCGCCGCCGGCCGCGTGCTCTGCTACTGGCGCGACCGCGTGCCGGATTCCCTCGCGCGCTTCGCCAGGCTCGCTGAGGACGAGAACCCGCGCGTCCGCCTCGAGGCCGTCCGCGGCGCCAGCTTCTACCGCACCGCGGCCGCAGCCGACGTCGCGCTCGCCGCGCTCAAGCGGCCGCTCGACTACTACCTCGACTACTGCCTCAAGGAGACCCTCCGGCAGCTCGAACCCCTGTGGCGGAAGGCCATCGCCGACGGGCAGCCCGTCGCCAAGGACAACTCCGCGGGTCTGGCCTATCTGCTCAAGTCGCTCAGCACCGCCGAGGTGATGAAGCTGCCCCGCGTCGAGCCCGTCATCGCCGACCTGCTGGGCCGCACCGGCGTGACCGATGCCGACCGCGCCACCGCGCTGAACGACCTCGCCGGCCTGCGCAAGGCCACCCGCACCAGCCTGCTGCTGGAGATGCTCGACAAGTCCGGCGGCCGCGCCGAGGACGCCACCGCGAGCCTGGCCCGCCTGCTGCCCACGCAGTTGCCGGCGGAACTCAAGGCGGACCGTGACCAGCTCGTGCGCCTCAGCCGGGCCAGTGGCAACGCCATGACCCGCGCCGCGGCCTGGGCTGCGATGGCCGCCGCGGACAACTCCTTCGACGCGGCCTGGAATTCCGCCAGCGGGACGCCGGCGACCATGACGGACCTGCTCACGGGCATTCCGCTGCTCAACGACGCCGATTTCCGCGCGAAGGCCTACGCCTCCGTGAAGCCCATCGTCACCGGTGACTCGCCGTTGACCAAGGACGCCGCCGGCAAGGGCGGCGCCCGCTATGTCCGCATCGAGCTGCCGCGCAACGGCACGCTCACGCTGGCCGAGGTCGAGGTGTTCGCCGGCGGGCAGAACGTCGCCCTTAAGGGCACCGCCCGGCAGTCCTCGACCTCCAACGGCGGCGATGCCGCGAAGGCGATCGACGGGAAGACCCACGGCATCTTCGGCATGGGTTCGCAGACGCACTCGCAGGAAGGCGAACGCAATCCGTGGTGGGAAGTGGACCTGGGTTCCGAACAGCCGGTCGAAGCCGTGTCCGTCTGGAACCGCACCGAGGGCGACCTCGGCAAACGCCTCGACGGCTTCACCCTCACGCTGCTCGACAACGCCCGGCAGGAAGTCTTCGCGCAAAAGGGAATCCCGGCGCCGGCCCAGAGCGTGCGTCTGGCGGCCAGCGTGGATCCGACCGGCAGCCTGCGCCGCGCCGCCATCCGCGCCCTGCTGGCGATGAATGACAAGCCCGAGGAGATCTTTGCCACGCTCGCCGGCCTGGTCGCCAAGGGTGACCTCGTCAACGCCGCCGCGCAGGGCCTGCGTCAGCTGCCCCGCACCGCGTGGAGCGCCGGGCCCGCCGGGTCCGCCGCGACCGCGCTGGTGCAGTGGGCGAAGACGGTCCCGTCCGAGAACCGCACCGACCTGGGCTACGTCGAGGCGCTGCAGACGGCCGCGGATCTCGCGGGCCTGCTGCCCGAGGCCAAGGCCAACGCGCTGCGCGGCGAACTCAAGCAGCTCCGCGTCGCCGTGTTCGTCGTCCGCACCGTGCGCGAGCAGATGCGCTACGACACGCCCCGCATCGTGGTCGAGGCGGGCAAGCCCTTCGAGATCGTCCTCGAGAACGACGACTTCATGCCGCACAACCTCGTCGTTGTGAAGCCCGGCGGCCGCGAGCTGGTGGGCGCCGTCGCCGACACCATGCTGCCCACGGCGCTGGATCGCCAGGGCCGGGCCTTCGTGCCCTCAAACCCGAACATCCTCGGGGCCACCCGGCTGCTGGATTCGGGCACGCGCGCGACGCTGAAGCTCACCGCGCCGGCCGACGAGGGCACCTACGAATATGTGTGCACCTTCCCCGGCCACTGGCCCGTCATGTGGGGCCGGCTGATCGTCACGAAGGACGTGGACGCCTACCTCGCCAAGAACCCCGTTGCGCCCGCCGCCGGCGGACCGCACGGGCACACCCCGGGCGAGTAAGTTCCGACCGTGGAATCAAACAGGGGCGGGCCGTGATGACGGCCCGCCCTTTTGTTTTCAGCCGCGCTTCGCCTCGCGATAGGCGGTCGGCGTGAGGCCGGTGGCCGACCGGAAGGCCCGCGTGAACGCGCTGTGGTCGTAGAAGCCGCTGGCGTGGGCGATCTCCGCGACCGGCTGGGCGGTTTCCTCCAGCAGGCGCGAGGCCGCGGCCAGCCGCGTCTGCGTGATGAGCTGGCTCGGCGTGAGGCGGAAGATGCGCTTGATGAGGCGGGCGAACCGAACCGGGGAAAGCCCGGCGCGCTGGGCGAGCATGGACGGCGAGATGGGCTCGCCAAAGCTGGTTTCCAGAAACTCCAGCGTCGTGGCGAGGCCGGCGGGGATCACCGAGCTGTCGCCGGGTGCGCGGAGGTCGCGCGAGATGCCGATCACGCCGACGACCGCGCCGGTCGCGTGGCGCAGCGGCAGCTTCGTGGTCAGGCACCAGCCCTTCTGGCGGCGCGGATACCAGTGCAGCTCCAGCCGGTCGCGGACGGGCCGGCCCGTGCGGACGACGACGGCGTCCTGGGCCGCGTAGCGTTCCGCGAGCTCGGCGGGGAACACCTCGCGCACATGCCGCCCCAACAGCGCCTTGCGTTCGCGGAATCCGACCCGCTCGACCAGGGACTGGTTCACCGCCACGTATCGCCCCTCGCGGTCCTTCACGAAAAACGCGGCGTCGGGAACGTGCTCGAACAGCTCCGCCATCAGGGCAAGGCCCGGAATGGATTCCAGCAGCCGGGCAGCGGGCGCAGCGGGCGGAACGGACGACGGCGGTCGGCGCATGATGGGAAGGTGTCAGCTTCCGGCGTCGGAAGCCATTCCGGGATCGAGGTGGAAACGGTCCGGAAACGCTCCAGTATGCGACGGCGGGAAAACGCGCAGTCTCGGCGCCGTCATGAATGCAGTTCCGTCGGTTTCAAAACGCAGCTTCCTTTGCCCCCATTGCAGCGGGTCAGTGACGGTCGC
>CAIWAH010000237.1 GCA_903910585.1 uncultured Verrucomicrobiota bacterium
CTGCCGGGCGTCCCCGGGCTGTTGGCGTTGGAAAAGAGACCGGCAAGAAAGCCGTTCATCCACGCCCGCTGTTCGGGCGTGAAGGGCGCATTGTCGGGCAGGCACGGCACCGGCGTCATCAATGTCTCCCAGCCAGCGTTTAGGATGCCGCCGACGCCGTGAGGGCTGCTCATTGTCTTCATTGCAACAATGAAACAGGAGCATGGTGAAAGCCGCCGCATCCTCAGCGGCCTTCCAACCACCGTCGGGAGCGCAGGAGTTGGAGGTGTGAATTGGTGAACAGATGTCGAACAACGTCGGCTGGGTGGCTGAATTTGTTCAGCGTGGTGATTCTTGCGTCGCAGATAGGGAGGCAAACAGGCGGCCTTGGAGACGGCCGCCCGCAAAGGAAAAAGCGGACGGGGATTGCCCGTCCGCCTGTGGGAGTTGCCGGCTTTGGCTTCCGCTTATGGACGATGCAGCCGATAGAACTTGGTCTCGTCGACCGGCAGGCTGGCCACGTTTTCGTCGCCTTCCAGTTGGTGATCCACCGGGCGCCAGTCGGGAACTTCACCGAGGCTGGACGCCTCTTCCAGCCGGTGGCCGGCCAGGATGGCGCGCCAGGCTAGGCGAACGAGGTTGCCGTTCCGCCGGACGGACAGCCTCGGGACGCCCGGGTCCAGCGTGAACTGGCTCACGACGGTCGGCGTGCGCAACAGCACATCAGACCCCATCGCGGACTGGGTGTAAGGCGCGATGCCGTATGTCGTGACCCGCAGTGCGTGGGATTCCGGCGCGATCTCGAACTCGGTCCACCCGTAACTGAACACCGCCATGGGCCCGCCCAGCTGGAAGCTGGCGATGAACGGCGCGTCGTCGAGCCCCACTGGCGAATAGCCGAGAGGCGTAACCTGGGCGTTGAGCAACCCGCCGAGGGCTGCGTTTTTCTGAACTGGAGTGAGCAACGAATTGAAAGCGGCCAGATTCGGCAAGCCCAGGCCGCTCAGGAACTGGTCCAACAGAGATCCGGTCCCGACACTTACATCGGCGGCCAGTTCAAGGACCGTGGGACCGAACGGGGCGTCAAAGGCGACCGCACCGGTCACGACTTCGAACGCGGCGGTCGGAATCTGCGGCGCCAGCGGGCCGTTTTGGTAGGTGAGGTTGTTCACCACGGTTCCGTGGATGTCCGCGGCGATGAAGACGACGTTCCGCACCCTGCGTTCGTTGATGAACGACAGGAGCTCGGTGCGTTCCGCCGCGTAGCCTTCAAACCGGTCACCGGCCGCGATGACGCCGAGGTTCTGGATCGGTTCCGGAACCAAGATGAACTTCCACTCGACCCCGGCCTCCTCGGCGGCGAGCAGGTCCGCTTTCAGCTCTTCCACCTGCGGGCGGCCGAGCATGGTGCGGCGCGGCAGGGGCTGGCCCGTGAGTGGATTGATGTCAAACGACTGGGCGATGAAGGCGCCCACTTGCAGCGGATTGGCCGGGTCGGCCGGTCCGTCGAGCTCCTTGTCACGGAACGACCGGGCGTCGAGGATGAACACGGCGGCATCCCGGCCATAGCGCTGGGCCCGGTAGAGCTTGGGTTTGCCGTCGGTGCGGGGCGATTCCGGCGTGGTGTAGGTCGAATGGGCCATCGGGTTGAAGTCGAGGAACGCCTGGAGGCCGTCGCGATAAAGCTGAGAGTCGTTCACGAACGCCCCCGAGCTGTCGAAACGAGCGTCGCTGCCGGCCGGCGCGCCGCCGGCGAAGTCATTGACGACCTCATGGTCGTCGATCGTGGCGAACACGGCGGTGCTGGCCCGCAGGTCAGCAAACGAAGCCAGCCCCAGCTGGCCGCCGAGAACTTCGTCATGCTTCAGTCGGAATTCTGCCAGCGTCTTGGCCCGGGGCAGATTGACCGCGGGCGACGGGTAGTCGGAATAGATCGTGTCGCCGAGGTTCACGAAGAAGTCCAACCGGCGGGCCGGCACATTCGCGATGGCGGGATACGGGGCGAGTTCGCCGCGGGAATCGCCGCTAACGCCGAACCGGAGCCCGGCGAAGGTGCCAGGCGCCGCCGCGGTCTTGAATGTGCCGTAACCGACGCTGCCGGCGGCGTCCGTGACCCGGTAGTGATACAAGGTCGCGGGCGCGAGGCCGCTCACGGCCACCTTTACCGGCACCACCGGATTGGTGACGGCGGCAGTCGCTTGGGTGGCAACTTCGGCGAAGTCACGCAGTGCGGAGACCTCGAACCGGGCCGGGCCAACCGCCGTGCTGCGCGCCCACAGGACCGCGGAGCTGGCATTGACTTCACCGGCGGCGACGCCATTCGGCAACGTGGTGGCCTGCGGCGCATGGCCGGCGAGGTCCGCACCGGCGGCACCCCGTGAGAAAATGGCCTGAACCTCCGCTGCGCCAAGGGCACGGCGCCAGACCGCGACATCGTCAATTGCGGCGTCACGGATGCCGACCGCGCCGTTGTCGGTGTAGGCGCCCAGGCCATCCTGCCCGATGTTCAGTGCCAACCCGGCGGGAGTGTCGATGGAATCAAGGCCGGAGGTGATTTCGTTGGTGGAAACCGCACTCCCGTCGAGGTAAGTGACCGCGCCGTCCTGGCGGTCGAACACGCTGACAACGTGGTGCCATTGGCCATCGCTCAGCGTGCCAGCCGGACCGTCATAATCCTTCCGAGTGCGGGCGCCGGGGTCGCCGTCACCCAAGTTCCATTGCAGGCGGCCGTTGCCGGCTGTCGCGATGACCCAGCCCTGATTGCCACCACTGCGCCAGTCCTTGTTGCCAACCAGCACGGGGTCGCCGGTCCAGTTGGTGAAGCGGGTCCAGAACGAAACCGAAAAGTCGGTGTCCATGCCAAATTGCAGGTCTGCCGGAGCGCCCAGCGTAACGTAATTGAAGGAAGTGCCTTCCTTCAGTGAGGTCACCGAGATGGCCTTTCCGTGGCGGCCCTCCACAAAGCGGGCATTGCCAATCCGCGTGCCGTGATTGCCGCGGCCCGACCGATCCCAGAAGTCGCCGTCGAAAGGCAGCCACGCGACGAGATCCTCGTTGAGGCCGCGCTGCTGGACGTTTGCGCCGAACATGCCCCGGAGGCGGATGGCACGGATTTCCTCCGGAGTGATCGCCCGACGCCAGATGGCGACGTCGTCGATCGTGCCGTCTTCCATGACCACCGTGCCATTGTCCGTGTAGGTGCCGGTGCCGTCCTGGCCGATGTTGGTGGGCAGTCCCGGACTGATCGTCGTGCCGGTGGTCGGCAGCAACTGCCGGTTCATTTCGAGGCCATCAAGAAAGGCGACCGCCTCACCGCCGCGTTGGAACGTCACGGCAACATGGTGCCAGCGCCCGTCACTGATCAGCCCCGGACTGCTGTCGTAGTCGCGGCGCTCGCCAACCTGCTCGGTGAAGTTCCATTGGAAGCGCCCGTCCGCACCGGTGGCCAACGCGTAGCCGATGTTGCCTCCGCTGCTCCAGTTCTTGTTGGCGATGAAGACGGGATCCCGAAGCCAGTTGGAGAACTTGACCCAGAACGAGAACGAAAAGTCGGCATCCACGCTGAATTCCAGATCTGCCGCCTGGCCGAGGGTCACGAAGTTGAATTCGTTGAGGGCGCTGCGCTGCGAAAACCGGAGCGCCTTGCCGCCGATCATCCCCTCGACCAGCGTCGGATTGCCCACGGGCGTCCCGTGATTGCCACGGCCGGAGCTGTCCTGGTAGTCCGCATCAAAGGTCAGGTGGGCAACCAGTCCCTGGCGGATGTCGTTGACGATGGTGAGATTGACTTCGGCGGTCGTGACGGACTGGCCGTTGCCGGCACCGATGCGAACGGAGTATTTCCCACCATCGGCCGCCTTGACGCGCGCGAGCGTGAAGGTATCGGCGGTGGCATCGGGAATGACGTTGCCGTCTTTGAGCCATTGGTAGGTCAACGGGGCGACACCGGCTGCGCGAACCTTGAACGAAGCGCGGGCGCCAATCGCCGCTGAAAGGCCCAGCGGTGGCTCAATGATGGTCGGGGGCTGAGTCACGTCCACCGCGACGTCGGCGGGATTGCTCGCGATGGTTGTGACTCCGTTGCCCACGCGACAGACGTAGGTGCCGGCCTGCGCCGCCTGGATGTTGGCGAGACTGAGGATGGCATTGGTTCCACCCGGGACCGGCTGGTCGTTGCGCAGCCATTCGAAGGTGAACGGCGACGAGCCGCGGGGCAGCACGCGCAGGGTCACGTTTTCACCGGCGACGGCGTTCTGTGATTCCGGGTGTTTGGTCAGCGTCGGCGCTTCGGGCGTCGAGGTAATGGAAACGAGATTCTGGCCCGCCTTGCCGGCGTTGTAGATGGCCACCGCCTCGGTCGCGGTGATGACCCGTCGCCAGATCCCGACATCGTCCACCATCAGGTCGTTGATCTCCACGCTGCCACCGTCGGTGTAGCGCCCGGTGCCGTCCTGACCGATGTTCACGGCTTGGCCGGCCGGGGTGTCGAGGTTGTTCGGACTGGCAGATACATCCCGTTCATCAACCACCACGCCGTCGAGATAGGTCACCACTTCGCCGGCACGGAGCACGGTCATCACCACGTGGTGCCATTGGCCATTGTTCAGGGTGCTTGCCGGGCCGTCGTAATCCTTCCGCTGGCCGGGAGCGCCGCCGTAATTCCACTGGAGCCGGCCGTCGGTGCCGGTAGCGATCATCCACCCCTGATACTGACCGCTGAGCCAGTCCTTGTTGGAGATGAACGGGGGATCGAAGATGAAGTCGCTGAACTTCACCCAGAGGCTGATCGTGAAGTCCGTGTCGGTGCCAAAGTTGAGGTCGGCCGGCGCCCCCAAGGTGACGTAATTGAAGGCGCTTCCGTCCTTCTTGAAGGACAGCGTCGCCGCGCCGGCGCCCACTGCACCGGCGCCAAAGCCGACCGTGCCCACGGCGGTCCCGTGGTGGGCCTTTCCGGAGGAGTCTTCGAGGGTGTTGTCAAAGGTCAGGTGGGTCACCAACTGGTCGGTGATCGCCGCCTGTCCGGCACCCACCAGCAAGCTGGCGAGCACCGTGGTCAGGGCATAAGTTTTCATGTCAGGTTTGCTGGGATGATGGGGGAAAGCGGTCAGCGCGGGGATTCATTCGGGACTTCTCCGGAATACCACCGGTAGTCCACGCCGCGGGAATGGCGGATGGACGAGACGTTGCCGGGCACCCAGAGCGTCGCGCACTGGCGGTTGTGCCGAAACCATTCGAATTCCATTTTCTTGCCCGGGTAGAAACCGGCGAGGCGGTATTTCCACTGGGTCAGGCATTCCTGATAGCCGGGGAAGACGCCAAGGCTGTCTTCGGGACCTTCCATCCTCTGTTCCGCGGAGTCCTGCGCGAAGACAGTCGTCTGTGGACTGGCCATGCCGGAGAGCTTGCGGGCGCGCTCGGGATCTGCGGTCAGCGGGTTGGGCGGCTCAAGCGCCACGAAACGGTTGATGCCGTAACTGGAGTTCAGCCAGAACTCGTGCGGATAAGCCAAGCCGGTCTCCCGCCACTCATCCACGATCTTGGCGGACGGACAACGGAACGTGCGTTTGGTGCCAGCGAAGTAGCTGATGTAAGCCACGCCCCAGTAGGCAATCTGGGCGTGATTCGGATTCGCCAGGTCCAGCAGTTCCTTGTGCTGCGGCGTCAGCGTCCACTGGCCATGGTTGGGCACCTGCGCACGCCGGCCGGGGTCGAGGTAGTGGTGAAAGGCGTCCGCGTTGTCCTGGGCATACATCGTCGTGCCCAGGGAAACCTGGCGGAGGTTGTTGATGCAGGCGGCGTGACGCCCCTTTTCCTTGGCCTTGGCCAAAGCCGGCAGCAGCAATCCGGCGAGGATCGCGATTACGGCAATCACCACCAGCAATTCAATCAGCGTGAACCCGCCCGCAAGGCGGACTGCCTGGCGGGGCGGGGCGGAGAAATGCGGCACGGCAGAAGTCAAACCCTGCCCGGGTGGCAACTTGGGTGCCCCGGCGTCACGAATCGGCAACGTGTGGGTCTCCCCCCAGCGTCGCGGGAGTTACGATCCAAAAAAAACGGGCAGCAATCGGCAATGGAACAAAACACCCGCCGCGGATTCTCTCCGGGGCGGGCGTGTGCGCTTTTGACCATCCTGAGCAGTCCCCCATGGGCACGGTTCAGAAATTGAGCTGAGCTTGAAGATAGCCGTAATCGGCGTCCTGCGATCCCACCCGGGCCAGGGAGTCCTGCACGTAGTCGCCCACGAAGTAGCGGGAGTAGTTCGCCTCCAGCGTCAGGTTCTTGTGGACGCGATAGTTGAGCGTGATGTCCACCTCGGTGCCCGCAAAGCTGCCGGCGTCCGGATTGATGCCATAACGTGTCCCGCGGACGGCGACCGGCAGGTAGTTGACCCGCTGCGAACCGGCGGCCCCGACCGCTCCGCCCCGGGGCAGACCGGCGACGTTGTAGAAGGCGTCATTGACCGTCGCGAGGAACTTGGCGTGCCCGTCCACCTGCAGCCGGATGCGGGGAGTCAGCATGATGGAACTTTGCAGGCGCAGGTTGTGGATGTTCTGGAGCGACGTGAAGTCGGCATAGCCGTAGAAGAGATGGCCCGTGGGGTAGAGGTGGACGAAGGTGTTGTGATCTCCATCAAGCGGATCGTCATCGCCCGAGGCGTGGCTGTATTCAAAGCCGAGCCGGGGGGTGAAGGCGCTCTCCTTCCACGTGTAACCCGCCGCGCCGATGACGGCGTAGGCGCTGTGGTCCTCGCGCACGGCAAAGGCACCCTGATTGCGGAAATCGCGGAAGTTGCCGAACTGGTAATAGGCCTGCAGGCCGAAATCCACGTTCTGCCAGTCATTCGTCGAGCTCTTCAGGTAGGTGCCCACCGTATAGATGTCCTGGGCGGCCGGCGGCCGGAACGGCGCGGGCACCGTCCCCAGATAACCGGCCGTGGCATCCTTGCCGACGTTGCGGGACAGGAAATAGAACTCGCTCCAGAGCTTAGGGATCTTCTTGGTGGAGAACTGGAGCCCGGAGAAGGCTTCGTCCTCGTTCCACTCGTTGAAGTGTTCGTCGCGCGGCGCCACCAGGTAGCTGCCCCAGGCATCAAAGGCCCCGACCGAAGTCTGGTAACGGACGCGCACGGCGTCCCATTGCCGCTGGATGTTGTTCCACGCCAGCGGACCGACGATGCGCTGTTCGCCGAGGATGATCTCCTGGCGACCGACCTTCACCGAGACGGGAAACTCCTTGTGGTTGCCGATCACCACATAGGCCTGCTGGAGGTCAAAGGGTCCGTCCTGTTCGGCACTTACCCCGGTGCCCAGCGGCCCGGCGCCCGTCACCAGCGTGGGGTCCGTCGCGGAGAAGTTGATGGTGCCATTGCCGGAACCGGAGCGTTCGTCGCTGGCGACGGAACTGTGACGTCCCTGCACGAACACCTCGAACCACTTCCCCGTGTAGCCGACCCGCGGCAGCACGCGGGTGAACAGGTAGTTGTTGTCGTTGTCCACGTCGGTCCGGAAGTCGGCAATGGAGCCGGGACCGGTGAAGCCGCCGTTCTGCTTCACCTCGTAACGGCCCCAGTAGAGGACGCCGATGTTCCAGGCGTTCATGTAGGGGTCGTCGGCCCGGAAGTATTCGTTGAGCCAGCCGGGCGACGGTGCCACCGGACTGGAGATGCCCCAGTCGCCGGCAAGGGCGCCCGGGAGCCCGGCCGCGAGCGCGGCCACGCTGAGGGAGAGGACGTTGGTGCTGATCGGTTTCATGGTTGGATTGTCGTGCTGAAGAAAGTGAAACCCGTCCGGCCGGCGGCCGGCCTTGACCCAGGTCACGGTCTGCGGTCGGTCGCACCCGGCATCAGGCCGGACCGGCCTTGGGCCGACGGCGGTGCGCATGGACCTCCAGGAATTCGATCAGGCGCTCCCGCAGCGGGTAATAGTCCGGGTGCTCCATCACCGCCTTGCGGTCACGGGGCCGGGGAAACTTCACCTCGACGATGTCGCCGACCTCGGCTTCGGGACCGTCGGTCATGCACACCACGCGGTCGCTGAGGTAGAGCGCCTCGTCCACATCGTGGGTCACCATCAGCGCCGTGATGCGGTTCTTGCGCCAAAGTTCGAGCAACACGCCCTGCAGTTAGTAACGGGTCAGCGAATCGAGCATCCCAAACGGCTCGTCCAGCAGCAGCATCTTCGGCTTCAGCGCAAAGGCGCGGGCGATGCCCACGCGCTGACGCATGCCCTGGCTGAGTTCCGCCGGACGCTTGTGCATCGCGTCGGCCAGGCCGACGACGCTCAGGTAATACTCGGCGATCTGTTCCCGCTCATGTTTCGGCGCGGTAAAGAACACCTGATTGATGCCCAGCATCACGTTCTCGAAGGCCGTCAGCCACGGGAGCAGCGACGGCGACTGGAACACCACGCCCCGGTCCGGCCCCGGCCCAGCCAGCTCCCGGCCGGCGAGAATGATGCCGCCGTCGGTGATGCCATTGAGCCCGGCCACCATCGAGAGCACCGTGGATTTGCCGCAGCCGGAATGCCCGATGAGCGTCACAAACTCGCCCTCGGTGAGCCGCAGATTGAAGTCCTTCACGATGATCGCCGGCCCCTTGGGCGACGGATAGATCTTCGTCAGGTTGAACAGCTCGCAGTAGGCGCTCATGAAATTGGGGAACAGGCTTCAGGGGGAGACCTCGACGGACTCGCTGCGGCGCTCGCCTTTGCGGACCGGCCCACGCCGGCCAAATCCCAACCGCGGGGTCGAGATGTCCTCGGGTTCGATGTCCGGCAGCACGAGGTCACGGGTCACCGTGGTCTTCGGCTTGGCACCGGCGGCCAGCAGCGACTCCACCACCTGGTTGCGCAGCCGTTTGAAATCCGCGCTCTCGTTGATGAACCGCCGGTCGCGCGGTCGCGGCAGCGTGATGGGAATGCTCGGCGCCAGCGTGGCATTCGGCCCCCGCGTGAGCGGCACCACGCGGTCGGCGAGCAGGATCGCCTCGTCGGGATCGTTGGTGACGAGCACCACGGTCGTCCGCGATTCCTGCCAGATGCGCGCGATCTCATCCTGCAACGTCGCCCGGGTGAGGGCATCGAGGGCGCTCAGCGGCTCGTCGAGCAGCAGCACCTTGGGGTTCATCGCCAGCGTGCGGGCGACACTGACGCGCTGCCGCATCCCGCCGGAGAGTTCCGAGGGCCGTTTGTCGCGGGCCGGCGTGAGGTTCACCATGGCGACGAACTTTTCGGTGTGGGCCACCCGCTCCGCCTCGGGCCGGTCGGCCAGCACCTGGTCAACGGCGAGCTTCACGTTCTCGAACACGGTGAGCCAGGGCAGGAGCGAGTAGTTCTGGAACACGAGCCCTCGGTCCGGTCCGGGGCCGTCCATTTCCTGTCCGGCCAGCTTCACGCTGCCGGTGTCCGGCCGGACCAATCCCGCCAGCAGAGACATCAGCGTGGTCTTCCCCGCGCCGCTGTAGCCCACAATGGCGACAAACTCGCCCTCGTTGATGGTCAGGTTGATGTCGGTCAGGACTTCCGCCCGGTCGGTGGCCGGCCCGTAGCCTTTGCTGACGTTGGTGATGTGGAGGAAGGACATGGGAATGGAGATGCCGGGGAGCCAACAGGGTTTCCGCTCAGGCCGTCTTGAAACGCCGTTCCACCACGCTCATCAGGCGGTCGAGGATGAAGCCAACGATGCCGATCGTGAGGATGCAGAGGATGATCTGTTCGTAGATCAGCGCGTTGTATTGCTGCCACAGGAAGCCGCCCACGCCGGGCCGGCCAGTCAGCATTTCCGCCGCGACGATGACCAGCCACGCGATGCCGAGGCTAAGGCGGAACCCCGTGAACATGTAGGGCAGCGTCGCGGGGATCATCACCTTCGTGAGCGTCTTCCAGCGCGACAGCTTCAGCACCTTGGCCACATTCAGGTAATCCGTTGGGATTGCCCGCACGCCGACGGCGGTGTTGAGCACCGTGGGCCACATCGCGCATACCGCGATGGTGAAGAGCGCCGCCAACTCGCTGGCCTGCTTGCCCGCACCGAGAAAGAGGACCATGCCGAGCGGCAGCCATGCGAGCGGCGACACCGGCCGCAGCACCTGGATGATCGGGTCCAGCGCCTTGGTCATGGTCTTCGAAAGGCCCAGCAGGAATCCCAAGGGCGTGCCGATCGCGAGCGCGATCACGTAGCCCTTCGCCACCAGCACCAGCGAAAGCCAGGTGAAGCGCAGGATGCCCTGGTCGAGTTCGCCGCGATAGGCGAGCGGCTCCAACACATAGGGCTTGCTCGCCTCCCACGTCTTCACCGGGTTCGGCAGGTCCTTCGACAGCGTGGCGCTCAGGGCAAACCACAGCACGACCACGGCCGCGACGCCGACCAGCGGCAGCAGCAGCCAGTCCACCTTGGTCAGCCGTGAACAGTCGAGACCGCCGGACGGTTTCTGCCCCGCGGCGTTCAGGTTCAGCGAGGCCTTGGGGCCGCTTTCGGTGGCGTTGGCGGTCAGCGTGGAGGGAACAGTCGGATTGCTCATGCGAGCGGTGGAAATGGGCGGTAGGGGGCCGGCGGCAGCCATCACAGCAACCGCCGCCGGCCGGGTGGACACGGAGAATCAGGTCTTCAGCGAATGGACGGCAAAGCCCTTGGCATACGCCTCGAGGTCGCCCTTGGGGTCGAACTTCACGCCGTCGAACATTTCCCAGCCGGAATCGTCCTGCGCGCGGTCGGCCACGCCGAGCTCCTTCATCGCCTCGGCATAAAGGTCGCCGCGCATCACCTGCTGGGCGACCCCGTCGTAGTCGGGTGCGGCCGGCACCATGCCCCAGCGGCGGAACTGCGTGAGCCACCACTTGGCATACTTGGGCTGCGGGAAATTGCAGTTCCGCTTGCTGAAGTGCATGTAGAACTCGTCCTGCACCGTGCGGCCGTCACCGTAATCCAGCTTGCCCTGCAACCGGCCCAAAATGACCTCCTTCTGGCAGTTGATGAAATTGGGCTTGCTCACGATGTCGCACTGCTCGGGCCGGTTGTTCAGGTCGTCGAGCCAGACGCTGGCCTCGTGCAGGCCCTTGAGCACGGCCTTCACCGTCTTGGGATTCTTCGCCGCGAAGTCGGCCGTGAAGGCGCAGACCTTTTCCGGATGATCCTTCCAGATGTCCTGCGTGGTGACGCTGGTGAAGCCGATCTTGTCGGCGATGGCCCGGGCGTTCCAGGGCTCGCCCACGCAGAAGCCGTCCATCTTGCCGATCTTCATGTTCGCCACCATCTGGGCCGGCGGCACCGTGATCAGCGCCACATCCTTGTCCGGATTGACGCCACCGGCGCCGAGGTAATAGCGCATCCACATCGCGTGGGTGCCCGGCGGAAAGGTCATGGCAAATGTGAGCGGCTCTCCCAGGGACTTCGCCTTGTCCACGAAGGGCTTCAGCGCCTTCGGATCGGCCCCCACCTTCCCCTTCCACTCGGCCTTCAGGGAAATCGCCTGACCATTACGGTTCACCAGCCACGGGATGACCATCGGCTTCTTGGGCGAACCGAGCAGGCCCATCGTCGAGGCGATCGGCATGCCGATGAGCATGTGGGTGAACTGATTGTCGCCGTTGCTCAGCGAATCGCGGATGGCGGCCCAGTTGGCCCCCTTCGCGATGGTCACGTTGAGCCCGTATTTCTTGAAGAATCCCTTTTCGGCGCCGACGACGAATGGCGAGCAGTCGGTCAGCGCGATGATGCCACGCGGCAGTTGGGTGTTTCCGGCGAATCATCCGCGAACACGCGGCCCACCCAACCGGTCGGCAGGCCCGCCAGCAGGGCGCCGGCAGCGGTTTGCTTGAGAAAGCGTCGACGGGAGGGGTCAGGCAGTGAGGAGGCAGGCTTCAAGTTCATGGGCAGTGGATTCGGAGTTGGAAATCAGTCCTTGCGCGGCGGTGAACAGGTCGAGACGGAACACCTGCCCGAGCTGCGCCGGCGTGAACGGCTTCGGCGTCAGGCCGTCGAGCAGATGCCGCGCAATCCAGCCGAGCTTGTCGGCGGTCGGTGCATTGGCGTCGTCGCGGTGGAACACCAGCAGCTCGGAACCCAGGGTGCGGCCCTGCCCCGCCTCGAACCGGCCGGAGAACCCCTTGCGGATCAGTTCGGCCGGCAGATTCAGGTAGCCGGAGCCGGCCAGGAGCCGGGCGATGGCATCGTGGTTCTCGGCCTGGTCACAGACGGCACATGCCTCGGTCAGCGCGGCGATCAGGTGCAGATGCTCGTCCCGGCGCGCGGAATTGAAATCACCGCGGACGAGCAGCACCTTCTCCGGATGATAGGGCACAAGATCCGCGCTGGTCGCCGCCACCCAGGCATGGCCGCTGGCGACCACCTGGGAATTCCAGGGCTCTCCCGCGCAGAATCCGTCCAGATGACCGGCCGCCAGGTTCGCCCCCAACTGGGCCGGCGGCACGACCACCAGCCGGACGTCGGTTTCGAAGTTCGCTCCCGCCCGCTGGAACCACGACCGCAGCAGATATGAGTGAGTCGAGTTCAGGGCCACGGTGCCCAGCGTCAGCGTGCGCCGGTTGCGATTGGCCGCGAGAAAGCTCCGGAGCGTCCCCTGATCCCGCACCCCGCAGCGCCAGAGTTCGTTGCTGAGGGTGATGGCGTTGCCGTGCAGGTTCAGGAACATGCCGGCCACCACGTCGGTCTTCACCGCGCCGAGCCCATGCGCCAGCGCAACGGGCAGGGTGTTGAGCGCATGCGCTCCGTCGAGTTCCCCGTGGATGAGCTTGTCCCGGATCGTCGCCCAGCCCAGTTCGCGGCTCAGGCGGACTTCCAGTCCATGGCGGGCAAAGAAACCCCACTCTTGGGCGACGACCAGGGGCGCGGCATCGGAGAGCGGCACGTAACCGAGACGGATCGGGGTGGGGCGGACCCGCGGGCGAAGTTCCCGGGGAAGGGCTGTGCGAATTCGGGCAGTCATAACCACAACTGCCGTCGGTTAAGCGATGTTGGTGCCGTTTGGGGAACTTGGCCGAATGAGTGCTCCGCAAACTTCAGTTGGTTTGGATGAAGCCCATTCATTGATGAAAGGTCCCCTCGACAGCAGGCAGTTGCAGGCCTTCGCGATCCTCGCCCGCACGGGCAGTTTCACGCAGACGGCCCGCGAATTATTCCTCACGCAGTCCGCCGTGAGTCACTCCATCAAGGCGCTGGAAACCGACATCGGCTGTCGGCTTTTGGACAGGGTGGGCAAGAAGGTGATGCTCACCCAGTCCGGCGAGCATCTCCTCAAACACACCCAGGTCATCCTCCGGGAGATGCAGGCCGCCCGCGACGGGATCGAACAGCTGGGCAAGTGGGGACGCGGCCGGCTGCGCCTCGGCGACACCTCCACGATCTGCACCGTGCTGCTGCCTCCGGTGCTGCGGGAGTTCAAGGAGAGCTTTCCGCAAAGCCTCATCCAGGTGGAACCGGGAGACAGCCGCGAACTGGTGCTCGGCCTCGAACGCCAGAAGATCGACCTCGCGGTGGGATTGCAGCACACGCCGGACGAACGATTCGATTTCCTGCCGCTGTTTTCCGACGAGCTCGTGTTCCTCGTTTCCCCGCTGCATCCGTGGGCACAGGCGGGCGCCGTGAACCGCGCCGACATCCCGAAGCAGAGCCTGATCATCTACCGCAAGGGCTCGCACACGTTCCGGATTGTGGACGATTACTTCCGCAAGGAGGACGTCGTGCTCAACACCGTCATCGAGCTCGGCTCGATGGAGGCGATCAAGGAGATGGTGAAGCTGGGTCTGGGTGTGAGCATCGTCGCGCCGTGGGTGGCGCAGGAGGAACTGCGCAGCCGCTCGCTCGTCGCCCTGCCCCTCGGCCGGCGCAAGCTGAAGCGCGACTGGGGAATCCTGCACTGGCGCGGACGCCGGCTCACCTTGGCGGAGGAAACGTTCGTCGGCCTGAGCCGCACCGCCGCCGAGAATCTAACCCTCACGCTGGACTGACCTCCGGCCCCGCGGCGCCCGCGCCCAAGCCCTGCCCCACCGCTGTTCCGGAGAAGGTCGCCGGGTGGTCGCGATGCTGCCGGGTTGAACCCGCGCTTGAACGAATCCCGTGGCGACGGCATCCATGCCGCCATGTTCCTCATCCGGATTCTGGGCCTCCCGGTGGCCGCGGCTGCGTTGGCGGTGACGGCAGGCTGCGTGTCCAACAACACCACGTCGGCGGCAGCCAGGGGAAACGCCGAAGCGAACTCCGTGGCGGAGTCGGTTCCGAATGACAGTGCCCTCGTGGCCGCGACCTACACCAACCGCGAGGCGATGACCCGGATCACCAAGGCGCCCGTGCCGATGAATCCCCGGGTGGCCATGCTTTGCATCGGACCGGAACGGCTGTCCCGGCACGATCCCCATTCCGCCTACTCGGCCCACGTTTCCGTTTCGGCGCCCCAGGCGGACGCCTTTCGGCAAGGCACGAACTCCTTCCCTGTCGGAACGATTATCGTGAAGGAAAAGCTTCACGGACTCGACGGCGGCCCGTCCGCCAACCTGTTCACCGGCATGCTCAAGCGCGAGGCCGGTTACAATTCAACGGGTGGCGACTGGGAATGGTTCGTGGTTGCTGGACCGGCCGGGCTTCGGCAGGTGGTGGCCCGCGGCCAATTGACCAGTTGCCTCGACTGCCACGAGAAGCACCGCGCCACCGGTTTCATCACGAGCCGCCACCCCTGACCGTCCGCGAAGGCGCTTGCCGCCCGGGGGCCTCCCGCCACACTCCGTCCCAGTCTTTCGCATGAACCGCCGTCATTTTGCCGCCCTGTTCGCCCTCGTCGCCGCTCTTCTGGCCGGCTGCGCCAAGAAGGAACCGCCCATCATCCGGCTGGACGAAATTCAGTCCAAGCGCGGGGGCGATCCCATCGTGCGGGTGGCCTGTGTCGGTGATTCGATCACCTGGGGCGCCGGGGTCGAAGGCCGCGAGACCAACAGCTATCCGGCGCAGCTTCAGAAGCTGCTCGGGCCGCGTTTCGACGTGCAGAATTTCGGCCGCAGCGGCGCGACCGCCAGCCGGGCGGGCGACCTGCCCTACTGGACGACCGAGGAGTTCACCAAGGCCTCCACGTTTCAGCCGGACGTCGTGATCCTCAAACTCGGCACCAACGACACCAAGCCCCAGAACTGGAAGGGCAAGGAGACGTTCCGGAAGGATTTCCGTGATCTCATCGAGCATTTCACCGATCTCAAATCCAAGCCCAAGGTCTGGGTTTGCCAACCCGTGCCGGTTTACGGCGACCAATGGGGCATCAACGCCCAGGCGCTGGACTCCGTGCTCGAAGGCGTGGAGGAGGCCTGTGATGACCGCAAGGTGCCGGTGATCGACCTGTTTGACGCGCTCTCCAGCCATCCGGAGATGTTCCCGGACAAGATCCATCCCAACGCCAAGGGTGCGGCCCTCATGGCCCGGACGATCTATCAGGCGATTCGGCCGTAATCGCCCCGCGACCGGGACACGCATGAAGCGAACTTGTTTGCCGCCGGTTGCCCGGACCACGGAAGCTGCTCCGGAATGAAACGGCGACTGGCAACGGCGGCGGCGATGTGGCTCGGGCTCAGCCTGTCCGTCAGTGCCGAGCTGCCACCCTTGGCGGAAGTCGTCTCGCTCCTGAAGTCGAATCTGCCCGGCGTCACTCCGGAGCAATTGCAGGCCGGCGATGTGGAATCGCTCCTCGGGCGCCTCAGCAACCGGGTTCGTCTGCTGGAGGACTATGAAGAGCCGGCGCTCGATTCCGCTGCGGTCACTTCCAGCAGCCTGCTGGAGGAACGGTTCGCCTATCTCAGGCTGGGGGAAGTGGCCCGCGGGGCATTCACCAACACGCTCGACCGGCTGACCGAACTGCGGGCCGGCCGCCGCGGTGTAGCCGGCGTCGTGCTGGATCTGCGCTTTGCCGGCGGGCGCGACTTCGCCGCAGGCGCCCAGCTCGCGGGGATCTTCCTGCCCGCCGGGACGCCGCTGTTCGACGCCGGCGACGGGCCGCTTTCCACCCCGACAGTGACCAACCGCTTTGACGGTCCACTCGCGGTCCTGGTGAACGGCCAGACCCACGGCGCCGCCGAGGCGCTGGCCACCGCCTTGCAACAACGCGGCGCGGCCCTGCTCGTTGGGGATGCGACTGCCGGGGATGCGGCCGTGGTGCAGGACCTGCCCCTGACCACCGGCCAGCGCCTGCGCGTCACGCTCAGCCAGGTGAAATTCGCCGAAGGCCACACCGTGCCCCTGTCGGGAACCCTCCCCGACCTCCGGCTGCCCATCGTCGCGAACGCGGAACGGGCCTACCTGCGGGATCCGTTCACGATAGCCACTTCCCTGACCAACTCACCGACCGCGACCAATTCGATCACCACTTCCGTGCGGGTGCGCCGCCGGGTCAACGAGGCGGAGCTGGTCCGGAACCGTGAGGGCACGAACAATGTCGCGCCCGTTCCGTCGGAACCGGCACCGGCCACGCCCATCATCCGCGACCCGGTGCTGGCGCGGGGACTGGATTTCCTCAAGGGCCGCGCCTTGCTGGCCACCCAGGCGGAGTGACCACCGCAGCGGCGATCAGATCGCTTCGAGGATCTTGTCGAGCTTCACGTGCTTGGCGATGAGGTCCTGCACAAGGCGGATCTTTTCGGTGTCACCCGGACGGATCTTCACGGTTAGGTCATGCACCTCGCTGGCGACGCGGTAGCTGTCGCCCCGCGCGCGCAGCACCGGGCACGCCAGCGAACGCGCCAGCTTCAGCGAGGCGGCGCTGGGCTCGATGTCCTCGGCCAAGACGATGCCGGCCAGCGGACCGCCGTTTTTCAGGTATTCGGCCGCGGCCTTCAGGATGTCGTCGCGATCGCCGGGGGTGATCAACAGGACACCCGGGCGGAACAGCTTCGCCGCGTTGGTCGCACCCATCGCACCGATGATGACGCGGGTGACGATGTTGTGGATGCCCTGCTCGCCGTTCAGCACCTCGGCATCGAGGGCTTCGCGGACCAGTTCAACCGTCGGGCTCGAAAGGATCGGCTGGTGCGGGACCACGCCCAGCAGCTTGAGCCCCTTGCGCTTCAGGCCCTTCTCCGCGAACTCGGTGATGTAATCCAGCTTCTCCGGCAGCACCTTGTTGAGGATGACGCCGATTACCTCGACGCCCTCCTTCTCAAAGAGCGCACGGTTGAGGTTCACCTCGTCGATCGGCAGGCCGATGCCGCCGCGGGAGACGATGACGACCTTGGCGTTGAGGAGGCGTGCGACCGTGGCGTTGCTGAGATCGAACACACTGCCGACGCCGGCGTGGCCGGTGCCCTCGCAGAGCACGAACTCCTTTTCCCAGGCCACGCGGTCGAAGGCCTTGTGGATGCGTTTGACCAGCGTTTCCCAGTTGGCGGCCTGGAGATATTTCCGCGTGAAGTCGGGCTCGACCGCAATGGGCGACATGTCCACCAGCGGGCAGTTGAGCTTGAAGACGCGGTCCATGAGCACCGAATCCTCGTCAATCTTCTCGGCGTCCACCTCCACGAAGCGCTGGCCGACGGGCTTGATGTAGCCGACGCGGCCGAAGCGCTTCTGGAGCGCGCCGAGCAGGCCGAGGGAGTTCGTGGTCTTGCCATCATTCTGCCGCGTGGCGGCGATGAAGACGCGCGGGGTTCTGGTGTTTAGCAGCACGGGAAGGCAGGATGAAAAGTGCCCACTGACAAACTCAAGATGCGACTGTCTCAGCCGCCTTGATCGTCTCGGGCGGAACGTTGAGCGGAATGCCTCGGGCCATCTCCTGCTGACGGCGCAGCAGGAAAGCAATCCAATCCTCCGTGGTGGGACCGGCCAGTTCGTGAAGGCGACGTCGGGCCGCCCAGACTTCATTCAGGACCTCATCTTCCCCGCAAGGCGGGAGGGGATTAATCGTCGTTTCTCTGCAGGAGTTCATAGGGAGTGCAGATTGTGGGCAATACATGGCCGGCGACTTCAGCCAGGGCGCGCAGCCGACGCTGGATGGCCGCATTGGCAATGTGCCGGCAATTCCATGTCAGGAGTATGTCGCAACGGTGGGCCGTTGCGAGGGCGATGTGGGTGGCATCCGCTTTGGCCGCCGCCGGCAGAAGTCCACTGGTGGCAATGCGGGAAAACAGGCTCAGAACCGCATCATCCACCGGGAGCATGGGCAATCCGGCAAGATAACCGAGCCGGGCCTTCGCCATATCTGGATCACCTTGGCGAACCTCATCCAACGTGATGCCCGAGGAGACGAGTTCATCGGCGGCCGACCTGCAGTTCCACCAGAGGTGCGTGGCCTCCTGGCTGGCAGCCTGGAGCAGCGCCTTCGCCGGGCGGGCCGCCAAATAGCTTGGAATGGTGGTTTCGAGGTAGATGCGCACTGCCGTTCCTCAAAGATCGCCCGGCAAATGCTCGCCCGCACCCGGATACAGCTTCTGATACTCGATGCTCTGAAGGCCGGTGATCGCGGCCACGCCGAGGATGTCGTGGGCGCTGCTGCCGCGCGACACGTCGGCGGCCGGGCGGTCGAGGCCGTTCAGGATCTGGCCGTAGGCATTGGCGCGGGCGATGTGCTGGATGAGCTTGCTCGCGATGTTGCCGGAATTGAGGTCCGGGAAAATCAGGCAGTTGGCCTTACCGGCGACCTGGCTGTCGGGCAGCTTGCGGGCTGCGATTTCGGGCACGAGCGCGGAGTCCACCTGGAGTTCGCCGTCGAATTCCGCCTCGAAGAACGCCTCCTCCGCCTTCTGCCGGGCCAGCGCCGTGGCGGCCTTCACCTTGAGCACGCTCGGATGCTGGGCGCTGCCGTGGGTCGAGTAGCTGAGGAACGCCACGCGCGGCTTCACGTTCGAAATCTGCCGGGCGAGGCGGGCAGTGCTCAGGCCGATTTCCGCAAGCTGCTCCACCGTGGGGTCGGGAATGACACCGCAGTCGCCCATGAACAGCACGCCCCGTTCGCCGAAACGCGTGTCCTCGACCTCCATGATCATGCAGGACGAGGCGGTCGTCGTCTTGGGCGCCACCTTGATGATCTGGAACAGCGGCCGGAGCACGCTGCCGGAAATCTCGCTCGTGCCGGACACCAGTCCGTCCGCCTGCTTCATGGCAACCATCATCGCGCCGAAGTAGTTGGGCTTGCTCATGGCCTCCCGGGCCTCGGGTTCCTGCACGCCCTTCGAGCGGCGCAGCAGCAGGAACCGCTGCACGAAGCTCTCCAGGTCGGGGCTTTCGGCGGGATTGATGATGCGGATGCCCTCGAGGGAGACGTTGAGCGCGGACGCAGCCTCCTTGATGGCGGAGCGCTCGCCCAAAAGGATGGGCACGCCCAAGCGCAGCGAATGAAACTGCCGGGCCGCCTGGAGCACCCGCGGTTCGGTGCCTTCCGGGAAGACGATCCGTTTGGGATGCCGTTGGAGCTTTTCGTAAACGCCGCCGATGAAGCGCATGGGCGACAGGTAGGCGACCCGCCGCCAAAGTGCAATTGCCATCCCCGCCCCCGTGGGCAAGGTTCCGGCATCAATTTGCCATGAAACTCTTCGCCCTGTTCGCCTCGCTGATCTGCGCCATCCAGTCCTTCGGCGCCGATAGCAAACCCGGAGCCGCCGCCGAGAAGAAGGCCGGCGTGAAGAACGTGAACGTCGAGGAATTCGACCGCCTGCGGCAGCAGAAGGACACCGTCGTGCTCGACGTGCGCACCGCCGACGAATACGCCGACGGCCACCTGAAGGATTCCGTGCTGATCGACCTTCGGTCGGCCGACTTCGCGGAACGCATCGGCAAGCTCGACAAGAGCAAGACCTACCTCGTGCACTGCGCCGCCGGCGGCCGCAGCGCCCGCGCCTGCTCGAAGATGGACGCCCTCGGCTTCAAGACCGTGAACCTCGAAGGCGGCCTCGGCGCCTGGAAGGACGCGGGCAAGCCAGTGGAAAAGTGAGCGGCCCTGCCGGGCATCACTCCGTGACGACGGGCAGCAGGTAACAGACAGCCTCCTGGTCGTTTCGGGTGATCAGATACGGGCCGGCCAAGGCCGGGTTGTTCCACGTTTTGGAGGACAGCGCTTCCAACCGGCCCAGCTCCGCGAAGCCGTCCGGCCTTGCTTCGGCCAGCGACACGAAGCCGGTTTCGGCTTGGATGAGCACCAGATCGTCCACCAGCAGGCTCTGGCCGGAACCGTAGCGGCCGTCCTTCCACAATCGCTTTCCGGAAGCGACTTCGACACACGCCAAGAACCCGTCGTCGAGGCCGTAGAGGTGGCCATCGCGCACCGCGACGTTGTTGAACTGGGTCTTCATGCTCCGACCACGCCAAAGCTCCGTCGCCGTGCCGGTCCCGTCGGCCGAAAACTGAACCTCAATGAGCAGACAGCCCATCGAGTAGCCGGCCGAGAGGAACACGCGGTTGGAACTGACCACCAGCGGCTGCGAGCACTTCGGCCACTTCTCGTTGCCCCACGCGAATTCCCACAGGCGCTTGCCCGTGGCCGGGTCGAGTCCGGCCACCGCCCGCGCCCCGTTCACGAGGATTTGCGGGCGCCCGGCCAAAGTGACCGCCGCGGGCGACGCATAGGTGGCGGCATCCCCGTTGTCCGACCAGAGGAACGCGCCGGTGTCGGCCGCATAAGCAAGGGTTCCCCGCACGGAAGTGGTGCCGCCGGAAACAATCACCCGACCGTCCGCCACGAGCGGAGAAGCACTCTTGCCCCACGTCAGGTTGTCGAGGCGGTTGGTCGCCAGCACATCCACCGACCAAACGGAGCGGCCCGTGGCGAGGTCCAGGCAGTCGAGGATGCCCGTCGCCCCGAAGGCATAGACCCGATTTCCCGAAATCGTCGGCGTTGCCCGCGGCCCGTCACCGCCCTGCCATTCGCGGAACCGCGTGCGGTTCGTGTGCGCCCAGACCGGTTCTCCGCCGGTCAACGTGCGGGCGGTCACCAACTCGTCTTCGCCGCGCTGCTCCTGCGTGATGGCAAGTCCGTCGGCCACCACAAAGCCCGACCAACCCAGACCCACCGGACGCCGCCAAAGCTCCTTCGGCGGCTGGGACTTCCAGTCGCGGGCCAGTTTCGCGCCGGTTACCTGACCATCGCGATCGGGTCCAAGGAACTGCGGAAAACGGAAGCGCGTCTCTGGCGACGCGATGGTCGTGTTGGTGCGAGCCGCGGGCTCGGTGGGCAGCACTGCCAGCCGTTCGTCCGCAGTGGGCGACCACCGCCAGACAAACCGCGGCAGGCCGGTGCCGCTCACGGTTCCTTCCACCCGGGTCAGCAGGCGGAATCCGCCCACCGCCACCGCAAACCCGACCAGCAACAGCGCGCGCTGCCACCAGCGCCAGCCGCTGAACAGCACCAGCCAGAACAGTTGGGCCACCACGCCGAGCCCGACCGCGAGCGCGAGAAACCAGGCGCGGAGGTTCCAGTCGAGATCCTGACGGGACTGGATCAGCCCCAGCGCGAGCACGGTCAGCCCGAGCAGAACGACCGGCCCCAGCCAGCGGCGGCGGGAAGTGGCCTTCGGAGAAACAGCGTCACTCACCGGGACAGCTTCCGCGAAATCCCCGGGGAAGCAATCGGGAGCGGCTTTCGGCGCCGGCCCGCCCCCTGTGTGCCGCCGGCATCTTGCCGGCGGACCCCATGAACCAGAACGGGCTGACCTCAGCGGGCAACCCATGCGGGCATCTGCGTCGGCAAGACCGCTTCGGAAATATCCGCACCGCCCCGTTCTGCACTCCGCGCTTTCCGCAGGCCGCCTTCTCCGGCATTGCTCAGCCCCGCGCCGCGCGCCCGCATGAAGCTCCTGTTCTCCGAAGCCGTCCCCGACTACGCGCACTACTGCTATCCGTATGCGGTGTGGGGCTTCCTGGAGCCGGGCGAAACGCCGGCGGATGCCTACGCGGCGGGTTTTCTCCCCGGACTGCCGACCCTGGAACGGTTCTACCTGGCCCGGCAGATCCGCATTCCGCTCGCCGGCTGGAAACCCAATTCCGAAAACCGCCGCGTGCTCCGCAAGTCGGACGGGCTGCGCTGCACGCTGATTCCGCGGGCCGATTTCGACTACACCGAAACCCGGCGCGACGCGTGGCTCGCCTACGCCGCCGCGAAGTGGGGCGAAGGAGTCATGCCCCGCGAACGGCTCGACCGGCTCATGACGGGCGCGGTCGTCAATCACCTGCTCCATTTCACCGACGCCACCGGCGCCGATGCGGGAACCGCCCTTTGCTACGTCGAGTCGCCGCGCGTCGCCCACTACTACTACGCCTTCTATCCGCTCAGCGCGGAGACCCGGCACCACGGCATGGCGATGATGACCCGGGCAGTCGAACACTTCGCCCAGGCAGGACTGGAGCACCTCTACCTCGGCACGTGTTATTCGGAGATGGCGCTCTACAAGACGCAGTTTGAGCCGTTGGAGTTTTTCAACGGCTTCCGCTGGTCGGACAAACTCGATGAGCTGAAGCAGTTGGTCCGCACGTCACTGCCCGCCGGCAAACACCGCTGCGAAATGCCCGAGTTTCTCGAACTTCAGCCTGCCCCGCTGGCCGAGCTCGCCGCCCGGAGCCGGTTTCGCATCTGAAACGTCCGGCGGTTTCCGTCAATCCGCCTTCGCCACGTAGCCGGCGATCAGCGTGCCAACGACGATCTGGAGTCCCATGCTCAACAGCGTTGGCCCGCCGCCTTCGCCGGCCATGAACCCCGCGACGAAGACGCTCAGCACCAATCCCGCCAGCGCGCAAACTGCCGCGCCACCGACCAGCAGCCACGAATCGTAACCACGCGATACCCGGCTCACGGTGAAGCCCACCACCCAGCCCAAGCCGGCCAGCAGCCAGCCGGTCAGCCGGCGGGCACCGCGCGAGGCGTCACCGAGCTTGGCTTCAATCGCACCAAAGATGGCCCCGGCGAGCAGCGCCACGACGAAGCCGCTGACCAAGGCCTTGATCACCACCGCGGACTCGCTCGGGCCATCGTCAGCCACCGGTGGCAGGGGCGTCAGCGCGGGCGCGGATGCGGCCGGGGCCGGCAGGTGTTGCGCCAGGAACTGGTTCACCGGCACCCAGTCGGGCAAGCCTTCGTGCCAAACCTGAGCCTCCGCGGTGATGGTCCCGAGCTGCAGCATTTCGGCGACGGCGGCGGGCGGGAACGGGCCGAGCTGGTTGCCTTGGAAATGGACGAGGAGTTGCACGGTCTGAACCCAAGCAACCCGGTTTCCGCCGGTCAATCCGGCTCCGCTTACCCTGACTCGGCGCTTCTCGACGACCGCACGGACGGTAGGGTCGCGCCATGCGCTTCCTCCTTCTGACCCTGCTCGCCGTCACGTCGCTGGCCCCGCTGCGGGCGGACGGTCTGCGGGTGGCCACCTTCGACACGGACGTCACGCCCCCGGTCGGCACCCGGATGGCCTACGATCCGGTGACGAACACCTGGGACATGAGCCTGCGCGGCCGCGGCATCGTGCTGCTGGGGGCCGGCGAACCCATCGTGCTCTGCGCGCTGGACTGGATCGGCATCGCCAACGAGGGCCACGACGCTTTCCGCCGCGAACTCGCCGCCGCTGCTGGCACCACCGTGCAGCGCGTGACCGTCCACACGCTGCACCAGCACGACGCGCCGGACTGCGACTTCGGCGCCGAAAAGATCCTGAAGGACGAGGGACTCGACGCCCTGAACTTCGAGGGCGGCTTCCAGCGCGAGGCCCTGAAGCGGCTGGCGCAGGCGGTGCGGGAATCCCTACCCCGTGCCCAGACCGTCACCGAGGTCGGCTTCGGCCAGGCGCCCGTGTTTCAGGTCGCGTCGAACCGCCGCATCTTCGGGCCCGACGGCAAGGTCCGCGCCGTGCGCTACACGGCGGCTCCGGACCCGAAGCTCCGCGCGGAACCCGAGGGCACGATTGATCCGCTCGTCTCGCTGGTCAGCTTCTGGAACACCAACCGGCCGGTCGCGGTGCTCAGCTATTACGCCACGCATCCGCAGAGCTATTACCGGACCGGCATTCCGAACCCCGACTTCCCGGGCATCGCGCGATTTCTTCGCCAACTGGCCGTGCCGCAGGCATTGCACGTCCACTTCAACGGCGCCGGCGGTAACCTCGGCGCGGGCAAATACAACGACGGTTCGCCCGAGAACCGCCGCCTGCTCGCCGAACGCATGGCTGACGGCATGAAGCGCGCCTGGGAAGCCACCCAGCGGCGCCCACTCACGGCGTCGGACGTGGGCTGGCGGATCGAGGCGGCGGCGTTGCCCGCGTCGAAGCACCTCGACGAAGCCAAGCTGGTCGCGGAACTCAAGGGGCGTTCTGCGCCCTTCCTGACCCGCGGCGAAGCGTCGCGTCTCTCGTGGCTCCGGCGCTGCGAGGCGGGTCACCGGATCGAAATCGGCTGCCTCGCCCTGGGCGACGCCCGCGTGGTGCATCTGCCGGGCGAACTCTTCGTGGAATACCAGCTCGCCGCGAAGTCCGAGCGTCCGGGACGCTTTGTCGCCATGGCGGCCTACGGCGACTACGGCCCATGGTATATCGGCACCGAGCGCGCCTACACCGAGGGCGGTTACGAGACGGAGCCGCGGAGTTCAAACGTCGCGCCGGAAGTGGAAGGCGTGCTGCTCGGCGCCATCCGCAAGCTGCTGAAGGATTGAGCGGCCCCGGTATGTCACTGGCGGTTTACGAAGCGACGATTCACCGGACAACCGCATCCGGACGAAGGCGACCAACCCAAGTCTGGCCCAGCCAGGCCATCGGCAGGCAGGCGAGCATCAGGTCCGCCGCCATGAACCATTTCGGCGCCGGGATCATGAAACACGCCGCGATGCCGCCGAGCAGGAAGAACCCGCCGACGATTCCCGCGGCCAGCTTGCGGGCCGCACCGGCCACCCAACCGGCGGCAATCACGCCTGCGAGCGTGCCGAGCGCGTGGGCCAGAAACGGGAACAGGAAATGCCGGGGTTCAAACAGGTGCATCGAGACTCGGAGGCTTTCCGGATCGTTCACGTTCACCCCAGCGGGCGGCGGAATCACGAGGGGTGAAATCATCACCAGCGCCATGTTGACCACGCCACCCAGCACCACGCCCACGATCACGGCGAGGATCCGTCGCAAGAGGGGATTCATGCAGGCCCGGCGTTAGCGGCCGCAGTGAATTCGGGCAAGCGGCGACTTCGGCGGGAACGCTGGCACACTTCGGATTTTCCCGCGGCCAATTCTCCGCCATGCTGCCGGCCGCGCGTGCGCAAATACCTCCACGTCCTCGGCATCGGCATCCAGAACACGCTGGTCTATCGCGTGAACTTTCTGTTCCGGGCCGCGCTTGGGCTCATCCCGCTGCTGGGCACGATCTTCGTGTGGCGCACCATCTACGGCGGCAAACCGCCGGGCGACCATGTGGCCGGCTACAGCCTCGCCGCCATGACCAGCTATTACCTGCTGGTGACGTTCGTGGACGCGCTCACGGCGGTGGCGGAGGACGACTGGCAGATCGCCGCCGACATCAAGGACGGCAACATCAGCCAGTTCCTGCTCAAGCCGGTGGACTATTTCCTCTACCGCTTCTGCCTCTACGTGTCCGGACGCGCCATCTACACGACGGTCGCCCTGGTGCCGGTGGCCATCTTCGCCTGGTTCCAGCGGGAACACCTCGTCGCGCCGGCCGACCTGACGGCGGCGCTGGGCTTCGCGGCCTCGACGCTCATGGCCGGCCTGCTCCAGTTCCTGCTGGCCTACACGAGTGCGCTGCTCGCGTTCTGGGTGCTGGATGTCAGCACGTTCATCTTCATCCTGTTCGCCCTCGAATACATTGCCAGCGGCCACCTGTTCCCGCTCGACCTCCTGCCGCCCGCGCTCACCAAACTCCTGATGCTGACGCCGTATCCCTACCTCTGCCATTTTCCCGTCAGCGTTTATCTGGGCCGCGTGAACGACGCCGACCTGGCCCGTGGACTGGCCGCGCAGGCCGTGTGGGTGGTGCTCGGTTTCGGGCTGGCCAAGTTCGTGTGGTCCCGCGGCATCCGGCGCTACTCCGCCGCGGGAGGATAATTCGGAACATGACCACCCTCCGCCGCTACTTCTCGCTCTGGCTCGACCTGTGCCGCATCTCGCTGGTGCAGGAGATGATGTTCAAGGTGAACTTCCTCCTCTGGATCGTCGTGGAGGCGCTGTGGTTCGGACTTCAGCTCGCGTTCATGGGCGTGCTTTACCGGCACACCGACAGCATCGGCGGCTGGAGCAAATGGGAGGTCATCCTGCTGTCGGGCTGCAGCCAGTTCCTCATGCAGCTGGTCAGCATCGTGTTCATGACGAACCTGACCAACCTCTCGGAGCTGATCCGCACCGGCAAACTCGACTTCTTCCTGCTGCTGCCGGTGAACGCCCGCTTCCTCATCTCCACGCGGAAGTTCGAGGTCGGCAACTGCATCAACGCGCTCCTCGGCCTCGCCGTCATGGCCTGGGCGCTGGCCGAACTCCGGCACGTCCCGACCGTCGCGCAGGTCTGCGGCTTCGTCCTGCTCTGCGGGGCCGGCCTCGTCGTCCACTACGCGCTCATGACAATGCTGGCGACGATGGCCTTCTGGACCGTGCGCTCCCAGGGCATCGTCTGGGGCTACTACAACCTGTTCAACATCGCCCGGCTGCCCGACTCGGCGTTTCCCCGCGGCGTGTTCAAGGCGGTGTTCACCTTTGCCCTGCCGATGCTCCTGGTTTCCAACGTGCCGTCCAAGCTGCTGGTCGGCCGGCTGGAATCGCCCCGGGAAATGCTGCTGCTCGTGGGGATGGCCGGGCTCGGGTTCGCCCTGAGCGAATGGCTCTGGCGCCGGGCGCTGCGCCAATACACCAGCGCCAGTTCATAGCCGGACCTGCCCCGCCACCGGCCGGTCCGAGCGGCTCTGGGCAGGTTGCGACCGGTGAAAAACCTGAAAAGTTTCGCGTGCGACTTCATGGACGCCCCGGGGCGGCGCTGGTTCCTTCTTCGCACGCTCCCGGCCTTGACGCGTCTGCAGTCGCCCACCCGTGTCTTGCCGGCGCCAACCTATTGCATGAAGACCATTTCGTTTCCCCGCCGCGCCGGCTTCACGCTCATTGAGCTGCTGGTGGTGATCGCGATCATCGCGATCCTCGCCGGCATGCTGCTGCCCGCCCTCGGCAAGGCCAAATCCAAGGCCATCCAGGTGAAGTGCAACAGCAACCTGCGCCAGCTCGGCATCGCCATCCGCATGTATGCCGACGAGAACCGGGACAAGTTCCCCGACTGCACCGGCGCCGCGTGGCCGTGGGATTTGCCGGCCCGGGCCGCCAACGCCTTCGTGAAGAACGGCGGCACCCGCAACATCCTCTACTGCCCGGCCTTCTCGAAGCAGAACAACAACGAGCTCTGGTCCTTCACCACGGGCGTGACCAACGAGGTCATCGCCAATGACAACGCCAGCGGTTACCGCGTGATCGGCTACGCAGTCGCGTTCAAGGGCTCCGGCCGCATCCGCACCACCAACATCACCGAAAGCTTCAATCCCGCGCCCTGGCGGATCAACGGCGTGGACGTCGAGGTCGGCCCCGCGGACCGGACGATCGTCGCGGACGGAACCATCTCCATCGGGGCCAACGAAACCGACCGCTCGAAGAACCGCTACACCAAGGTGGACGGCGGCTGGAAAGGTCATCAGGCCCCGCATCTGGACGGCAAGCTCCCCGCCGGCGGCAACCGCCTGATGCTCGACGGCCACTCGGAATGGACGAAGTTCCAGAAGATGCGCGTGCGCACCGACGGCGACCCGAGTTTCTGGTGGTAAGCGGACGTCCGGCCCTCGTGTCCGACACCAAGCCCCGGCGAGTCATGAATTGACCGCCGGGGCTTCGTCGTCAACGTAGGCCGCACGTTTCCATGAATCGCACCCTGTCGCTCGCCGCGGTCCTTGCCTTGGCGTTTCCGGCGCTCGCCGAACTGCCGACCCATCCGAAGTTCGGCTTCCCGATCTACACCAACGCCCCGTCCGGCAAACAGCTCTCCGGCCAGCACAAGCCCGCCGGCAACGAGGCTTATTCGCCGGCCGAGGCACAGAAGCTGTTCAACGTGCCCCAAGGCTTCGAGGTCCGCCTGTTCGCCAGCGAACCCGAGGTGGTGAATCCCGTCGCGATGACCTGGGACGAACGCGGCCGCCTGTGGGTCGTGGAGCTTTACGAATACCCGATGGGCAAGCCCGGCGAGAAGGGCCGCGACCGCATCAAGATCCTGGAAGACACCGACGCGGACGGCGTGGCCGACAAGGTCAGCGTGTTCGCCGACGGCATGACGCTCGCCACGGGCGTGCTCGTGGCCAATGGCGGCGTCTATGTCGGCGAGACGCCGAACCTGTGGTTCATGGAGGACACCGACGGCGACGGCCGCGCCGACAAGAAGACGGCAGTGCTCACCGGCTTCGGCCAGGAGGACCGGCACGAACTGCTCAACGGCTTCACCTGGGGTCCGGATGGCCAGCTCTACATGACGCACGGCGTCTTCACGCTCTCGAAGGCCAAGGACCCGAACAACCCCAACGCCGAACCCGTCGTGCTGACCGCCGGCGTGGCCCGATTTGAGCCGAAGACGCGGAAGTTCGAAGTCTACGCCGAGGGCACGAGCAATCCGTGGGGCGTGGACTTCGATGCGAAGGGCAACGCCTTCGTGAGCGCATGCGTGATTGATCACCTGTTCCACCTCGCACCCGGCGGCATCTACAGCCGGCAGGGGGGCCAACCGCCTTTCCACTACGCCTACGGTGAACTGCCGAGCATCGTGGACCACAAGCACCACATGGCCGCCTACGCGGGCATCAACATCTACCAGGGCAACCAGTGGCCGGCCGAATGGCAGGGCGGCGCGTTGCACGGCAACATCCACCAGAATGCCCTCAACCTTGACCGGCTGTCGGTGAACGGCTCGTCGTTCAAGGCGTCGAAGTGGAACGACTCCGGCGACTTCCTCACGACCAAGGACGGCTGGTTCATGCCGGTGAACATTCAGACCGGTCCCGACGGCGCGCTGTGGGTGATGGACTGGTATGACAAGTATCCCTGCTACCAGAACGCGAACGCCGACCCTGCCGGTGTGGACCGCGAGCGCGGCCGCATCTGGCGCGTGGTCTGGACCGGTGACCAGCCGGGCAAGGCCGTTCCTTCGCGTCCCGAGGCCAACATGGATCTCGCGAAGCTCCCGTCGTCCGACCTGGTCAAGCTGCTCGCGCATCCCAATGTGTGGCAGCGCCGCATGGCCCAGCGCATTTTGAACGGCCGCCGCGACAACACGGTGCAGGGCCAACTCCAGCAACTCTTCGCCAACGGCCCGACGCTCGACGCCCGCTTGGCGGCGTTCTGGACGCTGTGGAGTTCCGGTTACCTCGCGGACGACATTCTGGCCAAGGCGGTGGCCGACAAGGAACCCGCGGTCCGCCTGTGGGCAGCCCGGTTCCTCGGCGAAGCCCGGGTTGCGAATGACCGCACCGCAGAACTGCTCGGCCAACTGGCCGGCGATTCCGATGCCACCGTCCGCAGTGCTGTGGCGACCGCCTGCCGGCAGTTCGTGAGCGGCCAGTTGACGGTCAATGCGCCGCTGCCCGGCGGCATGGAGCCACAGAACACAGGCGCCGTGCTGGCCCGGTTGATCGAAGCATCCCGCGCCGGCAACGACCCGACGGTCAATTTCCTCACGTGGATGGCCGCCGAACCGCTGGTGACCGCCAATGCTGAACTGGTCCTCGGCTGGTTCGCCGAAAATGGCGGGGCCAACCTCCCGCTCGCCGGGGAACTGCTGTCCAAAACCATGAGGCGACTCTGCGACACCCGCGACTCTGCCAAGCTGGATCTCGCGCTCGAATTCCTGGCCCGCCTCTCCGAATCCGAGGGCGGCCTCCTCGTCGCGGCGCTGGACGGCCTGATCGCCGGACAGCGGGGCAAGGCGATTTCTCCCACCCAGCCCACCGAACCCGTCCTCAAGAAGCTCCTCGCCAGCGCCAACCGCGACGTGGCCAACCGCGCGCAGCAGCTCGGAACGCTCTGGGGAGACGCCGCCGCGTTCCGTGCCACCCTCGCGCGCATCGGTGACAGCGCCGCTTCCGAAGCCGACCGCGTCGCCGCAATCAAGGCCTCCGTGCAGCAGAAGAGCGATGATTCGCGCCTCGCTCTGTTCGCTGCGCTCACCGGCGCCAATTCCGACCGGCTCAAGGTCGAGGCCGTGCGTGCCCTGCAGCAGGTCGGCCGGGACGACACCGGTCCCGAACTTTTGGCCCGCTGGGATTCGCTGACCCCGGCCGTGAAGGCCGCCGTCGCGGAACTCTGCACAACCCGCTGGCAATGGCGGCATCCGCTCCTGCGCGCCCTGCAGGACGGCAAGGTCAAACGCGGCGACATCCCCCCGACCGTGGTCCGCACGCTCGCCACCAACAAGGACGACGGCGAACGCGCCGTGGCCCAGCAGATCTTCGGCAAGGTGCAGGCTTCGAGCGCGGAAAAGCTCAAGCTCATCGCCGAGAAGCGGAAGGTCGTCGCCACCGGTCCGGTGGACCTCGCCAAAGGCCACGAGGTCGCCAAGAAGACCTGCTTCATCTGCCACAAGCTTCACGGCGAAGGCGCGGACATCGGCCCCGACCTCACCGGCGTCGGCCGCAGTTCGCTCGACGCGCTGCTCCACAACGTCATCCACCCGAACGAAATCATCGGCGCGGGCTACGAGAACGTGGAGATCGAAACCAAGGATGAGCGCACGCTCAGCGGCCGCATGGTCGAGAACACCGACAGCATCGTGAAGCTGGTGATGGCTGGTCCTGCGGAAGTCGTCGTGGCAAAGACCGACATCAAGTCGCAGCGCGTGACCGAAAACTCCGCGATGCCCGAAGGGCTGGAGCAGATGCCGGACGACGATTTCCGGAACCTGATCTGGTTCATCCTCGCGCCGCCGCAGGACGGCAAACCGCTCAACGACGAACGCCGCCGGGAACTCATCGGCACGAGCCCCGACCAGGCCGCGGCCAATGTGCCCGCCCGCGACGGCGAAAGCCTCGCGCTCTGGGCGCCCGGCTGGCAGGTGGACGCGCCGGACTTCGAGGGCGCGCCCGTGAAGTTCCCCGAATTTGCCGGCCGCCGGAACGTGCTGATGACCCATCCCTACGACGAGCAGAAACCGGCCGCCATCGTCCGCTCGCTCGTGCTGCCGCCCGATGCCAAAGCCACGCTGCGATTCGCGGTGGCTGCGCATGAACAGGGCGACTGGGAACTTCGCGTGAAGGCCGACGGCGAACTGCTCCACAGGCAGACCGTGAAGCACACCGGCCCGCGCTGGCAGGAAGTGAAGCTCAACCTCAACGCCCTCGCCGGCCGCCGCGTGGTCCTTCGTCTCGAAAACGCCGCCAACAACTGGTCCTGGGAATTCGGCTACTGGGCCGACCTCTCGCTGGAGACGGGTGATGTGGCGGCAAAATAGTTCGCTTTGCCACAGAGGCAGCTCGCCGCACCACCACGGTCAATGCACGCCCGAAAGGGATGAACACGGCGGTGTGCGCCTTTCGTATATGGCGAGACTTGCAGTCTGGGTCCGTCCATCGCCGGCCTTGCTTGGCGTCCCACGGTTTCGGGCGCACGCCCGGTCATCGCGGCATGGCAGCGGAAACGCAATCAGCCGCAAGGAGGCCGACCGTGGCGGACTCGAACCTGTGGCCTGTGCAGTCCAAGCCTCAAGCCTCAGCCACGCCGTCCATCGCCATAGCAATGTTTGCAAATCCCGGGGGCACTGCAGCGAGCCTTGGCAGGTCACTTGGCGGCATCCTTTCATCTCCGGGCCGGTTCAAACGCGCCACCGACAGGGCACATGTCCGATGTGGAAGGAAAAATGAAAAGACGGCCCGCCTGAACTCAGATGCAAGATACCCCCCCTCGCGATCTGATACGGCGGGCCGTCCCCCCTTTCCTTGACTCGCCGGATCGCTCCGGCGAGTCCCCCCAGGGGAAAATCACTTCGCGGAGGCGATCCCGGAATCCACCAGCCGCGGCGTGATGAAGATGATGAGTTCGCGCTTCCGGCTCGCATTGAACTTGCCGCGGAACAGGTGGCCGAGGAGCGGGATGTCGCCGGCCACGGGGATCTTCCGCTGGGTCTTGGCCGTCTCCTCCTGGATCAGGCCGCCCATGACCACGGTATCGCCGCTGCGGACGCGGATCAGGGACGAGGCCTGCTTGATGTCCACCACGGGCGCGTTCGCATTGCCGTTGGGCGACGTGAGCGTCTCGACCAGCGAGGTGAGCACCGGCGAGATGTCGAGCGAGATCCACTCGTCATCGGAAATCTGGGGCGTGATGGCCAGGATCGTGCCGATGGTGATGGTGGTGACCATGTCCTGCTGGGCCGCTGCGGTGGTGGCCGAGCCGCTGCCACCGCTGGAGCTGGTCAGCGTGTTGGGCAGGAAGACGAGCGACTGCTGGAAGAAGGGCCGTTCGGTGCCGACCTTGATGAGCGCGGTCTGGTTGTTGAGCGTGCGGATGCTCGGCTTGGAGACCACGCGCACTTCGCCCTGCTCCTGCAGGGCCTGAAGCAGCACCTTGGTGTTGGCGTTCTTGAAATCGATCGCGAACGAACCGTTCTTGAGGTTGAAGCCGCCGGCCGCCGCCGTGGGAGTGGGGGCGCCCGAGATGGCCATCTGGCCGCCATACATCTTCACGACCTGTTCCCAGTCCACGCCCAGCTGGAACTGGTCGTTGAGGGTGACGTCGTAAAGCTTCGCCTCAATGTCCACCTGGCGGTGGATGGTGTCCCGGAGGCCGTCGAGATAGCTGGCCATGCGTTCGAGCGCGGACGGCTTGTCGGTGACCTGGATCAGGCCGGCCGTCATGTTGATCGCGAGCGAGCCCTTGCCCTTCTCGGTGAGCAGATGGCCAAGCTCCTCGCGCAGCTCCTTCCAGAATTCCACGGGATTCTCCTGCTGCACGTTGACGGATGATCCGGCCGGACCGCCGGAACCACCGTTGGCACCGCCGCCGCCACCGCCGCCGCCTCCTCCCCCACCACCGCCGCCGCCACCGCCGCCGGAGCCGCCGCCCGAGCCACCACCGGAACCGCCGGTGCTCGCGGAAGCCAGATTGGCCGAGCTGCTGCCCTGGCCCTTGCGGATCATGCGCAGGTAATCCACGCGAAACGTGCGGGTCTCAGCGGCCCGGACGCGGATGAGGTTGTTCTGCTGCTTCCACACGCAGTCGCTGGAGAGAAGGATCGAATCCATCGCCTCGGCGAGCGGGACGTCACGGATGTCCACCGTGACCGTGCCGGCGACATCGGAATCGGGCACGATGTTGAGCCCGTTGGCGCGGGCGAACATGGCGAGGGCCGACTTCAGTTCGAGATCCTGGGCCCGGAAGGAGAAGACCTGTTTGCCGGCCATGCTTTTCTCGGCCAGCGCGGGGACGCTTCCCTCCGCCGGGGGAGCCGGGCTCGCCGGGGCGGTTACCGCCGGCGGCGTAGCCGGGGCCGGGGCGGCCGGAGTTTCAGGGTCGGCCGCGGTCAGGCCGAACGGCGCAGCGAGGAGGCATCCGGACAGCCACCAGCACCAGAGGGGCCGGGGACTGCGGGAAGCCAGACTGAATTTTGGGGTATGAGTCATGGCTGGTTAAGGCTGGCTTGCTGACGGGACTTCGGGGAGGGCGAGGGAGCGGAAGCCCCGGGGTCACCGGCAAATCGGATCTCCTCGACGCCGCGCGGCCCGGCGACGAGCACACGGTCGGCCTCGATGCGGTTGACCGTGAAGCCGTCCACGGTCTCGCCCTCCATGATGGTCAGCCGGTTGATCACGGCGACCATGCTGCCCGTTTGGCGCCAGGTGCCCTGAAGTTTCAGGACGTCCACGGCCGAGGGGCCTTTCGGGGTCTCCGGCGCCGGCGCCGGGGGAGGCGTGAAGGGATCCAGCGGGGGCGATTGCACCCACTCGGGAAAACGGGTGACGTAAAAGGCGCGGTCCACCGAGGCGCCGGGCGAGGCGGACGTCTCCGCCGGGGCGGTGGACGGAGCACCCTGCGGAGTCCCGGCGGTCGCAGCGCCTGATACGGCGGCCGGGAGCGGCTGGACGTTTCCCGGCGAAGCGGGCATGGGGACCGCGGCCACGGGACGTTTCGGATGCGAACGCCGGTAGATCGGTTCGCCGATGTTGTAGGCCATCACCCCGAAGGCCAAGGCGGCCATGCCGCCCACGACCGCCTTGTTCTGGAGCAGTTTCATGGCGTGGCAGGGCTGGCTTCCGCGGGCGTCGCGGCGGCGAGGCTGGGACCGGCTTCGCCGACCCACACATTGTAAACCGCGGAGGCGCGTTCGATGCCGCCCGATTCGGCGGATACCGTGAGTTCGACGAGATCGACCCGGGGCGTCTGCCGGGAGACGCCGTGCAAAAACTGGAGCAGCCGCTGATAGGGCGGGTTCACGGCCATGATGCCCTTCGGCGGGATCAGATCCACGGTGACCGGCACGATCTTGAGGCCGCGTTCGGCGAGAGCACCGGTGAACGGAGTCCCAATCTGCGGTGACACGTCAAAGACCAGCGGCACTCCCTGTTGGGCGAGCTGTTCGGTCCACTGCGCAAGGTCGTTCGAGCTGACGAGCAGGCTCTGTTCCTCCAACCGCAGGGCCTCAAAGGCCATCGGCGCGTTGGTGGTGTCGAGCTCGCGGTTCATCGCCTCGATCTCCCGGGTCAACCGCTGGATGGTCACGTTGACCTGCTTGGATTCCCGTTGGGCGCGCAACAACCGGGTGATGCTGAAGGAAACCAGGGCGAGCGACAGCAGCAGCGCCGCCGCCACGATCAGCCGGCGGCCGTGCTGGCGACGAAGCTGGGTGAAGCGGGACGGTCTCATTGCAGGGTTCCTTCCAGGACAAACCGCTGATCGGCTGACTGGGCGGTCAGGTTAAGCCCCTTTGACTGCGCCCAGCGGGCGAAGGCTCCGCCGCCGGCCTCGGCTTTGGGCGGCGGCACCGTGGCCGGACCGGCCAGCATCTGCGCCCGGAGCGGGCCGGAAGCGAGGCGGGAGGCGAATTCCTTGGCCGACTTGGTCACCACCGCGCTTTCGACGACATTGGTGCGGGCCCCCGGCTGCAGCCGGCCACCCACGGTGAAGCGCCAGCCTTCGCCTTCCCGGCGGATCTGCGCCGAAGTCAGGAGCAGGTTGCGCGGACACGCCTCCCCGAGCTGACCGAGAAACCACGCGGGCACCGGGGCGAGGCGGTTGTCCTTCAGTTCCCGGATCGCCTGCCGGCGGCTCACGACGTCACCGGTGAGGCGTTGCAGTTCCAGGTGGCGGCTTTGCAGCTGCCCGGACTGCGACTTCAACCGCGAAAGGCTGTTGATCTCCTGGCGGGCGAGGGTTTCCAGCAGCGCACCGGTCGCGACCGCCACGACCGCGGCGCCAATGGCCACCGACAAGACGAGGCGGTTGACGACGTTCTGACTCGGCGCGACCTCGGGTTCGTAGGGGATCAGGTTCGGAGCCTGATCGGCAGGCCAGCGGGTCACGGCTTCCGCCCAGAAGGTCGGATAAACCTCCTGCGGGAACGGCAGCACGGGAATGCCCAGTTCCGACTGCAGCCGGCGCATCTGCTCCACCGCGGGCGGGGAGAACAGCCAGATGCTGCCGACGGTCTGCCCGAGCTGCTGGCTCACGAAGAGACTCGTCCGCTTGATGTCCATCGCCACGCGGTCCGCCTGCAAGGACCAGCCGCCGGCGACGGAGCGGCCCAGGATCAGTTCGCCGTCCGGCCGGGCGACCAGCAGCGAACTGAGTCCATTGGTGTCGGCGACGATCAGCACCGTTTCGGTGGGACTGCGCGGCACGCGGGGAAGCTGCTCCTGCAGGACCGCAGTCACGGGCACCAGCACCTTGAGGCGAAGACCTGCCCGCTGAAATTCCTTCTTCAGCTGATCGAGGAGGCTTTCCGGGAGCAGCGAAAGGAGGAGCCCCTGGCCGGACTTGCTGTGAAGGCGCGGCTGGGCGATCCACGACAGCGGGCCTTCGGGTCCCTTTTGCTGGTCCACATGCCGTTGCAGGTAGGCGTCCAGTGCGGCTCCCTTGGCGGGCGGCGCGTCCATCAGCTGCTGGATGAACTGCGGATGGGCGAACACCAGCGAGGCGGTGTTGCCGGCGAACCCCGTGTGCTTTACCGCCTCACGGAGGAGGTCACCGAGATCCCGGACATCCTCGCCCGACAGTGGCGACGACCATTCCGCGGTGACCTGGCCCTGCTGGACCACGGCGACCTGGAGGAAGTTGTTGAGCCAGCTGACACCCAGCTGCGCCGGCCCGCCCGCGGAGCCGGTCCGCACCGTGGGCGCGGGAGCCGGGGCACCGGGGCTGGGCGGCGCCGTGGGCGCGGCCGGGGCCGAAGGTCGGGAACGGTTTTGGAGCTGAAGCATGGGGGAATGCCGGGTTGAAGTTTCGGATCAGTTGACCAGCCCGGCGGCGACCGTCTCGAGCGCGGCCTGGGCGGTGTCCACCGCCGTCTTGGTCGAACCGGACGCCGGGAATCCGGCGGCCGCCCAGATGTTGTAGGCGGTCAGGTAGGTCTCCATCGCCGCCATCACCTGCTCGGGTGTGGCCGTGCCGGAGGGATTGCTGGCGGAGCTGAGGAAGGTGGTCGCGGCCGCCTCGACGTCCGCTCCCGTCACATCGGCCGCCCCGGCGGTCGTGCCGGCAAAAAGCCGGCCCCGCCACAGGCCGTCCTCGAAGGAGAACGAGAACGGGCGGGTGACCATTTCCTTGGACTGCACCGAGGAATCCACGCCGTGCAGACCGAGCACGGTGCCGGCGAGGAAATAGGTGGTCAGCGTGGTGGCCGGCAGCACGCCGGGTGTCGAATCGTTGGCCGAATACTTGCCGGCCAGCGCGGTGGCGTTGTTCAGGGTGACCTGGTGGAACAGCGGCAGCAGGTTGACCCGCTGCAGGCGCAGGTCGGCGCCGTTGCCGCTCCAGGTCCAGCCGGAGGGCACCGCCCCGTCGGCCAGGTTCCAGAGCTGTTCAAACTCGGTGGCGGAAGCCGCAAAGCCGCTCTGCACGGACGACGGGAGGTCCTGCCCCAGGCTGGAAAGGATGAGGTAACGGGGGTTGGTCACGGCGGCCGAACCGCTCGCGGTCTGGGTGTAGGGCGGCCGGTTGGTGCCGGCGGGGCCCACACCGAAGCTCGGGTCAATGATCAGCGCCCGGCGCAGCCCGCGGGAGTTGGTCAGCACGCGGTCGTTGGATTCGCCGAGGGCGGTCGCCACCGCCGCCGCCCAGCCGGTGTGATCCGGGATGATCTGGTTGCGGACGACGTATTTCTCGATGCCCTCGGCCAGCCGTTTGAGGCTGGTCTCCTCCTGCTGCCGGGCCAACCGGTCGAGCTCGGACAGGAGCATGGGCACGATGGCCAGGGCCAGCAGGGCCACGATGGCCATGATGCCCAGCATTTCGATCATGCTGAAGCCGCGGCGGGTGCGCCTGGCGACGGCCGCCCGGAGGGCAGTGGGGAGGAGCAGAGGTTTCATCGGCGGCAAAGATTGCGGGAGAAGTCGCGCAGCGAATTGCAGGCGTTCTTCACGTCGCGGTAGGAAGGATGTTCGGTGTCGCTCGTGCCACCACCCCGCGGACAGCCGCGGTTGGACCATTCGGCGTAGCACTTCATGAACTTGTGGCACGCATCGGCGACATTTTTGGAGCGGCAGCCGTGGCGTTCATCGTCCACCTCGCCAGAGGGGTCGGTCTGCCCGTTGGGACCGCCGTTGCCTTGGCCCGGATTGCTGCTGTCCACACCGTCCTCGTTATTGCCGTGGCCGTTGTTACCGTTGCCGTTTCCATTCCCGTTCCCGTCGTCATCGTCATCGTCATCGTCGTTGCCATTGCCATTGCCATTGCCATTGCCATTGCCGTTGTCATCGTCGTCATCGTCGTCGTCCCCGCTGCCGGAGCCGGACGAACCAGAACCAGAACCAGAACCAGAACCAGAACCAGAACCAGAACCACCGGAACCGTTGCTACCCGTCCCGGTATCGCCGGCGGTGTTGTTCAGCGTGGGCGTGTCGATGAAGGCGTCCACGAGCTCGGCCAGTTCGGTTGAACCGGAAGCGGTGCCGTAGGTCACATTGCGGCCCCAGCGGCCGTTCTCGAAGACGTAGCTGGTGTCCTCCGCGAGGGTTTCGCGCGCCTGGAGCGACAGGGTGGCGAAGTAGAGGTTCACCTGCGAGGTGTCCACGAACCAGCCTTCCACCCGCGAGAGCGCGGGGATCTGGACGATGTTGGTGCCATCAATCCCGTAGGGCGCGGCCGCGGTGGAATCCAGGTTGTTCAGGATCACCCGGCGGAAAAGGCGGCTGAAGTCGAGGCGCTCGATGCGCAGGTCGGCCGCCTTGCCGCCCCAGTTGGCCGCCCAGCCGGTGGGCAGGGTGCCCGCGGCCGCGGTCCAGAGGTTGGTGAAGTCGCTGCCCGACAGGGTCGGCAGCGGCGCAGCCACACTGGAAACCAGGACCGCCCGGGCATTCGCTGGCAGGATCGAGCCGGTCGCGGACTGCACGAACGGCAGCGTATTGGTCGCCGCGGGGCCGATCTTGAAGGCCGGATCGAAGATCAGCACGCGGGTCTGGCCCTGCCGCGTCTTCGCAATCTGGTTGGTGGATTTCGCGAGCTGCGTCGCGACCGCGCTGACCCAGGTGGTCGTGGTCGGGATGCTGCGGGTGTTGACGACGGAGCGCTCGATGCCGGTGATGATCTGGGAGAGATCGGCGGACTCATTGGCGCGGTCCGTTTGCTTGAGGCGTTCAAAGCCCGACTGGGCGACGACGCCCACGATCAGGGCAACGACGGCGAGGGCGCCGATGACCTCGATCAGGGTGAATCCAGCGGTCCGGTTTGGAGCCGGACCGAGAGCGGCCTGTGTGTTTGTTTGCATAATGTGTCAGGAATAGTCGTTAGAAAGGCAGGGCCGCGCCCGTCTGACATGCCAGCATCGGCATGGTCGTCCCCGAGCTTGAGTGGGGTGATGGACGGCGGCGTTGGTGGAATCCTATGGCATCGTCACGATTTCGGTGGTCGCAGTTTCCAGGGTCGCCTGGGCCGTCTGGACCGCGGTCTGGAGGGATCCGCCCTGCGGATACCCCGCCAACGCCCAGGCGATGTAAGCGCTCATGTAACTCTGGACGGCGGAGTAAACGGCGTCGGTGGAGGTGGCGGAGTATGGGTTCTCCGGGGCGGCCAAGAAGCTGGTGGCGACCGCCTCCAGTTCCGACCCGGTCAACTGCACCACCGGAATTCCGGCGAACAGCTGGCCCCGCCAGATCCCCGCCTCAAACGAGTAGGACACCGTCCGGTCAACGATTTCGCGGGACTGCGAGACATTGTCCGTTCCCAGCAGTCCGATTGTGCTGCCCCCCAGGAGGTAGAAGGAAATCGGGGAGCGAGTGACTTCCACCGGATCGGATTCGTCCACGGTGAACCGTCCCGGAAGCACGTCCACGCTGTTCAGAGTGACATAGTGAAACTGGGGGGTGAGATCGACCCGCTGGAGTTTCAGGTCGGCCCCCGTGCCGGACCAGTTCCAGCTGCCGGGCTTCTGCCCGCTTTCGAGGTTCCACAGCTCGTCGAACGCCTCGGCCGAAGCCGCAAAGCCGGAATGGACCGAGGCCGGAAGGTCTGCGCCCAGACTGCTCACCACGAGGTAGCGAGGATGGGAAACCAGGCCGGAACCCTCCCAAGTCTGCTGAAACGGCGGCCGATTGGTGCCGGAAGGCCCCACCCCGAACCGCGGATCGATGACTAGCAGTCGGCTGCCCCCGCGGGCATTGGCACCGACCCAGGCAGCGGATTCGCCCACCTGGGCGGCCACTGCCGATGCCCAATCGGTGTGATCGGGCAGCTGGTGCCGTTGGGTGACATGTTTCTCCAGGGCTGCCGCGATGCGCAGCAGATTGGATTCCTCCTGGCGATAGCCCACCTGGTCCATCTCCTGGATGAGCTTGGGACTGATCGCGACCGCCAAAACCGCCAAAATGGCCAGGACCCCCAAGATTTCGACCATGCTGAAGGCATGCCGATGGCGGACATCGCCGGCCGCTCCCGGTGAGAAGTGAGGTTTCATGGATTGGCGAGGTTGCGGGTGTAGTCGTTCAACGCGCCGACCGATTCCACGACGGCCCGATAGGCGGGATGCCGCGTGCTGGCGGTGGAGCCTCCGACCGGACGCCCCTTCATGGCCCACAGCACATAGGCCTTCATGAAACGGTGGCAGGAATCCACCACGTCGCGCGAAGTGGTGCCGTAGGCAGGCTGCGCCGCCACCGCCTGCTCGTCGTCCACGTCTCCCGAAGGATCTTCCCCGGAATTGAGATCTCCGGTGGGACCGCCGCCGCCCTGCCCGGGGTTGCTGCTGTCCACCCCATCCACGTTGTTGCCGTGGCCGTTGTTGGATTTCACCCGGGTATGAACTGTGGTCGTGGTGGTCGTCGTTTCCGTCTCGGTGACTGTGGTTGAGGACTCGGTGGACGCTGAAGCCTGGGTGACCTCGGACGTGTCGCTGGTCAGCGGATCGTCGGCCGCGGTGTTGTTGAACGACACGATGTTGACGAAGTCTTCCGTCAACTCGCCGAGTCCGGTGCTCCCGGCGCCGGCGCCATAGACGAGGCTCCTGCCCCAGCGCCCGTTTTCATACACGTAGCTGGCATCCCGGGAGACGGCCTCGCGGGCCTGCAACACCCCGCTGCCGTAGAAGAGGTTCACGCTGGAAGTATCGAAAAACCACCCCTCCACACGGCTGCGGGGCGGAATGGTCACCTGTCCGCTGCCGTCCACGCCGTAAGGAGCGGCCTGGGCACCGTCGAGATTGTTCAGGATGACCTTCCGGAACAGCCGCCCGAAGTCGACCCGCTCGATGATCAGGTCCTCACCCCTGCCAGCCCAGCTTGTGGGCCAGCCCACCGGCAAGGTGCGGGAAGGTGTGTCCCAAATCCGGGAGAACTCCTCCGCCGTCAGGGTGGGCAGAGGAGCTCCCACGCTGGACACCAGCACCGCCCGCAGGTTGGCCGGCTGCACGGAACCCGCGGCGGTTTGCAGGTATGGCAACAGATTGGTGGCCGTAATCCCCAGATGGAGGGCCGGATCAAGCAGGAGCGTGCGTGGGTTGCCCACCGGATTATCCCGGACATGGCCGGGCGTCCGACCCAACTCCGCCGCCACGGCCCCGGCCCAATCGCCCGCCGCCGGAATCGTCCGGCTGCGGATCACCGCGCTTTCAAACGCCCGGGCAAAGCTTCCCAGCAATGCCTGCTCCCGTTCCTGGTTGGAGGCCTTGAGGCGGGCCAGGCTCGAATGGGCGGCGACCGCTCCAAGGATGGCGATCAACGCGAGCACCCCGAGCGTTTCAATGATGGAAAAGCCGGGAGGTCCCACACCTCGCCGGCCGGCAGACATGTTTGTTTTCATAGCACCAACCTGTATTTCCGTTTTTCAGCGCATGCTTTGCATCAGGGAAAGGATCGGCATGAAGATCGCCAGGGCGACGAACCCGACGATGCCCACCAGCGTCAGGATCAGGGCGGGCTCCATGACGCTGAAAATCTTCTTAATCCGGCGGGGGATGATCGTGTTGTAGTATTCCGAGACGTTGTCGAGCGCCCCGTCGAGGTTGCCGGTCTTCTCACCCATGACCGTCATGCGGATGAGCAGGGAGGAAAACACCGGGTGCCGGCGCAGCGCCTCGCTGAGGGTCGCGCCCTCCTCGATCCGGAACTGCACGTCCCGCAGATCGCGGGCCACCACCGGGCTGCCCGCCAGGTCCTCGCACAGCTTCAGTCCCTGCAGGATGGAAACGCCCGCCCGATACAGCACCGACAGGCTCCGCGCGAAGCGGGACATGGCGAGCATGTGGTTCAACTGGCCGAACAGGGGAATGCGGAACTTGAGCTGGTCCACCACGATGGCGAACCTCGGCGACCATCTGGTCGCCAGGCCGACCAGCAGCGGCACCCCCACCAGCGCGATCAGCCACATCCACCAGGTCTGTTTCGCAAAGTCGGAGGCGGCAAACACCACCTTGGTGGGCAGCGGCAGCTCGACCCGCACCGATGTCAGCAGCGTGACAAACCGCGGCACGACGAAGGTGAACAGCACCAGCACGAACAGGATCACCATGATCAGCACCACCGCCGGATAGATCGTCGCCTGGCGCACGTCGGAGATCACCTGCTCCTGCCATTCCAGATACCGCTTCAGCTCGTTCAGCGACTCGGGCAACGAACCGCTCTCCTCGCCGGCGCGGATCAGGCTGATGAACTGGGTGCCGAACAGCGTGATGTATTTCTCCATCGCCTCCGCCAGCTTCTGGCCGGCCTCGACCTGGTTCTTCAGGTCCACGATCACGTCGCGGAAAACCGGGTTGTCACAGTCCTGGGCCGCGATCTCCAGCGCCTGCACCAGGGGGATGCCGACCTTGGCCATGAAGCTCATCAGCGTGCAGAAGTTGATGAGCTGCCGGCGCTTCGTGGCCCCGCGCAGGCGGGTGGATCGCATCGTCCGCTTGGTGTCGGACGTCTTGTCCGCCTCGGCCTTGAGCAGCCAGACGCCGATGGTCTGGAGCCGCTGTTCGAGACTTACGGGATTCTCGGCGACCATCTGGCCGGTCACGGTGCGGCCGTGCTGGTCGATGCCGGAATAGAGGAAGTTGGTCATGGGAGTGAGGGGTTATTCGGATCGGGCGACACGCAGCACCTCCTCGATGGTGGTGGTGCCCTGGGTGGCAAGGCGCAGGCCGTCCTCAAACATGGTCTTCATGCCGCGCTGCTTCGCGAGTTCGACGAAGGTCGAGGCGCCGGCACGTTTGATGATCGGCTGGTGGAAGGTCTCATCGAGCATCATGAGCTCGAAGATGCCGTGCCGGCCCTTGTAGCCGCTGCCGCCGCAGACGGGACAGCCGACGGGCTTCCAGAGTGTGCGCGGCAGGTCGGACGGCAGGGCCACTTCACATCGCTCCAGTTCCGCATCCACGTCCTCGATCGGTTTGCGGCAGCGTTCGCAGAGCCGCCGGACGAGACGTTGGGCGAGCACGCCGACCAGCGCACCGGGCAGCAGGAACGGCTCGACGCCCATGTCGAGCAGACGCGGGATCGCGCTCGGCGCGTCGTTGGTGTGCAGCGTGGTGAAGACGAGGTGGCCCGTGAGCGCGGCGCGCACCATCAGCGTGGCGGTCTCGGTGTCGCGGGTTTCGCCGACCAGGATGACGTCGGGGTCCTGGCGGAGCAGCGCGCGCAGACCCGCGCTGAAGGTCAGGCCCACATCCTCCTTGATCTGCGTCTGACGCATGCCCGGACGGCGCAGTTCCACCGGATCCTCCAGGGTGAAGACGGAAAGCTCGGTGGTGCTCAGCTCGTTGAGCACGGAGTAAAGCGTGGTGGTCTTGCCGCTGCCGGTCGGACCGGTGACGATGACGACGCCGTAGGGGGCATCGATCGCCTTGCGCAGCTGCTTCTCGACGTCAGGCGCGAGACCGATCGAGGCAAGGCTGTGAACGTGCGTGCCAGCATCAAGGATACGGCACACGACGCTTTCGCCGTAGCTGGTCGGCAGGGTGGAAACGCGAAGATTGATCTGTCGGCGCTTCACCGTCACCGAGGCCCGGCCATCCTGCGGGATGCGGTTCTCCGCCACGTCCATGTCCGCGAGGATCTTCATGCGGGCGATCACCGCGGACTGCAGCGTCTTGGGGATCAGCACGTCGGGCCGGAGCACGCCGTCCACGCGCACGCGGATGCGCATGACCTTCTCCTCGGGCTCAAAATGGATGTCGCTCGCGCCGCAGGTCACCGCCCGGGTGATGATCTGGCTGACGAGATTGATGATCGGCGAATCCTCGGCCGAGGCCGCGTTCTGCGCCTGGGCGGCCGCGGCGGCGGCGGTGATGACCTTCTCCTCGGATTCCTTCTTCTCGACGATGCGGTCGATCGAGTCCTCGATGCGTTCGCCGGACGATTCCAGCTGGTCGAGGAAGTTGAGGATCTCCCGCTCGGAGGCGCTGACGACGTCCACCTCACAGCCGGTCAGGCGACGGACGGTGTCGATGGCGACGATGTCGAACGGATCGGCCATCGCCACGGTGACGGTGTCGTCGTGACGGGCAAACGGCAGGGCGAGGTGGCGGCGGGCGATTTCCGCGGGCACCAGCCGGAACGCCTCGCGGTCGAAGGAAATCGTGCTGAGGTCCACGACGCCGACGTGGGCCTCCGAAGCGACCACCCGGGAGACGGTCTCCGGAGTGGCAAAGCCGAGATCCACCAGCACCTTGCGCATCGCGTCGCCACGGCGGCGCTGTTCCCGGCGGGCCAGTTCGAGCTGGCTCTCGGAAATCGCACCCATCTGGAGCAGTCGGTCCTCGACTGTCAGTGGCTTGGCAAAGGCGGCCGTCATGGCACCGGTGGTTGATGGCTTGGGCTTCAGCGTCGGGATTGCATGGCCGGGATCATTTGTGGGCGAGATAGACCATCAGGGTGCCGACGCCGGAGGACGCGTCGTATTTGACGCGTCCGGCGAGGTCCACTCCGGGGGTCGCCCCTTCTCCCAAGGATGCATCGTCACCATCGAGGATGCGGTTTAGCGCCCGGGCATCGTTGAGGGCGACGTTCTGCATGACCGCCTGGACCACGTAGCCGCTGCCGGCCTCGTTCGCGACGGTGGTCGTGCTGTTGCCATCGATGTTGTAGGCCGAGTTGGTCGCGTTCGCGGAGGTCGATGGCGGCACGGAGGCCACCACCTGCAGCGCCGCATCGGTGCCGAGGTGCGAACCGAACGCAACCTCCAGCAACCCTTCCGGCAACAGCACCAACCGGTCCCAGCGGGCCATCTCGTTGGTGTGCAGGGAAGCGTTCAACGGCACACCGCCGGACACGCCGAAGAAACCGTAGCGGCCGAAGTAGGTGATGGTCGCCGACCGGAGCGTGCCGATGTTCGAGGCGGTCGAACTCACCCGCGACTCATCGATGGCACCGAAGATCCGGGGGATCAGCATGGCCGCCAGCACCGAGATGATCGTCAGCAGGCCAATCATCTCGATCAGCGTAAACCCGCGCGAACGACGGCGGAGGCCTGGCTGGCTTAAGGTCATGGCGGCAACGGTGGGAAGGTTCGAACCCGGCGGCGGATTCCGCCGCCGGGTCTGGGTGAGCCGGTCAGGAAGTCAGACTTCCGTCGGGACCGGACTTACTTGTGGGCGATGTAGATGTAGACGGTGCCGGTGCCGGCGGTGACGTCGTATTTGCAGCGGCCCTTGGTATCAGTGCCGGCCGACGATTCGCCCAAGGCCGAGTCGGTTCCGTCCACCGCCTTGTTGAGCGCGAGCGCGTCGTCGTTGGCGACTCCGCTCAGCACGCACTGCAGCACGAACTGGCCGCCCGAGGCCTCATTGGCCAGCGAGGGCGCCGTGGCGCTGCCGTCGAAGTCATACGCCGCATTCGACGCGGTCGCGGCCGTGGCCGAGGTCGTGGTGGCCACCACCTGGATGGCCGAGCTGGTGCCGACCTTCACTGCGAAGGGCTTTTCCACCAGGCCTTCGGGAACGAGGACATACTTGTCCCAGTTCGCGGCCTCGTTGGTGTGGGTCGCCAGGGTGATGGCGCCGCCGCCGTTGATGCCGAACCGGCCATACTTGCCGAAGTAGAGCATCGCGGCCGACTTGACCGAGTTGTAGCTCATGACCGCGCTGTTGATGCGCGAGTCGTTGATCGCCGAGAAGACCCGGGGAACCAGCATGCCGGCGAGCACGGCGATGATGGCGAGCACGCCGATCATTTCAACGAGGGTGAATCCGCGTTGGCGACGGGCCTGTTTATGGGAAGTGATGTTCATGGTGTGTTTCGATTGCTAGTGGGTGTGTGATTGCAGGCTGTCCCGATCTTTCCGAACGCTCGGGAGAACCAGGCCGACGGCCGAAAACCGGAAAACCGGTTCAAGATTCCGGCCGCGGCATGGGTCTCCGTGCGAACCCAGCCCGATGAGGTCCGCCGGCATCCAGGGCCATGCACCGCTCCGACCGTCCTTGGAGGAGCTTTGCGTTCTCAGCTTGCGGAAACGCACTCGCGCTCCGCGCCGCACTGCAGACGACAACCAGCAGCGAGCGGCCGGCCCCTCCTTGGGTCCGGTCGGCACGATGGAAACATCGCGGCGCGGTGTCATGGCGAGGACACTCTTCCCACGGACCGGCCACTGCGACAGTTCGTGGATGCCGTATTTTCAAACACAAAGACTCCTACACATACCCTAGGGTCATCACAGTAACTAAACGTGGCTACCCGTGACCCGAGCCCCCTCCAGAACCCAGTCGGACAGCGATTTGTCCGGGCGACAACGGTGTCACGCCCCACTCCCCACACATCGGTCCGCGAGCCCCGCTGTATCGCGAGAAGCTGACTCCCCGCAGGGTGTCGGGACGAAATGCGCCAAGTCATTCTGGTCGCCGGATCATTGAGGCATCGCATCCAGGGCCGCGACCCGACCTTTTCCCGTCTGGCATCCATGTTCTGACCTTTCGCGATGATGCTGGCGGGCGCCGGTCCGCCGGCCGTGAACTGTCCGCCTCTCGAATTGCCCGTGCCGTTGCCCAACCGAAATCTGACGATACCGGCCCGACGTGACCTCACCTGGTCGAGGCACGCGTTCACCCTCGTCGAACAACTCGTCGTCATCGCCATCATCGCGGTGCTGGCGGCGCTGCTGCTGCCCGCCCTCGTCAAGGCGAAGCAACGTGCCCAGGGGACCGCCTGCCTCAGCAACCTCCGCCAGATCCACCTCGTCTACACGCTCTACCAGTCCGATTTCGAGGACCGCGGCCATCCGCACCGCAACTGGATGCGCTGGATCCGCGACGGCGGCAACCGGCTGAACCCCAGCGCCGGTGACGACGGCCAGGTCATCGCCGCGGACCACGGTCACGCCTACTGGGGCGTGGCCTATTCTCCCTATTTGGGCCGCAGCAAGCCGCCGTTCGTCTGTCCCGCGGCGAAGGCCGTGGACGACCAGTATCTCGGTCCGCCACGCAACGACGGCCTGTTCCGCCAGGGCCACCGCTTCCTCACCTGCGGCTTCAACGGCTACTATCAGCCCGACAATCCGCGCACGCGCGGCCTCCCGCAGGCACTGTTCGAGGGGTTCATGGGAAAAGCCTCCGACCGGGGCCGCATGCCGGGCAGCTGAACAGCCAGGCGGAATGAATCATTGGCGTCGAAACGCCCGCTTCATGCGGTCCGGAGGATGACTGGCGTCAGGCGCCGCCAAACCCGCGGCGCGCAGCCGCTCACCAATAGCCGAAGCAACCGTCCGCGCCCCAGATCTGGGAACCGCGGTAGCGATTCATGCGGCGGATGTCCTTCCACGCCACCGAACCGTCGAGCAGACCCACGTTGCCGCCTTTTGCGCCAAGATCGACGGGGCGCTGGTCGTAGGCTTCCGGGTGGTCGTCGAAGTATTGGTTCTCAGCGACCTTGGGCCCCCGGGCGGTGTGCGGGGCAAGGATGCGTTGGTAGGCGGGCGAATCCACATTCAGGTCGGCCAGCAGAACAAGCGAAGGGTCTTCGGTGGCCTTTTGCGGGGAAGTCCAGGTGTTGGTCACGCCGTCGATCAGACCCCAGGGGGAATTCGGATGCCCTCCCAGATAATGGTAGCCGATGGCGATGCCGTAGTCGGGATGGTTGCGCCATTCGGGCTTCTGCATCCAGCGGGTGAGGTTGGGGCAGTCGAACGCCTTCAGCTGGGTGGTGTAGCGCAGGAGATTGGTCTGGTTTATCGTAGAAAAAACGGGCGTGTGGGTGTCCTTCTGATCTGCCTTGTCGGTGCCGCCCTGCGGTAGGAACTGTTGGTTGTCATTCGCGTAAAGCAGCGACGCGAGGATGAACTGCCGCATGTTGTTGAGACACGCCGTCCGCTGGGCCCGCTCCTTGGCACCGGCCAGAGTGGGCAACAGCATTCCCGCCAGAATCGCGATGATGGCGATGACGACCAGCAGTTCGATCAGGGTGAAGGCCCGACGAAGACCGGGAGCGGCAGGAACGTTCATGGGGTGGTTCGTTTTTGGGGTCACTGGGCGGAGCGCTCCACCACCCGCAGAAAGGTTGAATCGGCAGGAACCGGAAACTCGGCTTCCAAGCCGGCTCCGACCGGGCTGAAGGACACCTCAGCGGCCTGCCACGCCGCAATGTCGTTGGACGGTGGCGCGGCCAATTGCAGCTGCACGCGGAGAGCCTCGGCAGCGGTGAGGGCGGCTCCGTTTTCCGCGGTGATCCGCACGCGGAGGCGGCCGACATCCAGGCGGAGTTCCGCCGCCAGCCGCAGCGCGGGCAACGGGGCGACCGCCGCCGCGACCTCCAGGGCGACGATTTCGGTGTCGCTCCGCGCGTAAATGCGCCCGTTGGAAAAGGCGGGATGGTTCCACGAGGTGCCGTTGAGCGCCTGGTAACGGGCGATTTCGGTGTAGGCGGCGGGATTGGGTTCCAGCAGGACAAGTTCGCCGGGCTCGGTCAGCACCAGCAGCTTGCCCCCCACCTTGATGAGCGACGCATAACCGGGATTGCCCGAGCCGACAGTGCTGGTGGTCCAGGTGTTCGTGCGGCCGGCCATGCTGAAACAGGCAAGGCTCCGCGTGCTGCGTTCCACGACGCTGTAAAGGTAGCCGTCATGGTGCACCGGCGTGGACCAGTGGTTCTGGTAGGCGCTGCTGCGTTTGAAGTCCGTCTGTCCGACCGAGAAGGTCGCCCCGTTCCGGGTCACCTTGGCGGTCCAGGCCCCGAGCGCGTAGGCGCACGAGGCATACACGATGTCATTGGCCACTACCGGACTCGCCGCCGTGGAGGTGGACGAGGGCGTAAAGCTATGCCGCCAGAGCACCGTGCCGGTGTCGGGCGTCACCCCAACCGTGCCGCGCGCCGTCAGGAAGACCATCTGCGGAGTTCCGCCGATCGTCGCGTAAACCGGTGACGCATGCGTCATGGTGTCGTTTTGCCCGCTCCAGACCGTGACGCCGTCGGATTTCCGAACCGCCATCAGCCGGCGGTTGGCGACGTTGCAGTTAAGGTAGATGAGGTCGCCCACCACCACGGGCGAAGCCGCACTCTGCCAGTTGATCACTTCGGTTCCGGGGAATTCCGACACGAAATCCCGCTTCCAGACCAACGCCCCGGTGTCGGCCCGGAGGCAATAAAGTTTGAGGTAGGACGTGAGCACGAAAACCCGGTCACCGTCGATCGTCGGCGTAGATCGCGGACCGTCGGTGCTGCCGGTGCCGGCGTCGGGATACGAGGCCGTGTCGAGGTCCGCCGCCCACAACTCGGCTCCCGTGTCCGCGTTGAGCGCCACGCAGACTTCGCGCTGCTGTCCAGCCAACCGGCGGTTGACCTGGGTGAATGCGCGCCCTCCGGAAACCGTGATCGAACTCCACGCCGGCTGAATCGACCGCTTCCAAACCACTTTCGGGGCCGTCTGGCTCCAGTTGGTCCGCAACGATTCGGCCGAGGAACCGTCGTGATGCAGCCCCCGGTATTGGGGCCAGTCCGCCGCCGTCAGCGAAAGAAACGCGGGAAGGAGCAGGACCAGTCGGGGCGTGAGGGCCGGTTTCAAGGCAGTTGGATTCCTGACGAACGCTGGTCAGGACGCTAGTGGCAGTTTGACAACAGTCAAACAGTTGAGCTCAAGGCTGCTTTAGGATTCGCATTGAATCGGCGGCGGCGGTTCTGGCGAGACATCAATTACCGGACAGTCCATTTCTCGATGCTGCCATTTCGGCCCTGGCCACCCGAAGCCACCGCTTCTCGACAAGGTGCCAACTGGCAAATCCGGCCAGCAAGGTGAGAGGCAAGGTGACGAGGAATACCTCGGCCACACTCGCTTCAGGATGCACCATGACGACCACCTGTTGGATGGGAAACGCATAGAGATACGTTCCATAGGACACATCCGTGGCATCGTACATCCGCTGCAACGCGTTGCCGGGACAATAAGCGAGCCACATCAGCGCGTAGCACCACGCGGGCGGCAACAGGGCAGGAATCAGACCCGGCAACCCGAATGCGATGATTGTCAGCCCGAGAGCAATGACCCCGAAGGCGGTTCGCCGCGGAATTCGCCCCCGCCAATGCCAAAAGGTCGCCCCCGCAAGGAAATAGGTCGCAAAACGGGGCCAATAGGTCCCGTCAGCCACCAAGGCGGTCAGAATGCGATGCCATGGCAGGCGCCATCCGGAGATATGGACAGCCCAAGCGATCAAGAACAGCACGGTCACCAGCCAACGTTGCCGAAACCATCCAAGCCAGCCCAAGGCGGCCAAACCCAGGTAACACCCGAACTCGTAACGAAGCGTCCACAGGGACACGTTCATCTCCCCTGGCACGGGGTTGTCTGGAAAGACCTGCAGCAATCCACCGAATGGATATCCATAGCTCGACAAGGTTGCCAAATTGAACAGCAAGATGCCCACTTGACGCAGGGAATAACCCTGAAAATCGCCTTTCGAGGCCAAGGGGGCGATGATCAGCGCTTGGAGCAGCCAGAGTGCGAAAAACGCCGGATAAAGCCGGCGCGTGCGTTTCCGAAGGAAGTCCCAAGTCCCCCGACCGCGGAAAAGGCTCTCGCTCACCATAAACCCGCTTGCGATGAAGAACCCGTTTACCGCCAGCGCACCGAGATCCAACCGCCCGCCGGTCAATTCATACAACGGCTCTCCCCGGTTGCTCCCATTTACCGCAACAAACGAGTGGGCGAACAGAACCAGACCGGCCAAGCCCAGACGAAGCAGACTAAAGTTGTTCGTTCGAAACTGTTCGGGCGAGGCGGAATTCCACATGCTCTCTCTACTTTCCCGCCAACACCCGCTCAATCCGCTGCTGGAGCTCGCGGTTGATCTCCTCGGGCGGGCGCTCGCCGTCCACGATGGTGAAGCCGTAGGTCTTCTGCAGCCGCCGGAAGGTGTCCCGCATGCGGCCCTGGTATTGCAGGAAGCTGTCGAACATGTCGCGCGACAGGCCGAGGTCCATGCCGCTCTCCCAGTAGTCGAGGGCCTGGTTCTTCGCGAAGACGCGCTGCACCAACTGCTCGGGCGAGACTTCCAGATAGAACACCGCATCCGGCACCAGGGTGATTCCGTAGAGGTTCTTCAGCCAGGACTCGTCCATCCCGCGCACGAGATCCCGCGCCATGAGCGTGTAGATGTAACGGTCGGCCAGCACGATGAAACCGGCCCGCAGCGAAGGCAGGATCAGATGCTCCATCTGGTCCGCGAAGTCGGTCGCGTAGAAGAGCGACAGCGTGGTGCGCGAGAGGATGTTCCCGTTCTGCGCCTGCTCCAGCTCCTCGCTGACCAGGGAGGAGCGTTTGAGCCCGACCTGGACCGTGGCGTGTCCGGCTCCTTCCAGCCAGGCGGTGAGCTTCTGGATCTGCGTGGAGCGACCCGAACCGTCGGCCCCCTCGACGACGATGAGCTTGCCGTTGAGTTTGGGCAGGTCGGTGCCGGGGAGGCCGTGGCCGAAGAACCGCTTCGGGGTCACCTCCGGCACGATGACCGGGGCCACAGACGGGCGGGCGGGGCGGGCGGACTTGGACTTGATGGCGGGCATGGTCAGCGGGCTTTGGCCGAACAGAACCGGGGCAGATCGATCTTCGCGGCGACAATCTTCCGGACGAGTCCCTGCTGCTCCTCGATGCGCTGGTTCGCATCCATCATCGTGAAGCCGAACTCGGTGCTCATGGCCAGATACTGCTCGAAGATCCGTCCCTGGAAGATGCGGAAGCTCTCATAGGGATCCGACGAAAGGTGCAGGTCCATGCCGGCCTCGTGGAATTTCAGCACGGGCCGGTTGTCGAGGATGCGGGCGAGCGACACCTCCAGGGAAGCCCTGAAGAAGAACGTGAGGTCGGGCAACGCCGCGTAGGAATAGACGCCACGGACCCAGTCCGGCGGGCAGCCGCGCACGGTGTCGCGGGCGAACGCGGTGAAGATGTAGCGGTCGCACAGGACCAGGTAGCCGGCCCGCAGCAGCGGCACGAGCTGACGTTCGTAGCGGTCGGCGAAGTCGGTGGCGTGGATCAGGCTGAACGTCGTCGGCGTGAGCAGGTTCTGGGTCTTCCCCTTCTTCGTGGCGCTCTTGACCAGCGCGGACGAATTCCACTCGGAGAAGAACACCCTGCACCCCTGCTGTTCGAGCCACTTGAGCAGCAGGTGAACCTGGGTGGACTTGCCGGAACCGTCCAGCCCCTCCACAGCGATGAGCCGCCCGGGGAAACCCAGATCGGCGAACGTCTTCGTCACGGCGGCGAACCTAGGAACCGGCGGCCCGGAAACAACGATTTTTCCCAAAATCCACCAGATGGGGCAGGCGCGATCCCTGCCGGTCTTCGCGATGCCGGCAGCGCCGGCTTGACCGGCCGGCGCGGGCTCCGAAGGCTGCCGCGCAAGTTCGCCGGCACCTTCTGCTCTCATGCCCAGTTCACCCGCAACTTGGTCGAGATCGCCCCGTCAGCGGGCGTGGCGGCGGCTGTGGACCCACCGGCCGGCACTGATCTCCGCGGTATTCCTCGGGCTGGTGCTGGGGCTCGCGCTGGCGGTGCCGCTGTTCAGCGACGGCACCCGAAGTCATGGCAGCGGCGAGGCCTTCGCGGAACCCACCTGGACCCATTGGTTCGGCACCGATGTTCATGGACGCGACGTGTTCGCGCGCACCTTTGCCGGCACCCGGATCTCCCTGCTGGTGGGCGCGGTGGGCACGGCCGTGAGCCTGGTGATTGGCGTCTCGTGGGGACTCGTGGCGGGTTATGCCGGCGGGCGCACCGACGGCGTGATGATGCGGTTCGTGGACGTCCTGTATTCGTTGCCGAGCGTGGTGTTCGTGATCGTGCTGATCACCACGATGGAGGGTTACGTGAAGGGCTTGCTGGGGTCGGTCGCGCCGGCGCTGGAGCCGGCCGCACGGCTGACGTTCCTGTTCGTTGGTTTGGGCGCCGTTTCCTGGCTGACCATGGCCCGGATCGTGCGCGGACAGGTGCTCTCGCTGCGCACCCGGCCGTTTGTGCTGGCGAGCCAGGCATTGGGCGCAGGACCGGTCCGGATCCTGTTCCGGCATATCCTGCCCAACGTCACCGGCCTGGTGATCGTTTACCTGACGCTCACCGTTCCGGCGGTGGTGCTTTACGAGAGTTTCCTCAGCTTCCTCGGCCTCGGCATCCAACCGCCGCAGGCCAGCCTGGGCACCCTCCTGGCCGAAGGCGCGGCGCAGATCAATCCGCTGCGCGTCCGGTGGTGGCTGATCGCGGGCCCCGGGGGCGTCCTGGCGCTCACGTTGCTCGCGCTGAACTTCCTCGGGGACGGCCTGCGGGATGCCTTCGACCCCAAGGCGGAGTGACGGGCAGCGGCCGGCAATCGCCCACAATCGGCCCGGAGCCGCTCAGGCCGCCGACGCGGGGGCGCCGGTTTTCGGAGTCACCTCCGGCAACCGCGTGCCGCAGTGCATGCAATAGCGGGCGGCCGGAGGGTTCACGTGCTGGCAGGCCGTGCAGGTCATGTGCGCCTTCAGATGCCGGCGATGGATGACGAGGTTGCGCAGGTAGGGAATCCAGTTGAAGGCGTTCGCAAAAATGAACACCGAGTCGCGCTGGTAAAAGAGCGCGTAGGACAGCAGCAGCCACGACCCGCCCAGGCTCAGCCACCAGAAGACCGGCGGCACGACGACTTCCTTCCGCTTTTCGGTCGCATACCACTGGACCAGGAAGCGCGAGAAGAAGGCGACGTTGCCGCACCAGCCCAGCACTTTCCACAGGTGCCACTCGATGCCGAGAAACTGTCCGTCGTGAAAGATCAGGTCCGTCAGGGAGTTCATGTGCGCGTGCGGCAGCGTCGGCGTCGCCGCTCCCGAAGCGCAAGGCCGGATGCTGAATTCGCCGCGGGAACGGACGGGAGACCAGAAAACAAATTCGGTGGAGCAGCCCCGGGTCTCCGGCGAGAGTTTCGCATCGGACCGACACGTCCGCATTATGAACGCTTCCCTCGACGCCTTCGGAAAACGCCCCGCCCCGTCCGCCGCCGTCCGGCGCTGGGTGGAGGAAATGGCCGCCCTCACCCAACCCGACCGCATTTTCTGGTGCGACGGCTCCGAGGCGGAGAAGGCCGCCCTTTACGCCGCTGCCGTCGCCGAGGGGATCCTCCAGCCGCTCAACCAGGAAAAGCTGCCCGGCTGCTACTACCACCGCTCCAATCCGAACGACGTGGCCCGGGTCGAGCAATGCACATTCATCTGCACGCCCTCGGCCGAGGAGGCGGGGCCCACCAACAACTGGGCCGACCCGGCGGAGATGCGGGCCAAGTTGCACGCGCTGGCCAGGGGTTCGATGCGCGGCCGGACGATGTTTGTCGTGCCTTACCTGATGGGGCCGGCGGGCTCACCGCTCACCCATGTCGGCGTGGAACTGACCGATTCCATCTACGTCGTGCTGAACATGCGCATCATGACGCGCATGGGCGACCTGGCCTGGACCGAGCTGGGCGAGTCCACCCGCTTCAACCGCGGCCTGCACTGCCTGCTCGACTGCCATCCGGACCGGCGGTTCATCTGCCACTTCCCCCAGGACGACGAGATCATCTCGGTCGGCTCCGGCTATGGCGGCAATGTGCTGCTCGGCAAGAAGTGCCTTGCCCTGCGCCTGGGCTCGTGGATGGGCCGCAACGAGGGCTGGATGGCGGAGCACATGCTGATCCTCGGCGTGGAATCACCGGCGGGCGAGAAGACGTTCGTCGCGGCCGCCTTTCCGAGCGCCTGCGGCAAGACCAACTTCGCCATGATGGTCCCGCCGGAGCGTTTCCAGGGCTGGAAAATCTGGACCGTGGGCGATGACATCGCCTGGATGAAGCCCGGCGCCGACGGACGCCTTTATGCCATCAATCCGGAGGCCGGATACTTCGGGGTCGCTCCGGGCACGAATGCGAAGACGAATCCCAACGCGATGGCGACCATTGCCCGCGACACCATCTTCACGAACGTCGCGCTGAAACCCGACGGCACCGTCTGGTGGGAAGGTCACGACGACCCGCCTCCGGCGGAATGCCTCGACTGGCAGGGCCGCCCCTGGACGCCGGACTCGAAGGAGAAGGCTGCCCATCCGAACTCCCGCTTCACCGCGCCCATGGCCAACAACCCGATGCTGGCCGGGGAAGCCCATTCGGCCCAGGGCGTGCCCATTGATGCGATCATCTTTGGTGGCCGGCGCGCCACCACGGTGCCGCTCGTCTTCCAGGCCTTCAACTGGGGCCACGGCGTCTTTCTGGGCGCCACGATGGGCAGCGAAACCACCGCCGCCGCCGCGGGCGCCGTCGGCCAGGTCCGGCGCGACCCGATGGCGATGCTGCCCTTCTGCGGCTACAACATGGGCCGTTACTTCCGTCACTGGCTCGACATGCGGAAACGCATGAAGGCGCCGCCGCGGGTCTTCCACGTCAACTGGTTCCGCAAGAGTGCGGAAGGCAAATTCCTCTGGCCGGGGTTCGGCGAGAACATGCGGGTCCTGAAGTGGATCATCGACCGTTGCCGCGGCCGGGCCGGCGGTCAGGAAGGCGCCCTCGGCTGGGTGCCGCGCTGGGAGGACTTCGACACCGACGGCCTGCCCGGCTTCACCCGGGAGCAGTTCGAGCAATTGCAGGAGATGAATCCGGACGAATGGCGCCGGGAGATCCTCCAGCAGGACGAACTCTTCATGAAGCTCTACCAGTTCCTGCCCAAGGAGATGATTTTCCAGCGGGAACTGCTCGTCGCCCGGCTCTGAGCCCCGGCAACGCCCTTTTGACAAAGCGGGCACCAGTGCCCACCGTGACCGGGAATTTCGGCCTGCCCGAATTCCCGGTTTCCCTGCCTTGGAATGAAAACCTCGAAGTCTGTTTCCCGTCGTCGTCTTGAGGACGCCAATGTCGGCGTCATCATCCTCATCCTCCTGTCGCTCGGACTGTGCGGATTGGCAGCCTACCAGTGGACCCGGGAAACCACGTTCCGCAAGGGCATCGAATCGCTCCGGCAAACCAATGTCGTCCTCATGACCCTGCAAAATGAGGCCGAGAACAAGGCCACCCGTTACCAGGCGGAACTGGCCGACGTGGAGAAGCGGCGGGCGGACATCATGGCCGAAAACAAGACCAACAGGTCCAAGGTCAACAAGCTGGAACTGGAGGTCGCCAAGTTTGAGGCCAATCTCAATTACTCCAGCAACCTGGTGATCGCGTTCAGCAATGCGGTCCAAAACGCCAACCAGAGCATCCGCATCCAGAACCAGTCCATCAGCAACCTGAACGGCGAGTTCAAGAAGCTGGCGGACGACCGCAATGAGATGGTCAAGAAATACAATGCGCTCGCGATGGAACAGACCAAGACGGTCGAGGCGCACAACAAGCTCGCCCAGGAGTTTGAGAACTACGTCAAGCAGGTCGAGGAGCAGCTGAATCCGAAGAAGGAGAAGGAGAAGAAATAGCCCTTCCGGCCAGTCCCGGCGCCGCCGTTGAAGCCGCCGGCCGGGGAATGCGTCTTGACGGGGCCTTCGGGCATCTCCCACAAAAACGTCGTCCCATGATGCGCCGCATTTTCTTTCCCGCCGCCGTTTTCGCCCTGGTCGCCAGCCTGTTCGCCACCGTCCGGTCCGGCGCTGCGGAACCCCCGATTTTCGCCGACTCCCGGCTCGAAGAGGCGGTGCGCCAGCAGGTGTTCGCCAAGCGTTACACCAATTCCCCGCTGACGGCCGCCGACGTTGCCAACGTCTCCACCTTCAACGCCAACGGCCGCGGCATCACCAACCTGGCGGGACTGGAGCATTGCAAGGCCCTGGCCGCCGCCGACCTCGCCGGGAACCGCATCACGGACCTTTCGCCCCTGAAGGGACTGCGCCAGCTGCAATACCTCAACCTCGCCACCAACCAGGTGTCCGACCTCGCCCCGCTGGCCACGGTTCCGGCCCTGCAATACATCGAACTCTCGCGCAATCGGGTGAAGGACCTCGCCGCCCTGTCCGGACTCACCAATCTCGCCTCGCTTTACCTGAGTCAGAATCAGATCGCCTCCCTCGCACCGGTCACCGGCCTGCCGCGCCTGGTGACCCTGCACGCGGATGACAACAAGCTAACCGGCATCGCCGGACTCGAACAGATGCGGCGGCTTTCCAGCGTTTCCCTCGCCCGGAACCGCATTGCGGACATCACGCCGCTCACGGGACTCCGGGCGCCGACGTTCCTGTTCCTCGAGAACAACCGGATCAAGGACCTGCGCCCGCTCAACGCGTGGATCACCAACGATCTGGCCGGCCCCAAATACTTCGCCCCGTTCGCCAACATTTATCTCAAGGGCAACCGCCTCTCCGGC